>AP018318.1:0-340625 GCA_003990705.1 Nostoc sp. HK-01
ATGACCCTTGGATAGTAAGGGGTTTGGGATATAGTAATTCTAGAAGTCGCAAAAGAAGTAATTATAAGTTGTGAATAAAGTGGGTGTTTTACCGCCTTGGCTAGTGTTAGATCCGCTATTGCGTAGCTGGTTGTTGGAAGATATTGGTCGGGGCGATCGCACAACGAATCCCCTCATTACTTCAAATTTGACACTAGGAACAGCAAAATGGATAGCGAAAGCACCAGGAATAATTGCTGGTTTACCAATTGCAGCAAGGGTATTTCAGTTGTTAAACGACAAAATTAGTTTTACAACTATTGTCTGTGAAGGTGTCTTCTGTGAACCAGGCGAAGTAATAGCTGAAATTCATGGCTCATTAGATGCACTACTCATGGGAGAACGAGTAGCCCTAAACTTAGCTATGCGGTTGAGTGGGATTGCAACTTTAACTTATAAATATGTAGAGAAAATAGCTGATTTCCCTGTTCAATTTGTTGATACACGTAAAACTACACCAGGCTTAAGACTCTTAGAAAAGTATGCAACTTCTGTGGGAGGTGCTATCAATCACCGTATGGGGTTGGATGATGCAGTGATGATTAAGGACAATCATATTGCTGCTGCTGGTGGGATTGGAGAAGCAATTACCCGAATTCGTTCTCAAATACCTTATCCGTTGACGATTGAAGTAGAAACAGAAACTATAGAACAGGTAAAAGAAGCTTTAGAGTATAAAGCCGACATTATTATGTTGGATAATATGGATCTGGATATGATTCGTGAGGCTGTATCTTTGATTCGCCAGCAGAACAGTCAAGTAAAAATTGAAGCTTCGGGGAATGTAACTTTAGACAATATTTATGATTTGGCTGCCACAGGTGTTGATTATATTTCTAGTAGTGCGCCCATTACTCAGTCAAAGTGGTTAGATTTGAGTATGAAGATTGTTTGATAACAGGACTTACGCAAGTATCACCAGTAATGGTAAGGCGTGATACTTGCGTAAGTCCTAGCTATTGCGAATTATTTTGGTTTTGATTGTTTGTCTTTAAATTAGTAGTGGCTAAATACAGCCACTAAAAGATGTACTTGGAAATTTATTATTTTTAAGTATTTATAACTATTGCATATTTCTTAAATCAGAATTATTCTGACTTACATGAGCAGAATTTAATTAACCGCCCATAAATAAACTGCTAGAGAGGTAAATATGGCTGTGATCGATAGAGTTCCTGATGTTGTATTTAAAACCCGTGTGCGTGATGAGTCTATACCTGGGCCAAATCCTTACCGTTGGCAAGACAGCACTACGCAAGATATTTTCGGTGGTAAGCGTGTTGTAGTTTTCTCTTTACCTGGTGCTTTTACACCTACTTGTTCTACATCCCATCTGCCACGCTACGAAGAACTATATGATCAATTTAAAGCTTTAGGCGTTGATCAAATAATTTGTATATCTGTAAATGATGCCTTTGTGATGTTCCAATGGGGCAAACAACAAGGCGCAAACAACGTATTTTTACTTCCTGATGGTAATGGCGAGTTTACTCGCAAAATGGGTATGTTAGTAGATAAGTCTAACCTGGGCTTTGGGATGCGCTCTTGGCGCTACTCGATGGTAGTTGATGATGGCAAGATCGAAAAGATTTTCATTGAACCAGGCTTTTTAGATAATTGCCCCACAGATCCTTTTGAAGTTTCAGATGCAGATACAATGTTGGCTTACCTCAAAGAAGCTAAGACACCTGTACCTGCCTAAATACAATAATTCGGACTTGATAATTCGTAATTCGTAATTAAATTAACAATTACGAATTACGAATTACGCATTAGTAATTATTCATGGGGGAGACATGAAGCACGATTTTGACTTATTAGTAATTGGTGCAGGTTCTGGAGGGATTGCCACTGCTAGAAGAGCCGCAGAATATGGTGCCAAGGTGGGAGTTGCCGAGTTTGACAGACTAGGTGGAACCTGCGTCAATCGTGGTTGTGTTCCCAAAAAATTGATGGTTTATGCTTCTCATTTTCCTGACGTATTTGAAGAATCTCAAGGCTATGGCTGGAGTCCACTTGAGAGTACTTTAAATTGGGAAAAAATGATTACGGCGGTGAACAATGAAGTGAGTCGCCTGAATGGAATTTACCAACGGATGTTGGATAACTCCAAGGTTGAAGTGTTGCAGGGATATGGTAAGTTTGTTGATTCGCATACTATTATTGTTGGCGATGCCTCTGGCGGCCAAAGCCAACGCCAAGTCACCGCAGACAAAATACTGATTGCTGTTGGTGGAAAACCTGTCAGACCAAATATTTTAGGAATTGAACACGCTATTACTTCTGATGATATTTTTCACCTGAAAGAACAACCCAAGCGCATCGTCATTTTAGGTGGAGGTTATATTGGTTGTGAATTTGCCTGTATTTTAAACGGGTTAGGTAGTGAAGTTACACAGGTGATTCGTGGAGATAAGATTCTGCGTGGTTTTGATGAAGATATCCGTAGCGAAATTCAGCAGTCCATGATTAACCACGGTATTCGGATTCTCAATAACATTGAATTGATTGCTATTGATAAAACTTCAGAAGGTGTAAAAGTCACAGTCAAAGGTAGCGGTGATACTGAGGAAACAGTAGTTGCTGATGCTGTGAGTTTAGCGGCGGTTGGTCGCAAGCCTAATACCCAAAACCTTGGTTTAGAAAATACCAAAGTTCAGCATCGAGATGGGGCAATTCTTGTAGATGAGTACAGTCGCACTCATGAAGAAAATATCTATGCGGTGGGAGATTGTACAGATAGAATTAATTTGACTCCTGTTGCGATTAATGAAGGTCGGGCATTGGCAGATACGGTATTTGGTGGTAAGTCCCGAATTATGAGTTATGCCAATGTACCGACAGCAATTTTTACCACACCAGAAGCTGCAACTGTTGGGCTAACTGAAGCTGAAGCACAAGAAAAATATGGTGATGCAGTAAAAATCTATCGATCGCGCTTTCGCCCAATGTATTACACTCTAACGGGTAAAGATGAAAAAACCTTGATGAAACTGATCGTTGATAGTAATACTGATAAAATTTTGGGAGCGCACATGGTCGGGAATAGTGCTGCCGAGATTATTCAAGGAGTAGCGATCGCTGTTAAGATGGGTGCTACCAAAGCTGATTTTGATGCAACTGTCGGCATTCATCCAACTTCAGCCGAAGAATTTGTAACAATGCGATAAAAATGAATCACTAGGGTTGAGCAAGCTTGGTATGTGTTACAGGCGAACGCTTGCTCAACCCAGTTTGATTTTGGGCAAGTTGGGGGTCAAGTATGATTCGAAGGCGTTAACTTATGACCCAAACCCAAGCTGAACCAAAAATATACACCTTCGATGAGTTTATCGAATGGTATCCCGAACAATCAGAAGTTCGTTACGAATTGCATGATGGGGTGATTGTCGAAATGCCTAAACCTACGGGCGAACATTCTGATTTAGCTGGTTTTTTGATTGAATAATTACTCATCACAATTAGAGCTATGGGTAAGCTGAAAAGACAATATACTGATTTTACGATCGCTTGATTTCCCTAAATGCGATCGCTACTCTTGCAGTAAAAATATTTTGATGTTTGTTTGTGAGAAAAGACTTAAGGCGATCGCCAAGCAGCATTTAGCGATCGCTCATGCTTATTTTAAAGTCCAGCTAAGAATAAGTTGCACATCGCGTCATATTTTAGGTACTGCAATACGATAATTGGGTACTCAAATACAATAACTGGGTACTCAAATACAATAATTGGATACTGCAATACGATAACTGGGTACTCAAATACGATAACTGGGTACTGCAATACCATAATTGGGTACTCAAATACAATAACTGGGTACTGCAATACCATAACTGGGTACTGCAATACGATAATTGGATACTGCAATACGATAATTGGGTACTGCAATACAATGTTTGGGTACTGAAAAATGATACTTGCAGGCTTGCTAACGCAAGATGTTGAGTTTTGCTATAGCTTCTGTCAATCTAAGCCTGATGTCGCTTTAGATTACAGGTGTGAATGCTACATTAAATAAGCGTGTTTTCCCAGTGCAAAATAAAATTAATATAATGCTCCCATTATGAGCATCTACCAATCCCTAAAAAAATCTTACAGAAGAGACCGTTGGCGTAGCAATGACTGGCGATTGTTCTCGCGTTTAGTTCCCTATGCCCGCCGTCATGTTAAATTGCTGACTTTGGCAATGTTACTGCTTGTACCGATCGCTCTCTCTAATGCCATACAACCATTACTGATTGGACAGGCTATCTCATTAATCCGTAATGAACCTAGTACTTACGAGTTTCTCAGGAATCTTCCCTTATGGCAAGGGATAAATATCCTGGAAGGATTTATATTGGTGGCAATTGTTACCCGAATGTTCTTCACAAGCATTCAGGGTTATCTGCTACAGAAATTAGGACAAAATATCACAGCAGGTATTCGCCAAGACTTGTTTAAGCATGTCACATCTTTGGCAGTCCGCTTTTTCGACCGCACACCTGTAGGTAAATTAATTACCAGACTCACCAGCGATGTAGAAATTTTGGGCGATGTGTTTTCCACTGGGGCGATTGGCATAATCTCCGATATATTTTCTATGGTGGTGATTATTGGGATTATGTTGTCTATTCAGTGGCAACTTGCTTGTTTGCTGCTGTTAATCTTGTTACCCATTACTTGGTTGATTATTCACTTTCAACAACAGTACCGCAAAGCTAATTATAAAGCGCGGGAAGAACTGTCTTTGTTAAATTCCCAGCTACAAGAAAATATTGTTGGTATTAACGTCGTACAGTTGTTTAGGCGAGAAAAAATTAATGCAGAGTTGTTCCGCAGCGTTAACAACCGCTACATTGCCCAAATGGATCAAACCATTTTTTATGATTCGGCTGTGTCGGCTACTTTGGAATGGATTGGTTTAGTAGCGATCGCAGGTGTATTGTGGATGGGTGGTTGGTTACTGTTGGAACAAAACCTGACATTTGGTGTATTATCGGCCTTTGTTTTGTACGCCCAGCGATTATTTGACCCATTGCGAGATTTTGCTGAAAAATTTACCGTGATTCAAGCTGGCTTTACTGCCATTGAACGAATTAACGATATTTTAGATGAACCGATAGAAATCCGCGATCGCAACAATCAACGCTTCTCAGTTTTTGATCATAGCTTCGGTTACATAGACGAAATCATTGCTGAGATGGAATCACAAAATTTCAATTCCACACCAGAATTAGGCGAAATTCGTTTTGAACACGTTTGGTTTGCTTACAAAGATGACGATTTTGTGATCAAAGATTTGGACTTTGTGATTCGTCCTGGTGAAAAAGTCGCATTAGTCGGCCCTACAGGTGCAGGTAAAAGTTCCATTATTCGGCTTTTATGCCGCCTTTATGAACCCACCCAAGGACGAATTTTAATCGATGGTGTCGATATTCGAGAAGTGCCACAAGCCGAATTACGCCGTTATATGGCTGTCATTTTACAAGAAGGCTTTTTATTTGCTGGCGATGTCAAAAGTAATATCACTCTCGGAGACAGGTACACATTCGACGAAATCGAGTTAGCTGCACAAAATACTAATATTGCTCAGTTTATTGAAGAATTGCCCCAAGGCTACAATACTCAATTGCGAGAGCGTGGCACAAATCTTTCTAGTGGTCAAAAACAACTGTTAGCTTTTGCTCGTGCGGCTATTCGTAACCCCCAAATTCTCGTATTAGATGAAGCTACGGCCAGTTTAGATGTAAATACAGAAGCTTTAGTTCAACAGGCGCTAGATCAGCTATTAATAAAACGTACTGCCATTGTAATTGCTCACCGCTTATCAACAATTCGTAATGTAGATCGCATTTTTGTTCTCAAGCGTGGTGAATTAATCGAACAAGGTAGTCATGAGGAATTATTACAACAAGGAGGTATGTATGCAACCTTACACAACCTACAAATGTTAGGAACTTAATCGTTTGATTCTGTAGGATGGACATGAGCATGACTATCCTACATTCTTGATTTTTTCTTTTGCAGTTTTGACACAAGAATACTATTAATTGAATTTTTTATAAATCAACAAAAATATTGGTAGATGATTAACCCTAAAATCACTATTTACTCAAAGTTACTACCTTTGTTGATGTCAGCCAGACATTAGCAATAGTATATTTCACTAATACTGAAGTTTGATGAGCATTGCAAGCACTTTTGAGTTGAACAGACTTAGTATTATCCTTGATAATTTGAGCCTGATAAGTATATAAAGAACCATCAGGACTTTCACAGTTGATTTCACCCAGAAATGTCTGATTATCTAAACTTTGTTCCAGGATTTTGCCAGCAACTTTGTAATTAAACCAATCCCATCCATAATGAAAAATTAGTTCTCGTTCCAAAACTTGTAACTGACTTGGTAAAATTCCCCAGCCGCGATAAACTTTTTCCAAGGATTGAATATCGCCAGCCCGTGTTAGTATCGCCTTCAATGTTTCTTGGTCAAGAACACCATAATACCTTCCTTCTGGCAAGTCTATGGCTGTAGGTGCAAAACGATGTCCACCAAAATGACTTGACTTCCAAAGCCTAACATGAGCTAATTCCAAATCATTAATAGTATTAGCAGCATGGAAGTAAAAAGGATTACCATATCTAGCACAGCATTTATCATGACTACCGTGAGTACACACTAAAATATCTCTTGTTGCGTCTGTGTATACTGGATAATCAGCAGTTCTATTGGCTAACCATTTTTTGACAACACCTGCTACTTGCTCAATATTTGGCAAGTGAAATTCATACTTGCAATATCCATGACTTAAACCCTGTTTTTTCTGATAAATTAACAGTGTTGTTTGGTCAGCTTTATGTGATACATCATTAGCGATTAAAAGAAATCTAACTGGTAATTTTGCACGGGTGATTTCCTGTTCTAAACTTTGTAAGTTCTTAGGAACCCATCGAGAATTAAAAGCTTCTGTCGTCCAAGGTGGCGGACACTCGACTAAAATATATGTTTCATAATTGGTAGCACTACCAATTAAATCTTCTCCTACTTGTCGCGCATAATCAGAACAAAAAAAGGTACTCATCGAACTTATCTCATTTGTTAGCTTTACAGATAAAGGAGGCGTGAATAACAATTGTGTTTTTGACTACAATTTCTGCATCTCATCAAGATAAACAGAAATAACTTGCATTTATGGCTTAAAAGCAAACTGCCACTTTATAACATCATTTCTAGAGAAAAACTGTCTAATTAATAAAGTCTCCACAATATTGTCAGCCAAACTCCAACAAGTTATTGCTATACTTTTCCGGAAAAATTTTAAATTTTTGATTAAATTATGACTATCGCAGACGTAGATGTTTAGTGGCTTGTCGCCAGACATAACTGCTGTATGTATTTTGAACAGTTGTTTAAAGTTAAGGGCTTGTAAGCTCCTAATTCTTCTAGGCATATTTGCAAATATTTCTCAATATAAATATAAAAAAAGAGATTAAAAAATCCCTGAAAGTAAAATAATATACAATTTATGCCTCAAAATTTAACTTGAGCAGCATAATTCAACCCCAGGGAATATGTCTTGACTGTAGCTGAAACCAATAAACAATGCAAGCTTTTGAGATGATTTATTACTTTTCCCTCCATTGATCAGTGTACGGCAGCAAGTTAATTTCATATTCCTAAACTGTCCACCACAGTCATCAAGATTTTAAATCTAATTGATAAAGATTTTCAACTGTTAGCTGTCAGAGATGTTGAATCTACTTCCCAACGAAATAGTCTAGGTAGTTGTGATACATCTATGGCGTAGTTGACAATCCATAGCACTAGTTCAAAAATTAATAAATATCGCACCCACAGCAGTTCAGGTTCTGAACTCAACAGTGTCGAACCTTCGTAAAGTTGCCAGAAACGATAAGGTAAGTAAATATAAGGCACTAGTACCCACACTACATTTTGTAGTTTTCTTAGGGTTACAACTTCAAACAAAATTTGCAAACCCAAGATCATAAAGTACCAACCCAGAACAGCTAATACGGTGCTATGTTTCCACCATACGCCCCACAACAACATAATTGGTAGTGGTAGTAGTACACCTAGTAGTTGGATTGATAAAAACCACCACTTGTACCACCAAGGGAATGGTAAAGGCAAAGTATATGGCTTGGTATGTTTCCATACCCGACTTAAAATCCCAGTCAAAGATGTAGCAACTATCAAAAACAAGAGATTTTCTAGGAGTAAATAGAGATTGATGTTCACACCGTTCATATCTTTATTCTTACTCTCTGGCGTTTCTAGTTCATTCTCCTAAAGAAAGAAATTTTAGCTAACGACCTAACCAAGCTCTGATTAAATCAAGAATACAGCAACCACACCAAATCAGTGCAATTAAAATTGAAGTAGTCAAAATTGCCCCATCAGACTCAGGACTAAACCACCTAAACTAATAGCACCATCATCTTCTAGCAGACCAAAACCAGTTACAAAAATACCCATTGCTGGTAATGTGTTTGTCCCAGGAATGGGAATCATCATCGAAATTGACATTAAAGCGATCGCTATACCAATGGTCACTCTACCTGGGGTTGTTGTACAAACGAAAGTGAGACGAGAAGGTAAAGCCTGAAATTGCTTATCATAATGAACTGCACAAAAACTCTAATTTACTAGTTTTTGGCTTTGTTTTCTTGAATTAAATGCACAATAGAAGGCACTAAAGAAATAACAATAATTCCACCGATAATTGGCAATAAATATTTATCTATTTGTTCCGCTGGTAAAGTTTTTCCTAAAAAGAAACCTAACATCGTCATCCCGACAGTCCAAACAAACCCACCGATGAGGTTGTAAAACATAAAAGTCTGGTAGTGCATAGCACCTAACCCAGCAACAATGGGCGCAAAAGTCCGTACTATCGGCACAAACCTAGCTAAAACAATAGTTTTTTTGCCATGTTTTTGATAAAATTTTTGCGTTTTCACGACATGTTTTTTATGAAAAAATAATGAATCTTCTTTCTGAAATAACCTTCTACCAAATCTATGCCCGGTAATATAGCCAATATTGTCACCTAAAACCGCACAAACAAACGCGCCGATAATTAAAATCCAAATATTCAGCAAATGCTGAGAGGCAACAAATCCTGCGGTAAACAGTAAACTATCACCTGGTAGGAAAAACCCGATAAGTAATCCTGATTCAGCAAAAATTATTGCCCATACTCCGAAGTAACCGATTGATTTAATTAACTCTGGTAAGTCAAAATGCATAAAATCTCACTTTCTCAAGAATAAGCATTAAATATCTTAGCGTTCAGCAATATTGCTGCATGATGAATATTATGAAGTTTGCGTAAGTTGATCAATTATTTATGTAATGGAGTTTCAGGCAAAAATGAGCAGATATTGGAAATTAATCCGGTTATTTTGGGCTACTTCCATTGCAGCAGAGATGGAGTATCGGCTTAACTTTGTCGTTGCTACCCTTACCAGCTTGGGTAATTTAGTTGGAAGTATTTTTGGTTTGTTCTTGTTTTATCGCACTGGTTATACTTTTGCTGGCTGGTCATGGGAAGCTGCTTTAGTTGTGTTGGGCATTTTTACCATACTGCAAGGCTTTTCGGCGACATTTTTGGCTCCTAACTTAAATAAAATTGTTAGTCATGTCCAGATAGGCACTTTAGATTTTGTACTCCTCAAACCTATCCGTAGTCAATTTTGGTTATCTACTCATACTCTTTCGCCTTGGGGATTACCGGACATAATTTTCGGCATAATGATCATTGGTTATGCAGGTAAACGCCTGGGCTTGGGAATTCAGAACTATCTGCTGAGTGCTGTACCTTTATTATTTGGTTTAGTCATTTTTTATAGCCTGTGGTTTATGCTGGGAGCCACTAGCATCTGGTTTGTGAAAATTAATAACGCCACTGAAGTATTGCGGGGTTTGTTGGAAGCTGGTAGATATCCAATGGTGGCTTACCCCGCAGCTTACCGCTTTTTCTTTACCTTTGTTGTACCAGTCACATTTTTGACTACTATTCCAGCAGAAGCAATGCTGGGTCGAGTTCAGTTGAGTTGGGTGATAGGTGCGATGGTGTTAGCAATTGTTTTATTTTGGCTTTCTACTAAATTTTGGCGGTTTGCTTTGCGTTTTTATACGAGTGCTTCAAGTTAGCACTGTGAGCAAATAGCCCAATTTGAATTGCGATCGCTAACCTGTAACTACAGAAGGATGTCAAACTTAGCACAAACTATCCAAGCTAGAATTAAAAGTTAACTTTAGAAAGGAAAAATGCCCCATATTCTACTCGTAGATGATGAAGCAGCCCTGTGTGACAGTCTCACCTACACATTACAAAAAGAAGGCTACACGGTGACGACAGCTGCCGATGGGCATAGTGCGATAAAACAGTTTCATAAACAAGTACCTGATGTAATCTTGCTCGATATCATGCTACCGGAAGTTAGCGGTATGGAGGTTTGCTGGCGGATTCGAGCTTTTTCTGATGTACCAATTGTCATGCTTACTGCTAAAGATCAAGATATAGATAAAATTTGGGGTTTAGAAGCAGGGGCGGATGATTATGTGACTAAACCATTCAACACCCGCGAACTACTAGCACGAATTAAAGCAGTGCTACGCCGTCGTTCTGGAGAAAAGCCTTCATGACAGGCTGGAGACCACGGATTAAATTAAATACAATTCATGCCAAGCTGTTAGCCACTTACCTCATGCTGACGGCTTTTGGTACATCACTGATGGCTGGTTATATTTTGTGGTCGTTCCATGCGTACTTTATGCAGACACGGCAGACGGATTTAGAAAACTGGACAAGTGCATTGAGTGAAAGCGTTGCAGATGCGCTGGAAGAAAAGGATATTTCACGGGTAAAACTACTGGTACAACGCTATGGCGCACCACAGACAGTAACGTTGCGTGTTTTTAATAAAAAAGGTAGTCTCATCGCCACTTCTGACCCCAAATTAGATCAAAAAGTGACAAATTGGTACAAAGTGCCAGGAATGCAGCAAGCTTTCCAAAATTATGCGGCGCAAGGAGTGGCTAAAGGAGTTTTAAGCAATGAAGATCGCCTTTTTATTGCGAGGCCAATTCAGCGTCGAGGTCAATTATTGGGTGTCTTGCGAATGTCCATCACCTTGGAACAGTTTCAGCGCCAGTTTTTAACTGTAATTTGGAGTGTTTTAGGAACTCTCGCAGTGACAATCTTGTTATGTGCATTAATTAGCAGTCGTTTTGCACGCAGTCTGTCAAAACCGATTGAAATTATGCGTAACTTTGCGATTCGCTTGGGTAGTGGTCATTTTGGTGACAAATTAATTATCCAGCAAAATAATGAGTTAGATCAGTTAGCCGCAGAACTTAACCGGATGAGTGAAAGGTTAGCTTCTTTAGACCAAGAACGTCGGGTATTTTTAGCCAATGTCTCCCATGAATTACGCACACCTATTAGTAATGTCCAGGTAACAGTTGACGCACTCAAAAGTGGTGCTTACGAAGAAGCAGAATTACGCGATCGCTTTTTCCATACTATCGAAAGTGAAACTAAACGTTTATCACGTTTAATTCATGACTTGCTAGATTTAGGACGCTTAGAAGCAGGAGTCACAGAATTAGAAAAGCAATTAATTTCTTTGCGGGGGTTGATTAACCGTGCGGTGAATGCAGTAGAACCACGAATGCAGGCTGTAGCCGTAACTGTGCAAATCAATGTCGCAGAACTACAACTGCAAGGTGATCCAGAAAGATTATTACAGGCGATTCTCAATTTATTAGATAATGCCATCAAACACTCACATCCAGATTCTCAAGTGTTGATATCTGGGTTTAGTGAAGGAAAAAAAGCAATTATTCAAATTCAAGACCAGGGTAGGGGCATTAATGACAATGATTTACCCCGGATTTTTGAGCAATTTTATACCACAGACCCTTCACGTAAAGGTAGTGGTAATGGATTAGGACTGGCGATCGCTAAACGCATTATCGAAGCTCATAAAGGTAGTATCACCGCCAGCAGTACCTTGAATCAAGGGGCAACCTTTACCATTAGCTTACCTCTGCAAGGATAATCTCATATTAATTCTCAAAATCAAATCACAAAATAGAATGCTTTTTTAGGGAAAATTACAGCAATTACTATTGGGCAATATGCAAGTACTAAGTAAGTACGGTTATTGCGATCGTTCCTTGTTATAAAACCGAACCTCTAAGATTTCAATTTTGATATAACTTGTAATTAAGAAGCTTGAGATTAAGCTTTAATCATTTCAAAAATTCAACTATTACGGACTCACTAAAAAGCTTAAATTTAAGCTTCAATATCCCAAATGTTGCATCTTAGAGGTGACAGATATGGCACTTATTCGCTGGGAACCATTTCGTGATATTGAACGCCTAGAACCATTCCGCGAAATAGAAACTCTACAACGGCGAATGAATCGTCTGTTTGATAGATTAGCTCCTACAGATGGTGGTGAAACAACAGCATTTAATTTTGTCCCTGCTGCTGAATTAGAAGAAACAGATGAAGCAATTCATCTGCGTCTAGAAGTACCTGGTTTAGAAGCAAAAGATATGAATGTAGAAGTTACACCAGAAGCCGTTTCGATTAGTGGTGAACGTAAGTCGGAAACTAAAACAGAAGAAAAAGGCATAAGTCGTTCTGAATTCCGTTATGGCAGATTTCAAAGGATTATTCCGTTACCTTCTTTAGTTCAAAACGACAAAGTACAAGCTGAATATAAAGATGGGATTCTCCGTTTAACTTTGCCAAAATCTGAAGCGGAAAAACAAAAAGTTGTTAAGGTAAATCTCGGTTAATCTGCTAAAGAAACAAGCAGAAATGACCCATAAAGATTAGGGTGTAATGGTATAGGGTCTGAGGTAAAATTCACACCCCATACCTTACACCCTTTGTTTAAACCTAAGAGTTATGTAGTATTATATATTTCTCAAGGCTGAAATTGTTCATATTTTTAGCTTTAAGGCGTAGATTGTGACAAATTTCGCTTTTTTCAGGAAAAATATCAAAAATTAAATCTCAAGGTAGATAGACGATTTAGTAATTCATATAACAATAAAGTATGTAGTGCTTTTTCTGCTCATCCAAGGTAAATGCAGTATGTTATTCAAGCAGTGAAATTAAGCAAGACCGCATTGCTTAGGCTAACAAAAGCCAGTAAACTGATGCGTGAATTGTGGAAGTTTACTCCTAAGCAACTATTAACTGTGTTCATATTTGCATCTCTTATCGGCAATTGTAGAAAAAATCAGCATCAGCCATCAGATTTATTAGCGATCGCATCTACCCTCAAACTAATTACAGAAAAATATTGCCCCAACTTATACCAGCAATATTTTGCAACAGTGGAGGCACAACCGTGACTCATCTAAGGAAGACAGAAATTTCTGAAGATGTGTTTGCGGACGGTGGAGAGATGGGTTCACTGATGCGATCGCTTGATTGGTCGCAAACGCTCTTAGGTTCCGCATCAACATGGGCGCAAAGTTTAAAAACGGCGGTGAGTATTATTTTGAATTCTCGTTACCCAATGTTTATCTGGTGGGGTAAAGAGTATGCTAATCTCTACAACGATGCTTATCGTACGATTCTTGGTGCTAGTAAGCATCCGCAATTTTTAGGACAGTCGGCTCAAGATTGCTGGGCAGAAATTTGGGATGTGGTCGGGCCGTTAGCTGATAGCGTGATGAATACGGGTCAGTCTACCTGGTCAGATAATTTGCAGCTGATGATTGATCGCTACGGCTACCTCGAAGAAACTTACTTTACTTTCTCCTATAGCCCAATTCGAGATGAAACGGGGGGCGTGGGTGGAGTTTTTTGTGCGGTGATTGAAACCACTGAACGGGTAATTAGTGAACGTCGTCTCCGTACACTCAGAGAACTGGCCGCTAACACAGCAGCGACCAAAACAGTAGCCGCAGCTTACACCATTTTGGCAGAAACACTAGCCCAAAATTTGGCTGATATTCCCTTTGCTCTATTGTATCGAGTGGAATCAGGGGGTACACAAGCACGGTTGGTAGGTATATCTGGGATCACACCCGGAACTGGCGCAACTCCTGAGCAAATTGACTTAACCCAAGCTCATGATCCTTGGCATTTGAGCGAAGTTAAGCAGACAAAGCAAGCCAAATTAATTCAGAATTTGCCTTCAGAAATTGGTATTAATTCTGCATCATCAGCGTTAGTTATGCCTATTGCCCAATCAGGTAAAGCAGAATTAGCCGCCATAGTTATATTAGGCATTAGTCGGCAACGAGCATTTGATGATGAATACGAAGGATTTTTTGATTTAGTCGCTAATAATATTGCCACAGCGATCGCCAATGCTGATGCTTACGAAGCAGAACGTCAACGTGCCGAAGCATTAGCAGAATTAGACAGGGCAAAAACAACATTTTTTAGTAATATTACTCATGAGTTTCGTACCCCCCTAGCCTTGATGCTAGGGCCATTAGAAGAAACTTTAGCAAATCCTGGTGGGCCGTTGCCGAGCGATCGCCAAAAACTCGAAATTGCCCATCGTAATTCTCTCCGTTTACTCAAGCTAGTCAATACTCTACTAGATTTTTCCCGCATTGAAGCCGGGCGAATGCAAGCCCAATACCAGCCAACTGACCTCGCAATCTTAACTGCTGATTTGGCTGCGGTATTTCGGTCAGCAATTGAACAAGCCGGCATCCGTTATTTAGTCAACTGTTCCCCTTTGCCAGAAGCAATTTATGTTGACCACCAAATGTGGGAAAAAATAGTCCTGAACTTGCTATCCAATGCTTTTAAATTTACCTTTACTGGGGAAATTTATCTGGACTTGCGCTATTGCCAAGATCATATCGAACTGGAAGTGCGAGACACAGGTATAGGTATTCCCGCTGAAGAATTACCCCGCATATTTGAGCGATTTCATCGAGTTCCCACCGCTAAAGGACGCACCTATGAAGGTTCTGGGATTGGGCTATCTTTAATTCAAGAACTAGTCAAACTGCATCAAGGCACAATTACAGTTACTAGTATTGTTAATCGCGGCACCAGCTTTATTATCTCCATTCCTACGGGATGTGATCACTTACCAAGCGATCGCATCTCTGGTATGACAAACACATCCATACTATCCCCAACAATTCAAGCCAGCGCCACCTATATTGCCGAAGCACTACGCTGGCTACCAGAAGAAAGCAACAGAGACGAAGAATCAAGTCTATTACCTGTCACCTGTCACTTATCACCTTCATCTCTCCGCATTCTCTTAGTTGACGATAATGCAGATATGCGCGATTACGTGCAGCGTTTATTAAGTCTGCAATATGAAGTTGAGACAGTAGGGGATGGAATAGCCGCTTTAGCATCTATTCGCCAAAAAATGCCTGATATTGTGCTGACAGACATTATGATGCCAAAACTCGACGGTTTTGGTTTGTTACAAGAGCTAAGAGCCAATCCTGAAACTCAAACTTTGCCAGTAATTCTGCTTTCGGCCCGAGCCGAAGAAGAATCTTGTGTGGCCGGATTAAACATTGGGGCAGACGATTATTTAATTAAACCTTTCTCTGTCAAGGAGCTATTAGCACGGGTTGATGCTAACCTGAAAATGGCAAAAATCCGCCAAGAACTTGCTCACTACGAGCAGCGATTACGCCTGGAAGCGGAGACAGCCCGCAATCAAATTGCTACCATTCTCGAAAGTATTACTGATGCTTTTGTAGCTTTTGACCACGAATGGCGTTACACCTACGTCAATGAGCAAGCTACAAGGTTATTGCAGAAAACCCGCGAACAATTATTAGGTAAGCACGTTTGGCAAGAAGTATTTCCTGAAATAGTCGGAATGCTAAGTTACCAAGAACTTCACCGTGCTATTAATCAACAAGTTGCTGTTGTCTTAGAGGAATTTATTGAGCCTATAGGTAAGTGGCTAGAAATTCATGCCTATCCTTCACCTGATGGACTGGCTGTTTATTTCCGAAACATTACAGAACGTAAGCAATCAGAGTCAGCTTTGCGCCAAAGTGAGGAACGTTATCGTTCACTAGTGGCTGCAACATCAGCAGTCGTTTGGATGACTAATCCTTTCGGTGAATTTATTGATCTCCAGCCGTCTTGGGAAGAATACACAGGTCAAAGTTGGAATGATTATGCTGGCTGGGGTTGGCTGCAAATGATTCACCCAGAGGATCAAGAACAAGTTCAAAAACAATGGCAACAAGCACTGGCTGAGAAAACATTCTACGAAATAGAATCACGATTGTGGCATCATTCCACTAGTGAATATCGTTATATGATTACTCGTGCTGTTCCCATCCTCAATGGCGATGGTTTAATCCGAGAATGGATTGGCACAAACACAGATATCAACGATGCCTATCAGCAAGCTACGCAACGCAAACAAGTTGAAGAAGAACGCAATAACTTACTTTATCGTGAGCAAGTCGCACGCGCCCAAGCAGAAGAAGCAAACCGAGTTAAGGATGAATTTTTAGCCATTCTGTCTCACGAACTGCGTTCACCGCTGAACCCCATCTTAGGTTGGTCAAGATTGCTGCAAACTCAAAAATTAAATGCAGCCAAAACTGCCGAGGCTCTAGCAACAATTGAGCGTAATGCTAAATTACAAACTCAACTTATAGACGATTTGTTAGATGTCTCGCGGATATTACGCGGTAAACTCAACTTGAATGTAGCGCCAGTTGATTTATCATTCATTATTGAGTCGGCAATAGAAACGATGCGAACTGCTGCTGTTGCTAAATCAATTGTGGTTCAAACTCAGTTAGAACATTTAGGACAAGTTGCTGGCGACTCGGCGCGGTTACAACAGATAGTTTGGAATTTACTTTCCAATGCGATTAAGTTTACCCCAGATAATGGGCTTGTGTCAATTCAGTTACAACGAGTTGGCAAATATGCTCAAATTACTGTAAGTGATACTGGCAAAGGTATCGAGCCAGAGTTTTTACCGTTCGTTTTTGACTATTTTCGCCAAGCTGATGCTTCCATCACACGCAAATTTGGTGGTTTAGGGCTAGGACTGGCGATCGTGCGGCACTTAGTCGAATTGCATGGAGGAACAGTGAATGTGACTAGTCCTGGTGAAGGATTAGGGTCAACTTTCACAGTAATGTTGCCCTTATTGCCTGTGCAGTCACAAAAACAGCCGGAAACTCAATCTAGTAATCTGGTATTAGATTTGACGGGAGTGCGCGTTTTAGTTGTTGAGGATGATGAGGACTCCCGCGACTTTTTAGTGTTTACATTAGAAGAATATGGTGCGACAGTTATGGCTGCTGCAAATGCAGCCACAGGCTTTGAAATATTGCCAGAATTTCAGCCAGATGTGTTAATCAGTGATATTGGGATGCCTTTGGAAGATGGCTACAGTTTGATTCGCAGAATCCGAAGATGGGAAGCCACACAGGGCAGAAAAATTCCGGCGATCGCACTTACCGCCTACGCTAAAAATGAAGACACCCAACAAGCCTTAGCCGCAGGTTTTCACAAGCATCTTGCTAAACCAATAGAACCAGTACAGTTAGCCACGGCTGTTGTCAGTCTGCTGGGATAAATCTTCTATATCTCTGTGGTTCGTTTGAGCCAGAAAATCTGAACTATATCCAATTATGGTGCATTGCTCTAGGCTACAACACACCCTACCGAATGAAGTTCATGCAAGAGCATCCCGCGTATGTAAAAAAGTAAAAACTTACCCCCTACATACGCGTGAAACTGAAAAATTACACTGCTAACATTTCTGGTTCTGGCTGTGTTACAGATAAATTACCAAAAAAGTCGTAGTGATCTAAGGCTTCTAAAATCCCCCAAGCATAGCGTCCTTGAGCAAAGTAAATCTGGGGATAACCGCGTAACTTGTGGATTTCTTTGCTGTAATTCCCCACGACAACTGCCAAGGTATTCCCAGCCAGCATAGATTCATCATTACCTGATGCACCTGCTACTAAGAAACGCTTTACAGGTAATACCCATTTTAAAGCTACGTAGCGCAGAGCATCTCCCTTAGAAGCCCGGAATGGTAATAAGTCAAGGTACATATTATGGCTAAAAATGCCTTTGACGGGGAGTTGTTGCTGGCGCAGGTGGCGGATGATTTCGCGGAAATTGGGTGCTTTATCAGCATCAACAAAGTAGCTAATTTTAAACTTACCTTGGGTGTCTGGGGGCTGTAATTCTATTCCTGGAATAGCTTTCATCGCTTCTCGAATTGCCCCAGGTTGCCAATTATAGCTGATGTGTTTTTGCCAACTTGTATCTGTTACGATTTGCGGGCCGTAGTAGATTTCGCTCCCGGCTGAGGTAATCAGCAAATCTGGCATGGGAAATTCCCATTCCTCTAACATACTTAAAGTACTTTGGAGGTTGCGGCCTGTAGCAATACCAACACCAGTTGTATGTCCTTCGGCACGAATCCGCTGAATTAACTTGTGTAGTGCTTCTTGGTCGCCTAATAAAGTGTTATCAATTTCCGTAATCAGAAAGCGATCGGCGGTTGGTAAGTGGTTGGTTTCGGGGATTTTCCAGTCTGGGCGATCGCGTGTGGGAAATTCTCGCACTGGACTGAGTAAAGATTGAATCTTTTGTTGGGGAAATAGGCGGACTTTCTCTAGATATTGTTTTACATGACTTTCCCAAGAGAAATGCTTGCGGACATTACTCAAGCCATTGCTAGACCAACGTTGCCATTGTTCGCTATTTTTCAAAGCATCACGCAGGGCATTTTGAATGTCTTCAATATTCAGCGGGTCAATCAACACACCATTTTCACAAGCGCCAATAATATCTTGTGGCCCGCCATCAGATGTGGCAATAATTGGTACACCACAAGCAGAGGCTTCAATCAAAGTTAACCCAAATGGTTCTGTCAGTGCGGGATTAATAAACACGCCGCCAGTTTTCGCTGTCAAGCGATATAAATCAGGCACATCATCAGAATTATGGTGTTTGGGATAGGCTATGTGACCATAAAGATCATAGCGATCGATTAATTGAAAGATTTCTGTAAAAACTTGTCTTGGCCCAGATTCCATTGTCGAGATGTCGTCTCGTTGTCCTAGCACAACTACAAGATTAGCTAGATGACGCAGTTCGGAATCTTCTCCAAAAGCTTTAATCAGACGATTGACGTTTTTCCGCATTGCTGGCCGGGAAATTGCCATGATCATGGGCTTTTCCGGGTCTTTGAGGAATCGCTGTAATTGCTTATATATCGGCGGATTTGGCCAATTTTCTGGTGCAGGATAAAAATTTTCTAAAGTTACTCCAGGCGGGATGACCACCATTCTTTCTGGTTGATATTGGTCGTAAACGCTGTACTGTTCATCAATTTCTTGATGAGTACTGGCGATGACTAAGGCTGCACCGCCAAGGGTAATTTCTTCGGCTTCAATGCGAGTACTAATATGAAAGTGATCTTCAATCGCTTCGAGTTTGGTTCCTTGTTCTAATAATCTTTGCTGTTTGACTCGGCCGAGGGAATGACCTGTATGTACAAGGGGTGTTCCTAGCCAACCAGCAACTCGACAACCGACATATCCCGCATCGGCGTAGTGAGTATGAATAACATTGGGAATTCTGCCAACTTTGCGAATATGTCTGAGTAATTCATCCGCAAAGGTATCTAAATGCGGCCAGAGAACTTCTTTGCGGAGATAGCGGCGTGGCCCACAAGCCAGACGAATAATTTGGGCTTTGTCTGACAGCATTTCTACGGGTTTGGCGTAGTCTGAACTGACTTTTGGGTCGTCTACTAAACGCGTCACCAAGTCTACTCTTTCTACTTGGGGATTTTTTGCTAGTGTACAAGCAAGTTCGACTACATATTTTGTTTGTCCACCAGTGTCAGCATCTCTGCCTAATTCCAGGTTTTTACCCCTAATCAAACCGTGAACACTGACTAGTAGAATATACAACCCTGAATTATTTGATACCATGTCTTCCTCTGTGGTTGATTGTAGATAGGTAATGCTATAGTTCGCCTGATGAGTGTTGAATTTGTAGGGAGAGTTAAAGACAGAACATCTATCATTAGCATTAGTTAGCTTTAATCAAAGATGTCATACTTATTTTCCCTGAGTGTGGACTGATAATTAAAAAATTAACTACCAAAAGAAAGGGATTTTGTTACTTTGCCGAAATTGTCGCCAAATGACTTGCCAAAAATGAGAATTAGTGTCTAATTTTATGGATAATTTAGTATGAATGATGACAAAATTAGGCTGTGAAATATGCTCTGTCATGGTTAAATCGACAAATGGGATTATGTCTCAGAAAATAATTAACTTCCTGAACGATCGCTAAAAATTTACGGCTTAAAAACAGTATGGTACTTTGTATTTTTCTCACACAGATCATACGATGAGAAAATTTTGTTGTCTTCTCCTTTATGGACGATTTAGTTAAGAAAACAGATAATCATTTTTGATAAAAATCATCCCAAAATATCTATGTCTTGGTCTTCTACCCTATCCCAACTGCTGCAAGTGATCTCGGCGCAATCTAGCAACTTATCGGCAACTGCTTTAGCTCAAGTTAGCAGTGGTATCCAAACTGATACGCGAATTATTCAGCCAGGAGAGGTATTTCTGGCTTTACGTGGGGAAAATTTTGATGGACATGATTTTATTCCCACAGCGATCGCGAAAGGTGCGTTAGCAGCAATTGTGGATTTTGACTACGAAAATTCTCAATTTCCGGTGTTGCAGGTGAAAAACACTCTCGCAGCTTATCAACAAATTGCCAGATGGTGGCGCGATCGCTCTGATATCCCAGTGATTGGCGTAACGGGTTCTGTGGGCAAAACTACAACCAAAGAATTAATCACGGCGGTTTTATCTACACAAGGGAGAGTTCACAAGACTTACGGAAATTTCAATAATGAAATAGGTGTACCGAAAACTCTGCTGGAACTGGATGCAGAACATAATTTTGCTGTGATTGAAATGGCGATGCGGGGTAGAGGACAAATTGCTGAACTAACACACATTGTTCGGCCGACTATTGGTGTAATTACTAACGTGGGGACGGCGCATATTGAGTTGTTAGGTTCAGAAACAGCGATCGCTGAGGCAAAATGTGAATTATTAGCTGAAATGCCTCAAGATGGTGTAGCAATTCTCAATCACGACAATCCTTTATTAATCGCCACAGCTAAACAGGTTTGGTCAGGTGAAGTTTTAACTTATGGTTTATCTGGTGGCGATATCTCAGGTACTTTGATTGATAGTGAAACAATAGAAGTTGCAAGTATAAAACTACCTTTACCGCTGGCTGGTCGTCATAATGCGACGAATTTTTTAGCCGCTTTAGCTGTCGCCAAGGTATTAGGAATTGATTGGTCAACTTTAACTGATGGTGTCACAGTGGATATGCCCACCGGGCGATCGCAACGTTATGCTTTACCCAATGATGTTGTATTGTTAGATGAAACTTATAATGCTGCACCAGAAGCAATGTTAGCCGCCTTGCAGTTATTGGCTGATACTCCCGGAAAACGCAAAATTGCCGTATTGGGAGCCATGAAAGAATTAGGAGAGAGATCGCCACAATTACACCAAAAAGTCGGTGAAACCGTCCGCCACTTGAATTTGGACGGGTTGCTAGTTTTGGTAGACGGACAAGATGCAGTAGCGATCGCTCAAAGTGCTGAAGGTGTACCCTCAGAGTGCTTTGCTAGTCATGGCGATTTAGTAGCGCGACTCAAAACATTTATTCAAGCAGGCGATCGGATTTTATTTAAAGCGGCTCATTCTGTAGGTTTAGATCGCGTTGTCAATCAATTGCGAGCAGAATTTACGGCAAAATGCTGAGTCAATCAATTTTAGATATTAGATGAGAATAATATTGCCATCTAATATCTCCTATTTTCTAATTGAATTGAAATAACTTAAAAGGAGTAGGTCTACCAACACCATAACCTTGGGCATAATTTACCCCAAGGTTTTGAATTACTTTTAAAATGTCGTTGTTTTCCACAAACTCGGCAATAGTTTGAATTCCCATAACTTGACCAATTTTATTGATAGCATCTACCATTGCTAAATCAATTGGTTCTTCTACAATATGCTTCACAAAACTGCCGTCAATTTTTAAATAATCGACTGGTAAATTTTTGAGATAAGCAAAAGAAGACATCCCACTACCAAAATCATCCAAGGCAAAGCAACAACCAAAGTCTTTGAGTGCGCGAATAAATCCCGCTGCTTTACCTAAGTTTTTGATAGCCACAGTTTCGGTAATTTCAAAGCAAATAGCTGCGGGTGGAATTTGGTGTAATGTGAACTGGTCGCAGATAAAATCAATAAATTGCTCATCGTTAATACTAGCGCCAGAAAGATTGATGGTGTATAAACAACCACGAGAGTATTTTAGTAATGGACAATAATGTTGTTGAAAATCTACACATTGACCTAGATGAGTAAAAAAGGTGTGAATTACCCAACGGTCAATAGTTTGCATCAAATTATAGCGTTCAGCCGCAGGAATAAACGCCATTGGTGAGACTAACTTACCCGTTTCATCAATCAGTCTTAAGAGAATTTCGTAATGTTCTGTTTCGCAGTGGTTTCTAGTAACGGGAACAATGGACTGGTAATAAAGCCGAAAACGATTGTCTTCTAATGCTTGGGTAATTCTGCCTACCCATTGCATTTCACCATACTGTCTTGCCAATTCCAGATCATCAGCTTGATAAATATGTACACGATTACGTCCTTGATTTTTTGCCACATAACAAGCTGCATCAGCAGCACTTAAGGCACTATTCATATTTGGCGTATCAGCGTTGATAGCAACTAAGCCAATGCTGATGCTGATATTGAAAACTTTATCCTGTTTCCAGACAAAGCGAAACTTTTGCGTGTTTTCTCGGATGATATTAGCCCTGACTACAGCTGCTTCTAAAGAACAGTTATTGAATATAATGCCAAATTCATCTCCACCCAGACGTGCAAGGGTGTCATCAGAAGGGACATAGCTTTGAAACAAATTAGCAATTTCAGACAATAGTTCATCGCCAGCAACGTGACCGCAGGTATCATTGATAACTTTGAATTGGTCTAAATCTAAATAGCACAATGCGTGTTGTTCTGTACCTGTATGAGCGTTGGTGACGGCCTGTGCTAAATGATGTTCAAACTCTCTTCGGTTTACCAGTCCTGTCAAACTATCGTGCTTGGCTTGCCAGGATAATAAACGTGCCATGTTGCGGCTTTGGGTAACGTCGTGAAACACCAGCACTACACCAACAATATCGCCGTCTCTGGTACGAATTGGCGCAGCGGAGTCTTCAATCGATAATTCTCTACCATTGCGGGTAATCAGCACTGTATGATTGGCTAAAGCAACAATCATGCCAGAATCTAAAACTTGTTCGACTGGATTTTCTGCGGCTTCGCGGGTATTTTCATGAATAATTTGAAAAACTTGTGTTAATGGCATACCCATTGCCTCACTTAGACTCCAACCAGTGAGTATCTCGGCAACTGGGTTGATATATTTAATCAAACCTCTAGCATCGGTAGTAATTACTCCATCCCCAATTGATTGCAATGTCACTAAAGCTAGTTCTTTTTCTTGAAAAAGAGCTTGTTCGATCATTTGGCGTTCGCCAATTTCTGTTTGTAATTGTTCTAGCGCCTTTAATAACTCGCTTGTGCGAAGCATCACTCTTTTTTCGAGTTCTTCATTGGCTTTTTGCAGTGCTATTTGCGATCGCCTTCGCTGATGATCAATAACGTTAAGCGATCGGGCATTCCGCCAAATCAACACCGCAAAGACAATAATATTCAAAACACTTAAAATACACAGTCCAAATTCCGCCGTATAAATCTCCATTCGATACCCACAGAGAACTAGCCAGCAGATGGCTGGCGGAAAGATAATTGCTGCTGGTAATAAATTCCTCGCCATCATCCCACCTGCATGTTTACTAGTGACTACAATCATTAACCCACGGTTTGGACAGGCAAACAAAATGCCACAGATGAGTAAAATCAATGCAACGGCTGTATGTATCGCTATTGATGTTAAGGAACCAAATTTATAGAAATAAGCATTACCATATACGTAGCCTAATAGCCCCATACTGGCAATAAAAAATGCCACTAGTGCAAATGACTGCGCTAAAAAATACTTGGGTTGCGCCAGACTCAACAGCAGTAGGCTCAAGCCCAATAACAAAAAAATAACGGCTGTATGAACAGCCATCCGACCAGGCGCAACATCACCTAAAGGGTCAATGCTGGTTTTAAATAAAATTTGATCAATCCCAAAGTCTAAGTTGAAGGCATATTGCATCAGTGTTAACAAACTAATTACTAACACTAAGAAGGCGCAGACTTGAGCCGCAGAACGCGTTATGTAAGGTTTCCATTGCCAATGCCACAGCCATAAAGATGTTCCGCCTAAAATTAAACAGATAGCAGTGTTGACTTTCATTGCTACCCATTCCGGCACAACGCTCTTAAGAACTGTAATATCTTTCATCCATCCCATAAGGACTACACAGCCGATCAAAACGACGGCAATACTAGTTTTTTGTGAATAAAATTGGCATAAAGCATGAAGAGAAGAAGACTGATAACGAGACTGAAGATGATGAATAGTCATAGCTTATGACTCATAAGTAGCAAGTATCATGATATTTGCTAGTTTTACATGAAATTATATACATAAAAGTATAAAAATCTTGAAGCTAATATGAGCCTTTACTTCAAAAAATTGGTGTTTTTTGAGATTCTATTTAATAGAGAGTATTAAATCGTGTGAACTCTATTCAAAAATAAAATCCGCTTTAGCGAACTAACTATTTAACAATAAAGGCTAATTATTGCTTGTCTGGACAATAAATGGTCATATCAAGTCCGACTAACACTTGTCATTACGAGCGCAGCGTAGACGCGTAGCGGAGAGTCCAGACGATTGCGTCGTTCCACTTGGTTGCACTTGCTGCGGATATATCACAAGTAATTTGCCGGATATGATATCAAACGACGTTTTACTATTTCTAAATTGAGCCGCAAAAGCAATATTTATCAATTATTTTCAGACATAATTAATGTAATATTTTCGGTTCTTATATGTGTTGAAAACAATAACAATTTATTTCAAAAAAAAGTCCGCTAATGCGGACTTCGGACATTGGATAAGGTTAGGTTTTCACCAAGATCGCTTACTCTTTATGAGAGTTATATTTATTCTTATCTACGTCATCTGAAAAATCAAGGCTGATCCAGCAACTCTTTAGACATAAGTCCTGAGATTTGGTCTGCGGATAATTTGCCAAAACTTAGACATCTCTCAACTGGGCATTCACTTCTATGTTCTAGTTTAATTGCGATTTTGGCTGAAAATGCCCACTCTACATATAGTTTATCAATGAAATTTAAGTACTATAGTTGAGCATTAATTAATCAATAATTTTCTGCATTTTGCTGGTGAATTTATGTGATTATCTACCGCGGTCGCGTTCTAAATCTTCAATCACTTTTTGTAGATACCATTCATCTGGTTTTCCTGGATAATAATCTTGTTTTTGGTCAATTAATCGTTGAGCAATTTCCCAATAACCGCCAACTAAGCGCAAAAGTTTTTGGCGTAATAAGTTATACTTTTGCTTTTTCGATTCAGGATAAGTTGTCTGGATTTTTTGTAGGCTATTTAAAACTTGTTGGTAATTATCCCAATCTTCTTGTTCGCAAAAAATACTAGCTGCACGTTGATAATCTTCAACAGCGCTTTGCATTTCTTCAAGTAATGTATAAGCAATGCCACGATTGTAGTAAGCTTGGGCATCATCAAATTTAATTTGTAGCGCTTGCGTATAATCTTGAATTGCACCAAGATAATTACCCATTGCTCGATAGACATTGCCTCTAGCAACATATATCAAAGCATCTTGGGGCTGAATTTGCAGTGCTTGGTTAAAATCTGCGATCGCACCTTGATGATCTCCCAACAAAGCACGGGCTTTACCTCGGTTGCGATAGACGATAGCATCTTGAAATTTGAGTAACAGTGCTTGGTTAAAGTCTGCGATCGCCTCACGGTAATTTCCCATTTTGCAACGCACTACACCCCGACAACAATAAGCTTGGGCATCTTGAGGATCTGCTTGTAAGACCCAGTTTAAATCTGCGATCGCTTCTCGTGTATCTCCCTTTTCGGCTTTGTCTAATAGTTGCGTAAAATAATCTTTGGTGGAGATGATGGGTGTAGTTATAGAATTTTGTGGTTGTACGGCTACTTTAGCTGGAGGTTGTAACTGTTTAATCTGTTCTAGACAGAGACGACAATTTTCCTTATCTTTTTGTTGTAAATATAATTCTGCGGCTTGTTTCAAACTAGCGATCGCATCTTGAATGAATCCCTGTTTGCGGCGTACGATTCCCCGCAAATTATAAGCTGCTGCATAATTACCACGCAGATTAATCGCCCGTTCCACATCATCCAACGCGCCAGATAAATTTTTCAGCGCCACTCGTGCCAATGCACGACTATAGTAAGCTTCAACAAATTTAGCATCAATTTTTAGTGCTTCGGTATAATCAGAAACTGCCGAAAGAATTTGTCCTGAATCATAATACGCCAATCCTCTTTGCAAATACGCCTCAGCATCGAATGGCATTAGCTGTATTACTTGGCTAAAATTTGCGATCGCCCCAGCATAATCTTTTTGTTTAGCTTTTTCTAACCCCTGTAAGTAGAGTTCGTGATTACTCATAATTGATAATTTATAGGTGTATGTTGCAATCTGCCCACCGTAACTTCTATCTTGCACCATATTCAAAGCTGCGTTGCGGATAAATGATGAATTTAAATATCAAAGTGCTGGTACAAAAGAAATGCAGCAGAAAACATCTCTGTCTGTCTGCTGCTACCAAATATGAGGCTGAGTCACTTTTTACATCCGAGTCATAACGGCTACTTTGGTCAACTTATCTTTTTCCAGTCCCTGTAGTTCATCAAGATGCAGCCAACCCTCTTTGATCAACCTAGCAAAGACAAAGATGAGAACTGAATATCTGTATTCGTATTTACCATCTATTTCATGCCTTCTGGCACTTAAGAAATCGTGTAACTGCCACATTTCATCAGCCTGTGTCATCTTACTGGATCTTTGCCGGACTTCTTGGATTACCGCTTCAATTTCTCGCTGATATGCTTTTTCAAAAGCGTGTTTAGCTATTTCTTCCTCGGTCTTAGACCATTCAACTTCACTCACGTGCATTCCGAACCTTAAAATTTATACGTTTAATTGTTTTATCAATGGGCGATTTGCTGCAAAAAATAGGAGCGCCCTTGACTAGAGAGCGCTCACACAATCATTCAAGGTATAGCTATTAGCTGGTACTTCTTCTAGCGAACTAAATTTAATAGTTCTTTAGGAGATGCCAGCAAATCAATTGCCACAAAGAAAATTTTACCTTTAGGATTAATTAAAAATCGCCAAGCCATATTCATTCCAACACCAGCACCAAACCAAGGAGTTTGGACTTTACCAGTAACTTTTATTTGGGTGTAACCTTCTTCTGCTGGTTCAGAAACACCTCGTTCTGGAAGCAATTTGAGGTTTTGGCATTCTTCATTAAAAAATCGTAGAATAGCGTCTCTACCCACGATTGGTCTTTGGAAAGGTGGTTGCAAAGCTGCATCAGGTGCGAACAAATCAATTAATGCCCCAAAATCATTGGCATTAAGGTTGTCCATATAACTCAGCACTGTTTCATTTGTAATGCCTTCAATGGTGACTTGAGTGCGTTGCGACACATCTTTAGGTGCAACAACAGGTTCAGAGACTCTGGTATATTCGCCCAACTTGTTGGGATCAAATCCCATATCAACTACAGAATTGCGTAAGACAGTAATTTGTTGTCCCTGATCCAGTTCTCTAACTGCTTGCAGTACTGCTGAAGCATTGGCAGAAAGCTGATAACCAGCAGGAATTGGAGCGACAATACCTTGATCCATCCATACTCCAAGTTGATACCAGAACCCTAGTTTGATATTTGCCGACCAAGTAGCATAGGTACGACAAATAGGTGTATCAGCATTGTTGGCTAGATCGCACATCACCTGACTTTGCTCAGGAAAACTCATTTCCCGAATTTGATTGAGAGTTGCTTCGGCAAACTGCATACGAGCAGCGCCTGGAGCAGCAACAGTGATTGTTTTACCCATTTCTAAATAAGCAAACCAAGTCCATGCCAACTGATCTTCCGCACTGAGTTGCTTAAATCTAGCAATTGTGGCTGGTACTGCATCGGCAGATAGGGTTTCTGGGAAAATACCACGAGCCGAGTCAATTGTAATTGGCATATTTACACACCTAACTTTAAATTGTATTTAGAATTAGCAAAAGGACGTGAGCGTGAGCGTTGAGACGTTCACGCTTCCGCGACCTGTTACAAAAGTATCACATAATTTAACAAAAGTTAATAATTTTTAACCGGATGGCAAAATATACCTCCTTAATGTTTTGGAGGTAGTCAAGTAGGACTTATGTAGTGACAACTAATACAAATAGGGTGTAAGGCTATTAATCAGCTACATCCCTACCCTCATACCAATTCTTTATGAAGCTCTACCAAATTAAGCTTCAAGGATAAAATCGTCAGAAGTGAGAGAGGCAATCATGTGAATACCATTTTTGCGGGATAATGAATGAAAAATTGCTGACAAATAATCAAGAATTATTTGTGAATAATTTAACAAATCTGCAAGCTTGACAAGTATTGACGTACGCAAGTTGGCGAATATCCTTAACTACTCAATTAATCATTGCAGATTGTCCTTGATGTGCCAGCCAAAATTAAAAAATTGCCAAAGCCTTAACTATCCCACACAACAGTTGCGCTGCTGACTTTCATGAGTAATAAACCAAAAATAATTGTTTTAGATGATGATCCTACTGGTTCGCAAACAGTCCACAGTTGCTTGCTGCTAATGCGCTGGGATGTAGATACTTTACGCATTGGGTTGCGCGATGATTCACCGATTTTTTTTGTCCTGACTAATACCCGTGCGTTACCTCCAGAGTCAGCCGCAGCTGTAACTAAAGAAGTTTGTCAAAATTTAAAACAAGCAATAGCGGCGGAAGGAATGAGCGATTTTTTGGTTGTGAGTCGTTCTGATTCTACATTACGTGGGCATTATCCCATTGAAACGGATGCGATCGCCACTGAACTCGGCTCTTTTGATGCTCATTTCCTCGTCCCCGCGTTTTTTGAAGGTGGACGCATCACCCGCGACAGCATCCATTACTTAATTATTGATGGTGTACCAACCCCAGTAGAGAAAACTGAGTTTGCCCGTGATTCCGTATTTGGATATCATCACAGTTACTTACCCAAATACGTCGAAGAAAAAACTCAAGGTCGCATTAGTGAGGAGTCTGTCACCAGATTTTTACTGTCTGATATTCGTGCTGGTAGCTTAGAAAGATTACTCAAACTCACAGGTAATCAATGTGCTGTGGTTGATGGCGAAACTCAAGCCGACCTCGATATTTTCGCCAAAGATTTATTAGCCGCAGCCAGCCAAGGTAAACGCTTTTTATTTCGTAGTGCCGCCAGCATCTTAACAGCTTTAGCAGCATTACCGCCCCAACCAATTCCTGCCGAAAACATGGCAAAATATGTGCGGCAAGGCAAACCTGGCGCAGTTATTGTCGGTTCCCATGTCAAAAAGACAACGCAGCAGTTAAACGCATTGTTGGAAACAGAAGGGACAGCAGGAATTGAAGTTGATGTTCAGCGATTACTCAATCAGGAAGAAAATTCCGCTACTATACTGCTCACCGAAACATTAGCAAATATTCAGACTGTTTATAACGCTGGTAAAACGCCAGTTATTTATACTAGCCGTCAAGAACTCACTTTTAATGATGTGAAAACACGGCTTGATTTTGGCATTCAAGTTTCCAGTTTATTAATGGATATTGTGCAGGGTTTACCTGCTGATATTGGCTTTTTAATTAGCAAAGGTGGGATTACATCAAATGATGTCTTGAGTACAGGCTTGGCTTTAACAACAGCGCGATTATTAGGACAAATTTTAGCTGGTTGTTCGATGGTAATTACACCTGCTAACCATCGCCAATTTCCCAATTTACCAGTGGTACTATTTCCCGGTAATGTTGGTGATGCTCATGCTTTAGCAACAGTTTACCAACGATTAACTAAACAATTATGAAGTGTAAAGTCTGAAGTCTGAAAGTTTGGAGAGTTTTCCGCCTGCAAATATCATTTGTTATTGAATGTTGATAAAAACTATTGACCATTGACTGACCCTTGACTAATGACAATCCGCAAAAAAAAGTGCAATATGTATGCCTAATAGCTGTCTAGGTCACTAGTTAAGAATAATAAATCAGGGTTGATACAAAATGTTTGTTCTGAAATACTTCAGAAACATGAGTTCAGTGAAATCCTCAAAAGTTCTGAGCCGCAGTTGTTGGTGCATCCCACGGGAGGTAACAGAAGCGTTTACAGCACTTAGTTCTCATAACTTTCTTGGGTGAAAATGTTGTTCCGTTGTGTAACTAATTTAAGATAAGTAATTACCCGGAGTTTCCATTGTGTTTATGGCTGGTGCTGCATGACTTCTGATTTTGCTATCCCTAATCCAGAGTCAAATTCTGCACTTCCTGATGCAGAGTCTATCTCTCATCTATCTGATGTAGATGTAAATTCCAATGTTTTTCATATTGAGTCGAATTCCACCGTTTCTGAGCCAGATCCTCATTCTGTCATTCCAGATACGGAGTTATCATCTGTTCTCCTTTATTTAAAATCAAATTCTCCGCCTTTAGTGTTAAATCCAGATTCTGTCCCACAAGAATTAGAGTCAACTGCTCCGCTTCAGGATGTAGAGTTAAATTCTGCTTCTAGAGAATTGGAGTTAAATTTGGCTAAGGACTTAGAACCCAATCTTGAAGCCTCAAATACAGAAGCGAGTTCCACTCTTTGGGATGTGACAGAAGCCGAAGTAGATAATCGACTCAAAAATATCCAAGTTCAGTTCAAACATGAAGCTGGAAAACTGTTAGTCATCTTACCGACAGAATCTCAATTGCCAGCATCAGAAATAGCTTGGGCTGATATTTGGCAACAGTTGAAGTTGCGATTAAATGCAGGCGATCGCTTAAGGATACCAAATACACCTGTACATTTGATAGCCTATGACCGCTTGTTAGACAGCAGACAACTGCAAGATTTAGCCGATAGCTTTAGCGAAGTGCAACTCCAGCTAAAATGTGTTGCTACGAGTCGGCGACAAACTGCGATCGCCGCTGTCACATCAGGGTATTCTGTAGAACAACTCCAACCACAAACCTCCCTCAGTTCCGAAGCTCAAATAACTACAACCAGCCAAGCAGACGCACTCTATCTCGAAATGACTGTCCGTTCAGGAGTCGAAATTCGTCATCCCGGAACAGTAATTTTGCTAGGAGATGTCAATCCAGGTGGTATCGTAGTGGCAGAAGGAGATATTTTAGTCTGGGGGCGTTTACGTGGAATTGCTCATGCTGGCGCTGGGGGGAACCGCGAGTGCTTAATTATGGCTTTGCAAATGGAACCTACTCAATTGCGAATCGCCGATGCTGTAGCCAGAGCGCCTGAAAAGCTACCATCGCAATTTTCTCCCGAAGTGGCACATATCACGCCCCAAGGAATTCGCATCGCTAGGGCTACTGATTTTTCTAGAAATCAATTAGCTAGGATAAATCAAGTACCATAAATAACTATTATAATTCCTGAACCCTCATCGCTCGCAACTCTGAACATGACTCGCATTATTGTGATTACCTCCGGTAAAGGAGGGGTGGGTAAAACTACAGTGTCAGCAAACCTAGGTATGGCCCTCGCTAAATTGGGTCGTCAAATTGCCTTGGTTGATGCAGATTTTGGTTTAAGAAATTTGGACTTGCTGTTAGGACTCGAAAACCGTATTGTCTATACAGCCGTAGAAGTTCTCTCCAGAGAGTGTCGGTTAGAACAAGCCTTAGTCAAAGACAAACGCCAAACTAACCTCGTACTTCTACCAGCAGCCCAAAATCGTTCCAAAGATGCAGTCACCCCCGAACAAATGAAATTATTGGTGAATGCACTGGCGCAAAAATATCAGTACGTCATTATTGATAGTCCAGCGGGGATTGAAAACGGATTTAAAAATGCGATCGCCCCAGCCAAAGAAGCCTTAATTGTCACTACTCCAGAAATATCCGCTGTTCGAGATGCTGACCGGGTAGTTGGGTTATTAGAAGCACAAGGTGTTAAGCGTGTACACTTAATAATAAACCGCATCAGACCAGCAATGGTACGGGCAAATGATATGATGTCTGTTCAAGATGTTCAGGAACTGCTTGCAATCCCATTGATTGGCGTGATCCCTGACGATGAGCGTGTAATTGTCTCGACCAATCGCGGCGAACCCTTGGTATTAGGGGATACTCCCTCTTTAGCTGCTATAGCTGTGGAAAATATTGCTCGGAGATTAGAAGGAGAAACAGTCGAATTCTTGGATCTCGACGCGCCCCCAGATAACATCTTCGCCCGTTTGCGGAAGTTGTTGTGGACAAAGATTGTTTAATGTTTCAGTCTCCTGAGATCTATTAACAACAATGATCATTGAACTTATCGAACGACTTTTTTCTCGACCTCCTGAAAACAGTCGCAATCAAGTTAAACGCCGCCTACAAGTAGTCATAGCTCACGATCGCGCTGACTTAGATGCTCAGACGTTAGAAAAAATGCGTCAAGAAATTCTAGATATCGTCTGTCGCTACGTGGAAATCGAAACTGATGGCTTGGAGTTCACATTAGAAAGCAACCAAAGAACAACAGCTTTGATTGCTAATTTACCCATCCGGCGGGTGAAAGATTCTATGTCTCTTTTGGAAAGTAGCGATAAATCGCAGTAGTTGACAAAACTATATTTTTTCACGAGTTAGTACTGAGATTTATCTCAATTACTGTAAATTTTTGGTGAGTAAAATCTATTTAAAAAATGAATTTATTTGCTATGAGTTGAAGAAGAAGTCAGAATTCAGCAGCCAGAATCAAGAGTGTTGAGAATTCAGATGATGCACTGAAGAAAGACTAGTGACAGATGTGCGTCCATGCTATCTATTTTGGGCAAACTAAACTAGCCAAATACTTAGATAAGTCATGATATCACTGCCATTTGCCAACAAATTATCTTTGAGTTTGCTAGTTTTTACTGCTTTACTCACTACTTGTCAAGTGTCTCAAGCATCAACTCTATCAAATTCTCAAACACCTGCGGCGAAAGAAAGCAAAATTATCGGGGGTGCAATTGATTGCGACAATGATGGGCGACAAAATGACTCACGCATTGATGACGATGGTAATGGTATTCCTGATAGATGTGTAATTGATACTTCTGCAAACGCACAACAGAAAATTAAGACAGAAAGTACTAAAGAAATTTTTGATACGCTAATGCAGGCTTTAACTGAAATGACTGAAGGTTGTGATGAAGCAACAAAAGTTAGAGCAGGCGTTAGTTATAGAATTTGTACTATCAATAATCAACCTGTCGCCGCTTCTGAAGCACTTTTAGAAGTAGGAGACGGGGTAGGTTTCTGGTTTAAAAATAACAAAGTCGTAGCTATCAGATATTTCCACTCAGGAGAAACTTTGTTCTTCGATGATGAAACATTAATTGCTAAATTTTCTGACAACGAGAAACTACAAAGCAACTTCACCAATGAAGAACGTCGGGAAGCTGAGAATTTAGCAAAAGAAGGCTACCAAACAATTTTTCAAGTTTTTGCAGAGTCAGCTAAATAATTTCTCAGAGAAATTAGTCTGTTGAATTTTCACAGTAGGCGTTGCTGATTTTAGAGACGAAAAAACCTCTGAAAGTTAAACTTTCGGATGTTGTTTATCACACTTTCAGCAACGCTGACTATTTGGCCTATAACTTAGACGCGATCGCTCGCGCCTCTATTCAGCCTTATACTGCTTCTGTATTCTTTTCTCCAGTCCGAATCCGCACAACTTGTTCAACAGGAGAGATGAAGATTTTACCATCCCCAATTTCCCCTGTGCGGGCAGCAGAAATAATTTTGTCTACCACCATATCAACCTGATTATCTTCAACGACAATTTCTACTTTCAGTTTTTGCAGAAACTCCACAGTGTATTCAGAACCACGATAGCGTTCTGTTTGTCCCTTCTGCCGTCCAAAACCGCGCACTTCCGAAACCGTCATTCCCACAATACCAGCATTAACCAAAGCAATCTTCACTTCGTCAAGCTTAAATGGGCGAATAATTGCTTCTACTTTTTTCATGTATTTGACTCCTAAATTTTAATAGGTTTGTTTATCTATCTAACCAGATCAACCGTGTGACATTATTACCAATAACGCGATTACAAAAACATAATGTAATAATTGCAACTTTTTTTAAAGTGTTTAGTTTTTGTCTATGCAGTTTTGGCATCACAGATTGATGACTCAAAGAGGTAAGAGAGAAACATACTTTATTTAACTTAAAAATAGAAAGCTTCTATATTTAAGTATATTTGTTAACAATTTACAGCAAAATTAGTTACTCTGATGTGCAAACAGGGGACGCACAATTAAATACCCAGCACCAAAAGCAGTCAACATAACTAATAAAATCGTAATCACTAACCCCCAACCATTGATTTCCTTCTTTTTTGCTTCCATAGAAGGATAATAATTAACAGCCTGCTCTTCTATAAAGATTGTTTCTGGGATGTGAGAACTTATTTCTACTACAGGTACAGAAAAATCTGGGCGGCGCTTAGTTTTAGATGTTTCCGGTGGACGCGTCCGCGCTGAGGGCGAACGAGGACGTGCTTCTTTTTTGGGCTGTTTGGCAATATTTTTCACTTCGCCACTAGCACGGGGATGAGAGTTACTATCCTTGCTTTCGGGACTACGGAAATCAACTAGCTTTTGCAAGTTGGCGACAGACTGTAAAACTTTGGTAATTTCTTGTCGCAAAAATTGATTTTCTTGCGTTAATTGCTGATTTTTTGCGGTGAGTGCATCTACTTTTGCCTGAGTCGCTTCTAACTCTGCTGCCAATTCCCGATATACGTACAGTGGCACAGAGGAAGGATGATTTTGAGAAGCGGGCCTTGTTGCAGAGTGGCTATGAACAGCTGCTGTGGTTGTTCGCATCGGTGAATTGGTATCAAAAGTTAAGGTAATGGAATTTTACAGACAGGCTATGAAAAATTGCTATATCTGAAACTATGCCCAAGAATAATAGATAAATGCCGAGATAGCAAAGATTTTTTTTGGTCGAGTTAATACCTAAAAATTGCTAAAATCAGCAACTAATAACTTACAATATTCCACTAGGCACAGGTCAATTTCGTAACAAAGGAAAAAAGTGTCCTACAGGGCCTTGACCTTTGCCAATACTGAGTGAGTAAGCCAGAGCAGTTGTAACATACTCTTTTGCTTGTTTGACAGATGTTAATAAATCCTTGCCGATCGCCAGATTAGCGGCGATCGCAGCTGATAATGTACAACCAGTACCGTGGGTATTTTGCGTGTCTACTTGCTGTGTTGTCAAGATTTCCAAACGGTTGCCATCAAACCAAATATCAACACCACGGGCATTTCCCTGCATCCCGCCACCTTTGACTAAAACAGTCTTTGCCTTTAAATTGCGGTGAATCATTTGGGCAGCAGCCCTCATATCATCCAGAGAATTAATCGGGAAACCACTTAAAATCTGTGCTTCATAGCGGTTAGGAGTGATAATAGCCGCCTGGGGAATTAACTGCTGGCGTAGCGTCTTAATCGCATCATCATCAATTAACTGCGCCCCTGTGCGGGATACCATCACCGGGTCAACCACTAAATTATTTATTTCTAAAGTCTCCACTTGCTGGGCTACCGCAGCAATAATTTCTGGATTCAGCAACATTCCCGTTTTTGCTGCTTGTACGCCAATATCCTCCACAACCGCTTGCATTTGGGCTACAACTGCCTCTGATGGCATTGCATCAACTCGCACCACTCCCAAGGTATTTTGTGCCGTCACGCAGGTTACAGCGCTAGTACCGTGGACGCAGTGAAAAGCAAAGGTACGTAAATCAGCTTGTATTCCCGCACCACCACCACTATCAGAACCAGCAATAGTTAAAGCTACAGGGATTTTTGATCTTGTTTCATCGTTCATAAGGAAGTGGGGGAAGAAAAAAGTCTGAAGTCGGAAATTTTATTTTCTGCCTTTTGACTATTGACCTTTCAACAAAGGATTTGGTTGAGGGTTTTGAGGTCTTGTTTGCGGCACAACTGTAAGATAAGGTTGCAGTTTTTCGGAGTCAACCCAACCAGAGTAATATTTTACGCTGGTGGACTTGGGAGAAATATCAAGTAACTCTAAATCACCGCGTATTGCATTCCAATTCATTGGTAATTCTGGTTTAAATTCTCCAGAACCGATACCTTGAGGGCCACCCCCAACTAAATTAAGTCCAACTTCATCCAACGCACGAACAAAGCGTTGTCCATTCCAGTGCCATTCAAAACCCGGCCATTCTACAGGTGGTTTTTCTGGCGGTAAAGAACGTCCAAACTCATACTTACTGGCACCTTCATTAATTTTAGTGGTGAAGCCTTGAGGGTATGTCACTTCATAACGTCCTTTGTTGGTTTGGAGGTTAACCGGACTCCACCACAAAACTTCTAAAGTATTATTACCAGACAAAGATACAGCGGGCTTTTTATTAGTTGATGCACTGTAAAGTGGTAATTTTTCTGGCAGTTTAGCCATTGCAGTAAAGCGCCAACAAGCCCAACTGTCTGGGTTATTAGCGGCTTGCCATTTCACTTGGCAAACGCCGTTAGTGCCACTCACCCAAAGGATGTTATTTTCTAATCTGAGTTTGTCAGGAATTGCCCCAACTAATGGACTGTTATGTGTGGTGTAAGTACTTAAAGAACCATCAGGACGGTAAGCAACTAATCCTTTAGCGGGAAGGTAGAGATTTCCTTCACCACCCACATTAGTACCCATCCAAAAAGTAGGCTTATTAACATCACCCGTGATGGCTAAATCTGTAATTTGTGTAAATGCAAGTGCTTTTGGTTGAATCAGGCTAAATTTATCAGTTTTTGGGTCATAACTAATAATGGTAGCAATACCATTGTTACCTTCACCTTGCTCAAAAGTGATCGCCCACCAAATGCGATCGCCATAAACTAAACTAGATGTTACTCTCGGCACGCCCAACTGATTTCCTTCAGCGGAAAATCCGGCTTTTACTGCTGCATTCTGCAAATCCTTGAGAGTATACACAGTTTGCCGTTGAGGATTTTTACTATTAGGGGTAATTAGTTCAAAAACAATTTTGTCTTTAGTTGGATCTGGGACTTCTGGTCTGGAGATATTATTATCTGAGCTTAAGGAATACTTTGGCTCTTGAACGACCCGATACTGATAAGTTGTACCCTGAAAATTGATATTCTTGAATTTTGGATTTACCCAATCCTGTGCCAAGGCTGCATAATTTTTTGGTGGTTGCAACTCCTTGGGTAAGGTTCCTGATTGTACTGTCCAAGTATTATTAGCTCGACAGAAAACAAAATCCTGTTTTAGAGTTTGAAACTTAATAGTGTCATCATTCGCTACGATATTGCGAATATGCCAATCAAACCTTTCATAAAAACCTTCATTTTTATTTGGTACTGCTAAAGAAACGACCTCAGCTTTTGGACAGTTTTCTACATTCGCTTTTGCTGTGTTAGTTGCCTGAGAGATGCCGTCAATACTAGAACTGCAAGCACCAACAAGTAAAAATACACCCAAAACCGCAATATTTTTCCCCATATCAACTCTCATCTATTGGCAAAAATTCATTGATTTTTAACTTCTAATATTGACTACAGTTCGTAGAGATAATATTTCTGAATTTTTGATAAAAAATAAATTGATTTAGCTAAGATTATTTTTGGATCAATTCTCAGAAAATTAGATTCCCTATTTCTTACAGAATTGGGGAATCTAAAGTTTCTTAACTCCTAAATATACCTAGCAATTTTCTATAGTTTTTGACTGTTCTACGACAGAGTTTGTTCCCCTGGTAAATTTTGTAATGCACCTTGTAAATATTCAGCCCATTTCACAGCCAAAGGGATTTCTGTAAAGGCTACATGTATAGAAGCATTAGCGGATTCAGCAATAATGAACTCTAACTCAATAGCACGACCTTTTGTTGGGGGCGCTTTTAGATTTACAATTTTGCCATCTACCAAAAGATGAATTTCTTTAACATCAAGTAAAGAAAAAGTTTCTAAATTAATTATTCCTTTTGGTGTGGGTTTACCCCAAGTAAGATTGTTGTCTTTTTGACCTAATACCGCATAGATATCATATTTGGCTCGGTCAAATTGTTCTGCCCAAATCTTATAAGCCTCGACCTTTTGATATTCTTTTGAGCCTTGCCAAGCCAACCAAAAAAACGCTATCAACAAAGGCAACCATAAAAGACCACGTTCCATCGTTTAAACAATCCTGAGTCGTAAGTGAAAGTTTAACTAACTAAAGTGACAATTACACCAATGAGGGATGCAGATAAGTTATGTTAGTGAGCAAACTGGCAAAAGCGGTGACGAGTTAATATGAGAAGGCTAATATTATTGTGCCTGTTTATTATTGGGTTAGGCGCTGCTGTTTTTGGATTTTTAAATTTTCAGGGACTAGCAGCGAAAGGTGATTTTGAAACGATTGTGCTTGATTTTCGGGAAGATATTGCTAAAGATGAAATAAACCGAGATTTGCAAGCGATCGCTCAACAATACAACGTTACACCCCAATTAGATAATAAATTTTCTGCACAAGACAATGTGTATATTATCAGAGGCGATCGCCAAAGGCTCAAAGAACTGAAAAAATCTCAGTTTGCCAAAGCCACAGAATTTATTGAACCGAATTACATCTATAGAATTCCCCCAGAACCTAAAACCACCGTTCTTGGAGAACTCACACCACCCCAAAATAACGAGGCCAAACCTTCCTTAATCGGCCCCAACGACCCATATTACAGCAAGCAATGGAACCTGCACAAAATCGGCATTGAAGGTGCATGGACTGAAACGAAAGGTAGTGGTATTACGGTTGCTGTCATTGATACTGGTGTAACCCAGGTACGCGACTTAAAAGAGACAAAATTTGTCAAAGGCTACGATTTTGTTAATGACCGAGAACAAGCCACAGACGATTATGGTCACGGTACACACGTTGCAGGTACAGTCGCCCAAGCTACTAATAATCAATATGGTGTTGCGGGTGTTGCTTACGAAGCCAGCCTTATGCCACTCAAAGTCTTAAATGAGTATGGTGGTGGTACTGTAGCCGATATTGCCGAAGCAATTAAATTTGCCGCCGATAAAGGCGCAGATGTGATTAATATGAGCTTGGGTGGTGGCGGTGAAAGCCAGTTAATGAAAGATGCCATTGATTATGCTTACAAAAAAGGTGTCGTTATCATAGCGGCCGCTGGCAATGAAAGTGCCAATGGTGCAAGCTATCCAGCCCGTTACCCTCACGTTATTGGCGTTTCTGCTTTCGGCCCAGAGGGTGAAAAAGCTGACTACTCTAACTATGGTGCTGGCGTAGATATCTCAGCCCCTGGTGGTAGTGAAACTGGTAAGATTTTGCAAGAAACCATTAACGAAAATGGTGAAAGTGAATTCTTGGGACTCCAAGGTACAAGTATGGCTGCACCCCACGTTGCGGGTGTAGCAGCTTTAATCAAAGCCAAAGGTATAGAAAATCCCGATGACATTTTAAAAGTTCTCAAACAATCAGCCAGAGTCATTCAAGATGATGGTTTGAATTATTACGGTGCTGGACAACTCAACGCCGAAGCCGCAGTTAAATTAGCAGCCCAAGGACAAATCAGTTTCCCAGATTTCTTTCGTTGGCTGCGCGATAACGGTTACATTAACCCAGGCTTTTGGATAGATGGCGGTGTAGTGGCACTGTTACCAAAAATTTTAATGGTAGTCGGTTCTTATTTACTGGCTTGGTTTTTACGAGTTTACTTCCCCTTTACCTGGAGTTGGGCTTTATTTAGTGGCTTAACTTTTGGTAGTTCGGGATTATTCTTCCTCAAAGGCATCTATATATTTGACCTACCCCAGTGGCCTTTCCGTGTTTTAGGTAGTTCTTTACCTGAATTAGGTAATGCGCTACAAGGTACAGATGCTTTTAATCCTGTATTTGCCAGTGTTTTAATTCCGCTGGTTCTAGTTGTATTCCTCCTAGGACATCCTAGTTGGAAATGGTTTGCTGTTGGTTCTACTTTAGGTGTAGCCGCTTGTTTGACAGTCAGCGCAATTTACGACCCAGCCGTTTGGGGCTTGGGTAGCGGTAACTTAGCAAGAATATTCCTCATTGTTAATGCCCTACTTTGCTACGGACTAGCTCGTTTGGCAGTTAACAACGATAAACAAGTCGCATAAAATAAGCAGGCAATAGTGAGTGGGGATTTTTGACTCATCCCCACTTTCTACTCACCAACGCCACTTGTACAACGGAGGGAATCTCCGCAACGTAGTGGCTACTCAACACTCAGTACTTAATTATGAGCATTACAGTTAAAGGCACTATTGAACGTCGTGAGATTGGTATGGGCGCTTGGGCGTTAGTTACCGATGAAGGTGTAACTTACGAAATTCTCAAAGGCGCTGATAAAAGCTTACTCAAAGCTGGGCAGCAAGCCAAAGTTAAAGGACAGGTGCGTGAAGACATCATGACAGCAGCTATGATTGGCCCAGTTTTAGAAGTAAAATCTTTTGAAGTAATTAATTCTGACTAGCGGCAGGATTTACAACTGCTTGCAGGCGACTTCTAAATTCTCCTTTGGGATGTCCGCCTTTAACCTCACCAATAATCTGAAATTCGCCTTCGGGAGAATCACAAATAATATAAGTAGGCCATCCCATTTCCGATTTATCAGGATACTGGGTGAGCAAAATTTTCCGATATTTGCGATAAGTAGCTGTGTCTTGCATTTTCACATCAATAAACTGCAAGCCCAGTTCTTCTGCTACTTTTTGATCATAAAAAGCCATTTTATGACAAATGCCGCACTCTTCAGAAGAAAATTTAATTACAGCTAAACTCATGATGATCTTGCGCCTCCCTGGAAATCGGGAATAAATCTTACCATAGTTTTAATAAATAAGCATCTTACTTATGGATGATCAAGGTGCAATCATACAGTTAATGAGAATTTAAGTAAAAATTTATCTAAAAAAATATTTTACAGGAAATAGTTATAGCGAGGAAATGCTGTTGACTAGTACACGGAATTTAGCCAAAACCTAAGCTAGGACTATATTACAGATGTGGAAATCAACCCTAAAAAATTAATTTTTAGCAATCTGTAATCTGGCTTTGACAAATCAGTAGATATCTGACTATAAACTATGATAGGATGTACAAACTTACGATTCTCATCCAGGGTAGCTTCTGCAAAGCAACTGAGCGATCGCAAAAAAATTTCCACAATCCATCTGCTGCTTATAGATAGTAGAAGGTTAATAGTTGAGTTTAATGTGATAAACACAAAAAGTGTTTAATTAGCTCTATCGGTGGCATGATACCTGCGAAGATTCAGAGTTAAGTTAAGTCAATAAATGCTGACACTGATAGTCAAAAAATACTATTTGCACTAGTATATTGTCTGAAACTTGCGCTAGAATATACGCCTAAGCAACTACCAACATTTCGCAAAAATCTCCAAGAAAGTGTTAGCTAATTCAGGGAGTTAAGTATCAGGGTACATCTACCAATTAATTGTTCCAAGGTCTAGCAAAGTCTTCCGGAACAATTGTTCTAAAGGTTATAAGGTGCTTCAAAATCGCAAAACAGTTGTATCTACCAAAATCAGAAAGTTAGTTATCTTAGTACAACTACCAATAATCTGTTTCTAGGATTTAGAAGTATGTTCCGGATAAAAATTCCAAAAGCTAATATGCTGTTAAACCAGCATAAAAAAATCTACCAGTTGTGGCCAGTGCATAGGGGAGTTAGTTATTAGGGCGCGTCGATTAATAATTTATTTATTCGAGAAGTTATCAATATCTTCCGAATAAATTTTAAAAAATCATGGTTGCTATTTACCAAACATAAAAAAATCTCCCAGTGGTTGCAGATAACTAGGAGATTTATTTATCAGGGTGCATTTATAACAATTATTTTGTTCGAGTTTCAATTAGCATCTTCCAAATATAATCTATAATCACTAGCATTACTTCTGCTGAAGTTTTGCTAGAAAAAAATCCCCCAGCCAGTATTAGCCAGCTAGGGAAGAAAGTTATCAGGGTGCATCTACCAATTAATTGTTCTACTACTACAGTGCATCTCCCGGAAAAATTTGCATCGACAAGCTTTCATCTACCAAAAAAATCCCCCAGCCAGTATTAGCCAGCTAGGGAAGAAAGTTATCAGGGTGCATCTACCAATTAATTGTTCTGCGACTACAGCGCATCTCCCGGAAAAATTTGCATCGATAAGCTTTCATCTACCAAAAAAATCCCCCAGCTAGGGAAGAAAGTTATCTGTTAAGTTAAATATACTCAAAGCTAAAGGCGCAAAGCTTTGCGCCTTTATTTATTTACTACACTTTATCTATCGGTAACTGTTATATTTTTTTGGGTAAATTACATCTTACGCCACGCCACCTGCTTGATAGGGATTAAAGTCAAGTGAGCAATACTGCAAGGTATCGGGTAAGCAAGATTGCTTACCCTCTAGGAAAAATACAATAGAAATAAATACTCTAAAATGAACCAGGTAGACTATCTCCGCATTAGTTTAATCGATCGCTGTAATTTTCGCTGTCAATACTGTATGCCGGAGGGTGCAGAACTAGAATATGCCCTCAAACAACAGCTTCTCACTGACGCAGAACTACTGACTCTGATTCAAGAGGTGTTTATCCCTGTTGGTTTTACGCAGTTTCGCTTAACTGGGGGAGAGCCTCTACTGCGTCCTGGGGTAGTAAATTTAGTAAAAGCGATCGCATCATTACCCGAAACCAAAGACTTGTCGATGACAACCAACGGTTTTTTACTTGCACCCATCGCCAAAAATCTTTACGATGTCGGTTTACGCCGAATTAATATCAGCCTAGATTCCCTTGATCCCGATATCTTCGATCAAATTATCGGCAATCACGGACGTTCTCGCTGGGAACAGGTTTGGAACGGGATTCAAGCAGCCTACAAGGTAGGATTTGACCCTTTGAAGCTCAATGTAGTTGTGATCCCAGGTGTTAACGACCACGAAGTTCTGGACTTAGCCGCCCTCACAATTGACAAACAGTGGCACGTCCGATTTATTGAATTTATGCCTATCGGCAATTGGCAATTATTTGGCGATCGCGGTTGGGTATCTTCTGCTGATTTACGCCAACGTATCCGCCAGCAATGGGGATTGACAGAATCACAAATACGTGGTAATGGGCCTGCTGATGTTTTTCAAATTCCGGGAGCAAAGGGGACACTGGGATTTATTAGCCAGATGTCAGAATGTTTTTGCGATCGTTGTAACCGAATGCGTCTGAGCGCTGATGGCTGGTTACGTCCTTGTTTATTAAATGAAACTGGTCAATTAGACTTAAAAACTGCTCTACGCTCTGGTGTGAGCATCCATTACTTACGAGAGCAAGTCAGAGACTTATTAGCTATTAAGCCAGAAATTAACTTTAAAGGCCGCGACTCTGGTACAAGCGGCACATACAGCCGCACGATGGCGCAAATTGGTGGTTAGTCAATAGTCCAAAGTCAATAGTCCAAAGTCAATAGTCTAAAGTCTTTTGACTCTTGACTGTTGACTTTTGACTCTTGACTACGCTTGGCGTGAATAGTATTCCACAACCAGCAGTTCGTTAACTTGTAGAGCCACCCACTCGCGCTCAATAACACTGTTAACTTTACCAACCAGCTTATTTTTGTCAAATTCCAAATGGCTGGGAAGGTTAGCTAAACCAGGATATTGCAAGTTAGTTTCGACCAACTTCCGTGATTGTTCTTTATCTCTAACAGCAATTACCTCACCAGGACGGCACTGGTAACTGGCAATATTTACTACACGACCGTTGACTGTGACATGGCCGTGATTTACCAGCTGACGCGCTGCTGGAATTGTAGGAGCCATCCCCAAGCGGAAAACGGTATTATCTAAGCGCATTTCCAGCAATTGCAACAGTACTTGTCCTGTAGAACCAGTAACGCGTCTGGCTTTGCGGACATAGCGTAGCAGTTGCTTTTCTGTGAGACCGTAGTTCATACGGAGCTTTTGCTTTTCTTCTAGACGGATAGCATACTCAGAGCGCTTTTTGCGGTTCTGACCATGCTGACCCGGTGGATAGGCGCGTCTTGCGCTTTTACGAGTTAAACCTGGTAATTCGCCTAAGCGACGTACAATTCTGAGGCGTGGCCCTCTGTATCGGGACATGAGTTTCCTTAATCTAATCCTGTTTAAATTTTACCCAGACATACTATTATAAATATCTGTAAATGAAAAATGCCAAAAATCCGAAATTTAATCATCAAAAATTTATAAATAGAAGAATTCAACAGCCAAGTGTCAGAATCCTGAAGATCAATCAGAGTTATCGTACATTTGAGTTAGCAGAACTGATGGGTTTTTGGAAAATGGCAATGGAAACACAAAAGGTTAGTAAAGCTAGAAAACCTCAAAGCAAGTATATTTCTGGGATACTCAAGACTCAGACCATTCGTTGGGCTACACCAGTTTTGGCTATAGCCGGACTATGGACATCTAGCCTTCCCAGTACGGCTTTGACATTATTTTCTGATGACCACGATAGTTACCGTGTTTGTGCGGCGCAACTTTTAAAAGCCGGTGTAGCACAACCAGCAGCAGCCCAAGGTTGTGCTACAGCAATACGTCCCAGAGATTTATCTGCTTGTGTGGCGACAATTAAACAGAGAACAAAAATTGACCCAACAGATGCGCTGGCTTACTGTACAAGGGCGCGTCGTCCAAAGGAATTAGCTAGTTGTGTTGTAGATGTTAGCCTCAATACCAAAGAAGAAATTAACCCAGCCGTTTTAAATTACTGTGGTCGCAGTTTACAGCCTGTCACTTTTGCTGATTGTGTTGTTGGCTTGCGTAAAGAAATTTCTTTAACACCAGTACAAGCGTTAGATGCTTGTATTGATGCTAGTGAAACAGCGAATGGACTCACGATTTCACCGAAATTGCCATAAATTTAAGATTACAGAACTTAGGCACAAAGCTTAGTTGTTGAAATTGGGTATAGGAATTTAGGGTGTAAGGGTTTTGCTCATTTACATCCTAAATTCCTATACCTATTGATTGTTGCGTTTTACTACCTAAGTTTTAATATGACTATAGTGACTTATTTTTTAACGATAGATGGTTGACTAAAAATAACCCTGTTTATTTATATAAAGCTCAAAAATACTAATCATCCAACTTTTAAAAGTGGATGGCAACGGAAGCATCCTGCTATAAGAGACAAAAAATTCACAATGTCTCTGGTTTTGCAGCAGGAGCCTAACCGTCGTGATGATGATACATTTGATCTCAAATTGTCGGTTGCTGAGTTTGAGGATGCTTATTTGATTAGCCGGAAGTTTTCAGAGAAACTTTGTTAGTCTTCTTTTCTACCAAAAACCATCTGTAAAATCATAGGAATACCCCCACTTTGGTGATATTTATCTGCCCAAGCACGGATAACTTCATCAAGTTCCTCCATTGCTTGATCCCACTTTTCTGGAGGAATATCCAGTTCTTCTAAAGCACGCATGGAATTTGGTCGTTTTTCTGCCCAGTTTCTCATCATCCGAAAATACCGCGCCGTATCTTCTAGCATGATATAGGTACGTTCTTGATCGTCGGCTGGTGCATAGAAAGGACGAGTCAGTGCATAGAAGGGCATTCCCCAAGGCGAATCAATTCTAGTTACTGTACCTGAATAAAGCAGCCGACGCTTAATGTGTTCTGCCAAGGCTTCACTCAAGGGCATTTGATGCTCAGGTGGGAGAACTTCTTGCGATCGCTTGTGCAGAAATTCAATCAGTTCCAGAAACTCAAAAGAGCTAACTAACTGCGCATCTGGCAAATTTCCAGGTAGCTTCTGCTCAATTTGTCTTTTTTCTTCACTCGTCAAACTAGTCCCAGGAACACGGGATCGCCCTGGTTGCCAAGGAAATTTTTCCATCCAAACGTAAGGCAGTTGAATTAAATAGCGTGGTTCTTGAGAACCCAGCATCTTCAGCAGTTTGCCTTCTGTCAGTGCTTGCCGAACTTCTTCAACAATAATCTTGACTCGCTTGGGTTCCAGGTGGTGCAAATGACCCGTCATTCTCAGGTTTTGTCCCTGTTCGAGATAGGTCATATAAATTGCACACTTAGCTGCCGTGGCTGCTGCATCTAAGAATGCTCCATGCCTGTGTCCACTCGTACGCATGGCACTAAAAGCCAGATAAAGCATGATCTGATCCATCGCACTAGGGCCAAGACGTTTGATCAGATCTATGTCGTTACTCATATTACAGACAGTTAAATAGCACGTTTACAGATTTATAGTCAGAGGAAAGTAAGTAGTATACACCCAACTTGAGGCGATGTCGTTACTTTAGACTTTTTAGGATGCTGTCACTCTGAAATTACTAGTAGTCGAAACTGCCAATGGCTCCGAATTATATAGCAAATGACTATTAAAAAGAAGCTGCTTTATTTGGCTATTGTTATCTTTTCTTGACAGACTCTGAAAATAACCGTTTATTTTCTCTACTTGTCATCCCCATTACAAAAGCATCTATTTTCCCGGTTTAATCTATAAAGATTGTCTTCAGGTTCAAGACTTTTGCATCCTTTACTAGTGACAACAGGAAATTCTTCCTAATTGTGGTAACAAACCTTATTGCTGAAATAGCAGTAACTAGCTGATGGATTTTATGGTAAGCACCTTTCCCAAGAATGACTAATTTCTTTGGGTTTGTAGAGAACTTCAGTTACCCGGTGATTTCCTGTTGAGGAGTAATCTCAGAGTCAATCGCCTACTGAACTTGCAACAAATTTCAGGTTGAGTAGATAACTAGTAGACTACCATAGATACTCACATCTTTTGACAATTTGTTGGCATCTTTCGGTGGTTAATACATAGGAAAATTAAATTCCTCAAAGCAGGTAGATAATTCCTAGTCCTAAATACCTTTTATTGCCTTCAATTATGATATTCTATTCTGTCAGATTTTTTATCAAGTTTGTGTAAATTAACCCAATCTTAATATTAAATAGATGTTCAATCTGTCCTAGCTTAGATACTAGTAATTATTAAGGATTCCTGATATTTCAATGAATATGAAAAAGAGATTTTTAATCATTTAGGATTTAACAAGTTAATTGATACTTTAGCTACAAAAATGATGGTTTAAGAGTGTATCAAGAATAGATATTGTCTAAATATTCACAGCAGTTTGATGGCAATTTACTGATAAGAATCGAACTTTTATTAATTGTTTTATCCTAAATACTTGGGTGTTAAACTCTTGTGAAGTCAGTGAAAGTAATTTTATATTTTATTATTTATGAAATATACAATTATCTGGTGTCGAAATGCAATTACCAGATTCAAGACTATATATTTCCTGAAATTGTTGTTATATTGCTAAGGCAATTGTGCTATTAGGGAAGGCTTATACAAAATTATTAAAACAAAATAAAGAATTGAAAAGTTAAAAATCAAAGTTGAGATAATGTCTAGTCCATTTAACATTAGATTTTTAACTTTCCTGGCTGTCAGATGCCTGCTTTTCGACATTTAAGTTTCAGCACTAGAAGATTTAACTTGATGACGCATTTTCTCGAAACTGAAAGCAGAAGCACCAAAAGTGACAAATAAAACGCCTAAAATCTGAATAATTTCTAAATTTTCCTGAATTAACAAGCCTGCAAAAACTACGGTTAAGATGGGTACACCTGCGCCAATAATGCCCGATCGCAATGCTCCTAATTGGCGAATACCAACATTATTGAGAACGTAGCTCAAAAGTGTCAGTACCCCCAAAATAAAAGCACTTAAAATAATCTCTAGTAACTTAGAACCATCAATGTCCAGGCTTAAATTGCTTGGTAGGGGTAACATTAAACCGATAAAACTCAAAACAAACATGGTGGTGAAACTAATTAAAGTAAAAGACACAGGATGCAGTTTCGCTGCACAGATCCGGGTCAAAATTACATAACAAGCAAAAGCAACACCACCAAAAATGGCAGCAGTGCTACCAACAGAAAAATCGCTGATCCCCGCAGTTGCAGCGCCGCCTAACACGAATAATTCACCCAAGAAAATTGCCCCAATTGCCGCAGCGCGGACTTTGCTGGGTTTATCGCGGAATAACAACCAAGACAGTAAACCGCTAACACTGGGATAGATAAAGAACAGTGCGATCGCCATACCTGTCGTTACTTGGCCGATCGCCATATAAATTAGCACTTGAGATAAAAACAAAAAGCAACCACTAGCAATTGATAGTTGCAAAACTCTCTGTGCTTTGACCTTAGCTGCTGAAGGTTTACCTTGAAATGATTCCATCAAGTTTTTGATATCTTGCCAAACTTGGGGGTGCATCATTGGCGCTAACAGCAACGTTAGCGGTACTACGATTGCCAAGCGCAGCAACAAAATTAAGAAAATATTTCCCAAAGTGGGTAATAACAACCGTTCTACAGCCAGACTACCAACCACCGCAGAATTTTGGTGGAACATCATCTTCACCGCTACGTTATACAGTGAAGACACGACTGTAGACAACACAACCAGTAAAAACCCAATTTGCACTGGGGATAAACTTTGAGATTTGCCTAACCTTCTTGATTTAGGTTCTGATGCAGCAGGTGGAGATATTGTTTCATCTGCAACTACATCTGGGTTGAGAACAGAAACTGGCTCACTAGCCTTGCTGGATGAAAATTTTATTTGAGTTTCTGGCACATCTAGGCGGAGTGCAGAATTTTGTTCACTCGCCTTAACGTTGCTAGGTGAAGAGAAGGTTTCACTTTCTGCAATATCTTTGCTGGGTAAAACAATTGGTTCAGGGGGTTTCTCTTTAGGGGGAAAATCCTTGGGAGCAATGGAAATTGGCTGGGTGGGGGTTTCTTGAGTCGGTGGAATAATAACTGCTGAGGATGTTACTGGTGCAGAAGATGTAGTCTGGTTGTCATCCGATTTGTTGGTGACTTCTGACAACAATGGGTAAGTTATCGCTGTACTCGCTGATGATGGCTCATCTGGTTGTAAAACCGTGGATGAAGATACTTTGAAAGAAGTATTAGGCGATCGCTCACTTGATTGTAAAACTGTCGGTGGCGATTGTTTTACAGAACTACCCGATGGTGGCTCATCCGGTGGTTGTAAAACTGTTGGCGGTGATGGTTTAGTTACTTGGGTCGTTTCTTGAATAACTTTGGTTAATTCACCGCGCAGGTGATTAACTAATTCCTCAACAATAACTTCGCCTTGCTGTTGCTGGCTTTGCATCCGAGACAATTGCCCAGAAAGATTACCTTGATAATTTTTTAGTTCCTGTTGCAGCGAGTTAAAAGTAATGGTGAGAGTATCATCCAAAGTGCCTAGCATTTGTTTAATCTGCTCATTACTTTCAGCTGATTTGAGTACTGCTTGTTCGTCAGCACCACTCATCTTCAGTTCACTAGCTAAATTCTTGAGCGATGATTGCAGCTGCGAAGAAATATGTTTGGCTAAGACTTCTGCCAACTGACGAATTAACACTTGCTGTTCGGTAATTTGTCGCACTTGCTGTAAGTGTTCTTTTTCCTCTAACAGCTTTTGAATGTCATCATACAGTCGTTCTTTTTCTGTTTGTAGCCGTTTTATTTCTTCTTGCAATGATCTCAGCACGTTTTGTTGGAGATTTTCTAAATCCTCCACAACAGCCCAGAGTGCTGTTTCGGCTGATCTCGATAGTTCGCCTCTAACTCGCGGGTTGTCTGGCCGTTTCTCAATTCGCCCCATTAGCTTCTAACCTCTAACACCTTGAAGATAAAGCTGTTTCCCGTAAATTTGCTTGGCGCTCATACTAATTTTCAGTATTTTGTCAGATAGACCAAAAAATTTAACAAGATTTGCACGTATCAAAGTAATTTTGTCACGCTGAACACAGCTTGGCAAAGTATGTAGTTTTTGGGTTTACCGCTGCACATACTTTGTGCTACGTATCAGCCAGAAAATTCAATCCTTTAAAAGTGAGATTTTGATAGAGAAAATATGTCACTCAATATAAATACTTGTTATTTTGATAGCAACCGTAAGTTTTAAATACTTGTAAATAAATGCCTTGTGATCATTAACAATGGACAATTTGTAAAAGTTAGATGTAAATTCGCGCAAAATGTAACTTTAGCGACAGTTTACATTTCTCTTATAGACTGATTTATATGTCTGGGAAATTATCAAATATTATTCACTCCTAGAAAATATTTTAGCTAATTTCAGTATTTCCAGGCAGTGGACAATAGGAAGTCAGACAATTTTGCATTTGGGATTGACCTCAGATGGTCAGGATAATTTAAATATTTATTTTTCGATTTTTGCTCCTAGTATTTTTCAAGTTAGCCATTCATCAGTAAATTTTTTTAGCAAACACAAACACTTCGGCCTATTTCGAGTTAGTACCAAAAAAACCGAGCAATACTAAAGATACTTGCGCTGAGAACCGCACTTAATGGAACCGTAATTAACCATGCAGCAGCGATTCCTTGCAAAGTTTGGAATTTAATTGAGTTCAGGCTTTGCACCATACCGATTCCAACTACACCGCCAACAAGTGCGTGAGAAGTAGAAACGGGTAAACCTAACCGAGAAGCTAGGAGAATAGTAGTCGCGGTTGCCAGTTCTGCACAAAACCCACTACTAGGTTGCAAAGCAATGATGTTTTCACCAATGGTAGTAATGACGTTTTTTCCCCAAATTGCTAAACCTGTAACAATCCCTGCGCCACCTACAACCAGAATCCACAAGGGGATAGTAATGCCATTTATCGGTACGTTACCAGTAGTGTTGATATAAACGATCGCCGCTAAAGGTGCGATCGCATTTCCCACATCATTAGAACCATGTGCAAAAGCCACAAAGCAAGCACTCAGTAGCTGGAATCGACCGAATAATCTTTCAACGGGAGTGGAAAGAGGAAACGGGGTAGGGGGCAGGGGGCAGGGAGGAAATTCATCTCCCCTCTGCTCCCTGCTCTTTGTCTCCCCTGCCTCTTGCTCCAGTTGTCGCCAACTAATTAAAGTGAGTCCAACTGCGGCTAATGCACCTGTGAATAAGGGAATATCGTAAGCAGGTAGATCAACACCAACTTGTTCGATCAAATAGTTAGTCAGAGGTTGCATTAGAGAAGGTAAGACAATTACACCAAATACACTCAATAAAACGGTACTTAACCAAGGAATCCACTCTCTTAGCTGGGTAACTTGATTTGGTTGATCTAAAATCCAGTGCTTGATTTGGCTGTAAAACAACGCAGCAATACTACCGCTAATTATTGGTGTGACAATCCAACCAATAGTAATCATCCCAATTGATGACCAATCGATTGCACCTATACCCATTGCTACAGCACTAAATCCAGCGATCGCACCTACGACTGCGTGAGATGATGACACCGGTAAACCTCTAGCAGTAGCAATTTGCAACCATACACCGCAAGATATTAATACTGTCACCATTCCCGTAACTAATAATTGAGGTGTAGCCACAAATAAGCTAGGATTGGCAACTTTTGTCGCTAAAGTTTCTGATACTTCATGCCCAAACAAGACTGCGCCAGTAAACTCTAAAACTCCTGCAATGATGATTGCTTGTTTGAGAGTCACAGCTTTGGAACCAACAGAAGTTCCCATTGCGTTGGCAACATCGTTGGCACCAAGATTACAAGCGACATAAAAGGCTAGGATAGCAACTATAACTAATGTCATGGGCATGGATTGGGGTAGATGAATAGGAGCTAGGGAACAAAGATTAGGCAATGTGCGTTTTCATAGTTAATATCTCTCCTCAGTTTGACTCCCATTGTGGGAGTCAATGACAAAATTAGCTATAAGTATTTTCTACGAGTAAGCTTCTTTGCCCGGATCAAGGATAGATTAATATTTTGTATGTATCGGCAGAAGGCGCGATCGCTTGTTCTACGGCTGTGGATAAATCTTTTAACTGATAGCGATCGCTAATTAAAGCTGGTACATCAATCCGGCGATTGAATACAATATCAGCCGAAAGTGCCTGAAGACGGTAGGAAGAACTGTAACTCCCCATCAAGTCAATTTCTCGGCGGTAAAGAATATTTGGATTGATAGGAATTTCTAATTCATCGGGAAACTCAGCGAAAAACAGTATTTTCCCGCCTTTACGAGTGCAGTCTAGTGCTTGAAAGAACGCTTTCTCACTAGGTACAGCCAGTAAAGTCACATCCACACCTAATCCATCTGTGACAGCATGAATTTTTGCTGCTAAATCAGGATCACGAGCATCAAAAGCTGCTTCAGCCCCCACATTCAAGGCTTTTTCAATTCTAGAAGGTAGTAAGTCAGTAGCGATCGCTTTTGCCCCAAAATGCTTCACTAACATCACAAACATTAACCCAATTGGCCCGGCTCCGGTAATTAATACAGTTTGTCCTGGGGCAATTTGAGCTTTTTTTACAGCCTTGAGACAGCAGTTAGTTGGTTCAACAAAACTCGCTTCTTCAAAAGAAATATCATCGGGGATCGCAATTAAGCCTCCATTCTGCACAATATGTCCTGGTACTTTCACATACTCCGCAAAACCCCCACCACTAGCGTTAAACCCAGCTGTGGTAGAAATATTTTTGTAGACATTGCACATTGAGAAATTTTCATTTAAACAGTAGGCGCAACGCATACATGGGATATGGTGCATCACCGCTACTCTTTGTCCCACTTGCCAACCTTTGACTTCAGAACCGACTGCGGCTATTATTCCCGCAGTTTCATGGCCAAATATGCGCGGCGGCTCATATAGTGGATAACGAATTTTTTTAATATCTGACTGACACAACCCTACAACTTGTACCTTTACCAGCACCTCATCTGTTAAGAGTGTGGGTACGGGGATATCTTCGTAGGACAGTTGATTTACGCCTCTAAATACCTGTGCTTTCACGTTGATTTTCTCATCGTTCAACGATCTTAGATGTAACATTTGCGGTCAACGTTGAGCCATAAACTTAGATATTTTTGTGTTTCCACTAAATTTTAGATAAATTCACAAAATAAAAATCTCGGTAACTATTGTCACAAGCTTTTACGCATCATCTTCATACAAACCAGCGTCTTCTGTATTTCATCAACGCAATATCCAAAACAGAGTGTGATTGCCTGAGTTCGGAAGTGATATATAAAAACCGCTAAACTCATCGGGAATAAGCATTATTTATTTTAAATATCGGTAAGTCGATAGATTAACCGTATATTATAAATAGAGCAATAAAATTATCAAAACAAAAAGACAAATTTAGCGTTAATCAGCCGATTAATTGTATTTTTGTCCAATTTCGCTGTGCATTTTTAAATAGCTGCTCACAGCATATTTGCAAGTCAATTTAGAAGGAGTGAATGTGAACAACGCCATATTAATCAATGAAAGCTTAACAACAACAGGACAAATCTCAGTAAAACAGCTTGAGCAAGCTATCCAAGAAGGTTATAAGTCGGTGTTAAATTTGCGATCGCCTGATGAACTAGGATTTTTTCAAGATGAGCAAAAACTGGCTGAAAAATTGGGGTTGTATTACGTTAACGTACCTGTAAGGTTAGAAGCGTTGAATGAAGAATTGATTACCAAAGCCCTGAAAATACTCGAACAGTTACCAAAACCAGTTCTTATACACTGTGCCGCTGGGATGCGTTCAACAGGTATTGCCTTGCTGAGTATAGCTATCCAAGAAGGATTAACATCAGAGCAAACCTTAGCCAAAGCCAAGAGTTTAGGCTTTGGCTTCTTAGAAGACTTTAATGGCTTTAGTGTGAGTCCCCGGCTGAAGCAACTATTTGTGAACTATGTTAATCAACATGCAAAAATAGCCATGCTGTCTCGCTAGGTAAATTGCAATGTGAATAAACAATACAAATTATTTCCCATCCGACAACAGATTTAAAATTAGAATCACTGTTGTCGGAATTGCTTAATCAAGATATTGATACCAGAAGTCTAGTGATATAGCAGTATTCAGATATGTTAGGACAATTTGAAAGCTGGAATGCCAGGAATAATAAGACTTTTCCTCCTGCCTCCTGCCTCCTGCCTTCTGCTATAAAAGAGCGATAATTACATCTGAAATGATGCTGTCAAAGCTACAGCCAGAGCATCTGCTGCATCGTCTGGTTTGGGAATAGTTTCTAAATTCAACTCTCGCGCTACAGCTGCTTGCACATCAGATTTATCTGCATTGCCATATCCAGTCAGGGCTTGTTTAATTTGTGCTGGAGTAAATTCTAGATATGGTAAGCGATGTTGTCCCAAAACTAACATCAATACACCTCTGGCTTGTGCAACAAGAATAGTACTTGACATACGATAGAAGAACAGCTTTTCGATCGCAACCAAGTCTGGTTGTAATTCCTGAATCAGGGTGTGCAAATCGTCAAACAACGTACACAGGCGCTGACCCATTTCAGCATCTGACGAAGTACTAATTACCCCAAAGTCCACCATATCTACCGTTGTATCCTGTATCTTGCTAGGGCTTTGTTTGCAAGTAATTACGCCAAATCCTAAAATGGCTAATCCAGGATCTAAACCTAAAATTCGTTTTTCCATTAAACTAACTTTGACCCAGCCAGGGTATTGTTTTACTGAGCAGGACTCACGTACAAAGGTTATTTGTTGAGACTGGGGTATCAGGGATTAAGAGTGTAGGGTTATCAGGGTTTTGCTCACTTACAACCCCACGCCCCCATAACCCTTGTCCAGACTGGCAACTTTGATGACTTATTGTAAGTCTCAAAGCATTGAAATATTTAATAAAGACACACTTGGTGTTACAACCAGGTAGTGTAGATGTTCTTTTATTCATTAGTTTGTAGCACTGCTTTAAATCAGGTATGTCAATTGGTTTTCTCAGACAAGCCCTCAACGCCCTGCAACAGCAGTCGCGCAGCCGCACATCTCATCGGGTTAACCAGTGGTTTAAGTGGTTATCTCCTGGACTCTCAGTCAAACGCTGGTTACTTATCAGTGTTGGCGGTGTATTTTTGGCAAGTCTGGGGTTAGCGATATGGGTGAAGTTGACCCCAATTTTTTGGCTGTTGGAGTTGTTGAGAGGTTTTCTGGGAGTCATTACCAACATCTTACCCAACTATATCAGTGGCCCTTTGGTACTGCTGGGCGGCTTACTTTTACTGTTGTGGGGACAAACTCGCACAGTCGGTTCAATTACTCAGGCGTTTCAAAAAGAAGGCGAAGCAGAACTGATTGATGTTCTGTTAGCTCATCGCCGCTTGTACCGTGGGCCAAAAATTGTAGTCATTGGCGGTGGTACAGGACTTTCTACCTTGCTGCGGGGACTGAAAACTTATAGTGCTAATATTAGTGCGATCGTTACCGTCGCTGATGATGGCGGGTCTTCTGGGCGTTTGCGTCAAGAATTTGGCGTGTTACCACCAGGAGATATTCGCAATTGTTTAGCAGCATTAGCAGATGAAGAAAAGCTATTAACTGAGTTGTTCCAATACCGCTTTCGGGCTGGCGATGGCTTGACTGGTCACAGTTTTGGCAATTTGTTTTTAACTGCTATGAGTGATATTACTGGGGATTTGGAACGGGCTGTGGCGGCTAGTTCCAAAGTATTAGCAGTACGGGGACAAGTTTTGCCAGCAACTCTCAGCGATGTTCGCTTGTGGGCAGAATTAGCAGATGGCCGCCGTATAGATGGGGAATCGAGCATTCCCAAAGCTGGTGGTAAAATAGTCAAAATTGGCTGCACACCAGCTAATCCGCCAGCTTTACCCGCGGCCATTAAAGCAATTAAAGACGCTGACTACATTATTATTGGGCCGGGTAGCCTTTATACCAGCTTGATTCCTAATTTACTAGTACCAGAAATTGCTAATGCGATCGCTCAAACTAAAGCCCCGCGCATCTACGTCTGCAATATTATGACCCAACCAGGAGAAACTGAGGGATATACTGTTGCTGACCATATCAGAGCAATTGACGCTGCTTGTGGTCAAAGACGGTTATTTGATGCTGTCTTAGTACACAAAAAATCTCCTTCGCCTCAATCACTCATTCGCTATGCCCAACAAAATTCTCATCCAGTTTTTTTAGATAGAGAAGATATATCTTTATTAGGGCGACGGATTGTTTTAGCTAATGTATTGTATGAAGATGAAACTGGTGTTGTACGTCATAATCCCCAAAAACTCGCAAAAGTTTTGTTGCGGTGGTACAGTGGCACACATCATGGAAAATGATAAATAGTCCCAAGTGAATAGTCAAAAGTCCATAGTGAGTTAACAATTGACTATTGACCATTGACTCGTGACAAATAATGAAAATTTTTCTTGCAGATGTACAAGCAACCCTAGATTTGGGTATAAAACTAGGTCAAACTTTGACTCCAGGTAGCGTTATTTTACTAGAAGGAGACTTAGGCGCTGGTAAAACTACATTGGTGCAAGGTGTTGGTCAAGGTTTAGGAATTACAGAATCAATTGTTAGTCCTACTTTTACTCTGATTAATGAATACACTCAAGGGCGTATACCCCTTTATCACCTAGACTTATATCGCCTAGAACCACAAGAAGTTGCTGCTTTAAACTTAGAAAGCTATTGGGAAGCTAGTGAAATAGAACCAGGAATTGTAGCGATAGAGTGGGCCCAAAGAATGCCTTACCAGCCAGATACTTATCTGCGAGTGCGATTAACAAATGAAGACAATGGTAATCGTCAAGCCAAGATTACAGCACTACATTGCAACATCAATGAATTAATTGCTAAAATTTGAGTAATTTATTTACATATAGCTAAAATACTATACAATCCTTCAGGATTATCCAGCGTCATATAAAAAGCTTTTGGGTAGGTAGAAGTTGTGTAGATTATCCCACCCAAAAGAAGTGTGAGCGGCAAAACTTGCCGCTCAAAATTCATACTTCATTGCTGTAGGTTGAGAGGATTTTTGGGATGCTGTTCGATTAACTGAACTACAAGGACAAGTGTCCTAGCCAAATCAGCCTCACATTTTGATGACACTACAAGATTTTGCCGATAGCCGAGGGTGGATAATACACTCGTTCTATCTACCACTACCGCGTTCATCGAAGAAATTGACTAACATTACTGCCTTCATTATTCAAAAATCAATGAAATACTTTGCAATAGGAATTTGGCCTTGATTGACATTTACTAGCTACTGCGTTTAGCTAAGTTGGGCGTATGCTCGCAGATGATATTGCTGTAGATGTCGGTAAATATTGAGTCAAAGCTTTTGAATGAAACAATCCTTTGGAGAGTGACATCTAGCAAACTGCCAGATTTTTTGAGTGCCTGCACTCAAGGTCAATTACATTCAAATTAGAAATGACTTTAATTTTTTGTCTAGGGAATCATCTTTCTGAGAAGGCTCATATACAGATGACTTTCATTTAGCCAGTAAATACTGGTACATTTGTTTGATATACTTGTATTATGTTTGCCTTTGTACCTTCCTTTGATTAACTCAGTAAATTGTTTCTTTTAGTGTGTTTAATTGGATGCTAGTTTTTACTTCTAACTCCGTTTGCTTTGCTAATGCTGGCTTTTAAAGCACCAACTGCCTAGAAAAAAATCAATCAGAAGTGTAAAAAATAGGTTTTAAGAGCGTCCAAATTAACTGCATATAAAATTTATATTATGTATAAAACTGAGTGTTCACAGAAATTTGCCCGTTTACTTAACCCTATTAATTCTCTTCATTTTTTAGCTGAAAAATCCGGATAGTTAAACACAAAAGACTAGTTGAGAAAAGTTAAAAGATTAACGATCACTATCGTCATCGTGTCATCTATCCATTGACCTAGTATTCCCAAGTTAAAACTAGGATCTGCAATTAAAAAGTAACTAATGATCAAATTATGAGATAAAGTAATTTAAATAAGTATTTTTAAAAGAAAATCTTATATTCATACTGATAACTCTTGATGAAGCCTAAACATTTTTAACCAAGTAACATAGTATTTATACGATTTAAAATCGTATAAACACTCAATTTTTCTCTTCAAAATCTAAATCCTAGTATTTTTACGTAGTTAGTTAGAAAATCTGTGCCTCAACTTCTTTGCGGATTTCTACTGCGATCGCTCCACAGATACCGCCACTTTCCCAACTTAATAATCTGAAGGACATAGTATTGCCTGAATTTGGCTGATTGATGTCAAATTCAGTTCTTAAGGCTATCGCTATGATGCCTTATATCTAGTTTTAAACAGGACTTACGCACCTAGGTTGTCGATTGAGACGAGGTGTAAGGGTTTTAAACATTTATTTATACCCTTATACCCTTGTCCAAGCCCTTGATTTTTCGCTTTCTGATGTAAATCCTACTAAACTATGGCAATTTGAGTTCGGTAGTTATAACAAAAAAGTTAAAGCTTGACCGCGCACGTTAGTATTTACCTGATTCTGTTCATAAACAACCTCCCCCCCAACAATTGTGGTGACAGGCCAACCTGTGAGGTTCCAACCTTCAAAAGGACTCCAACCACATTTAGTTAATAATTCTTCGCGGCGGACTGGGCGGTAAGTATCCAAGTCTACTAATACTAAATCAGCATCGTAACCAGGGGCGATCGCTCCTTTGTTAGGAATACGATATGCTTGCGCCACCGCCTGTGACATCCAGTGAACAACTTGCGCCACAGTACATTTGCCCTCCATTGCCGCAGTTAACATCAAAGGTAAAGAAGTCTCAACCCCCGGCATACCTGAAGGCGTATTGGGATATTCTTGGGCTTTTTCTGCCAAGGTATGGGGTGCGTGGTCTGTAGCGATAAAATCAATCACACCATCGCGTAAGGCTTGCCAGAGAACTTGATTATCGTGGGGCGATCGCAATGGTGGATTCATCTGCGCTAAGGTGCCAATATCTTGATAGGCACTAGTATTTAATAACAAATGCTGTGGTGTCACCTCAGCCGTCACCCAACTCGGCTTATCTTGACGCAACAACTCAGCTTCTTCGGCTGTGGACATGTGTAAGATATGTAGCCGTCGCTGATATTTTTTAGCAAGATTTAAAGCTTTTTGTGTCGCTAACAGTGCAGCTTGATTATCTTGGATTTGCGAATGAATAGCTGGGTCATGAATGCCAGCAAATTCTTGTCTTCGTTGGTTAATACGTTCTTGGTCTTCAGCATGAACAGCAATTAAACGATTCCCCTGGGCGAAAATCGTTTCCAATACAGTATCTTGGTCAACGAGTAACTGACCGTGCATCGACCCCATAAAAACTTTAATGCCGCATGTCGGCTGGGCTGTGAGCAAATCTGGTAGAACTTCTGCGGTTGCGCCAATAAAAAAGCCATAATTCACTACAGATTTACCTGCAGCACGTTGGAGTTTGTCATCTAATGCAGCTTGGGTAGTAGTCAGAGGGCGGGTATTGGGCATTTCTAAAAACGAGGTGACACCACCCTTCGCACAGGCACAACTGGCGGTGAACAAGTCTTCTTTATGTTCTAGGCCTGGTTCACGAAAATGCACTTGCGGATCGATAACTCCTGGCAACAAAGTTAACCCTTGTGCGTCAATTTCTCTGGTTGCGATGGTAGCAGCAATCTCCGGTGCCACTTCCATGATGAGGCGATCGCGTGTGAGTACGTCCCCAACCATGAATTCACCATTGGGTAGAACAATGCGAACGTGGCGAATTAATAAACTTTGTGAAGATGACATGGAGTTAAAAAAAATTACTCAAAGAGTTATGTGTTAGTGAGAACTCTGATTTTAGGGTAAACTTGGTTGCGTTTTCTGTGATCACTTTTTGCAGCTAATTAAAAAAAAGTTTATTTTTAACTTATAAATCTGTCTGTGAAGATGTTACAACCAGCGTAGAAAACCTAATTCTCCCGTTAAAATTTACAAATAGAGTCTCCCTGAGCTAGTTAATTCCTACACTTTTCCTTACTTCAGTACTTTCATGCAAAATCAAGTGTCTGATAAAAATTCTAATCAAAAACCCGATAATTCCTGGATTGCCGAGCTAGGTAGAACAGTTGTATTAAGTATTGTTCTTGCCCTTGGTATTCGTACTTTTGTTGCCGAAGCTCGCTGGATTCCTTCTGGTTCTATGGAACCTACTTTGCATGGTACCCAAAACCAGTGGGAAGCAGACAAGATTATTGTTGATAAGTTGAAGTATAAGTTTGCCAAGCCCCAACGAGGAGATATTGTTGTTTTCTCACCCACTGACGAACTCAAAAAAGAACAATATCAAGATGCTTTTATTAAACGTGTAATTGGCTTACCAGGAGAAACAGTAGAACTGCGGGATGGTAAAGTCTATATTAATAGCAAACCTCTCGACGAAGAAAATTATCTCAGTTCTAATCAACGTACAGTAGTTGATGTTTGCACTTCGGGACAACAACCAGCTTTTTTATCAGCCCCTCAAACCATCCCACCAAATTCATACTTAGTGTTAGGTGACAACCGTAATAGTAGTTACGACAGCCGTTGCTGGGGTGTTGTACCTCGTGACAATATTATCGGCCGGGCTGTACTGCGCTTTTGGCCACTAAATCATGTTGGTGGTATTGATAAATCACCTTTGTATCCGTAACCGAGTCATACTAGAATGCCATACCTAGCCAAAATCTTAATTTACCCGATTAAGTCATTAGATGGGGTAGAGGTGCCACAAGCCGAGGTTTTGTCTAGTGGCGCATTAAAGGGCGATCGCGAGTTCGCCATTTTTGATGTACAAGGTAAATTTGTGAATGGGAAGCGTCATCCCAAAATTCATTTACTGCGAGCGTGTTACACAAGTCTCTTTGGGGAATCGCAATTTAGCATTTCTACCAAAATTCTTTCTCTCAAAATCCCCAACTATAATTTGCCGCAAGTTTTTAATTTAGATATAGAAAAACAAACATTAGCCACAGCTTTGAGTGATTTTTTTGGGTTTTCTCTTACCATAGAGCAAAACTCACTGATGGGCTTTCCTGATGATACAGACTCTCCAGGGCCAACAGTGATTAGTACGGCAACTTTAACAGAAGTAGCTTCTTGGTTTCCTGGTATGAGTGTTGACGAAATGCGCCGTCGTCTACGTGCCAATATCGAAATTGCAGGCGTACCTCCTTTTTGGGAAGATCAACTATTTAGTGAACCAAATAAGTTAGTCTCCTTTAGAGTGGGAAATGTGCTGTTTTATGGAGTCAACCCATGTCAGCGTTGTATAGTGCCTACGCGCCATCCTGATTCAGCCACAGCTTACCCGGATTTTCAAAAAATATTTATCCAAAAACGGCAAGCAACATTGCCAGAGTGGGTTAAATCATCCCACTTTAATCATTTTTATCGATTGAGCGTGAACACTAGATTACCCAGATCAGAATCTGGAAAAATATTACAAATTGGTGAAGAAATTAAAATAATTGCTGACATTAATTAATTTTTATTTAAAGTTAAATATTTAAGTTTGATAAATATAAACCATAAGCTTACTGTTAAGCTAATATGCAGTTGTCCTCGCAAAATTTTCATATTTATTCTCCAGAGGTTATTTACCAGTGAGGGACTGGTAAAGTATTTGCCGATAATATCTAATTTCAAATTTTATCCAAGAGAATTGGGTAAGCAAGTGTTCATCTATTTTTGATTTTGGCTCAACAGTTTCTTTGGTATATCACTAAAAGAGATCAAGTAAATTAAGGTGCTATAACAAAGTTTGAAGACTTAGTATAATTATGAGTTTGCCTATACTATGTATGCGTATAACTTGGCAAAAGTAAATGTTTATACTAAAAATAGTAATATAGTCTGTTATTTTCCATTCGGAACAAGTTAGAAGAGAAAGAATTTTGTCAATAAGTCTTTGAGAATAAATATAGGTGCATAAGAATGATAATTGTAATGAAGGTGGAGAGGGCGAGCTTCCCTCGCCCTCTCCACTACTCCTGTTTTTGATTATCATTATCATACGGGTCTGAGAGAATGATTTGCTCTGTTCAAAATCATGGCAAACTCAATTAATACAAGTAATTGAGCGATTGTAAAAAACCATGAGTAGCAGTCGTAAAACCAATCGAGATCATGCTAAAAAGAAGCAACGCCCAATGATGGAAGACGAAGTAATTGCTTCTCAACTTGAGCAGTTACTTACACCAGCAATCACTTCACAAGAAAATTACTACCGTCAACTGGGATTAAGAGACAGGATTCTCAACTTACCATTAATGGTAGCGGCAGTGCTAACTCTACTGTGGCGAGACGTGGCGGGAGCCACAGAATTAACCAGAATGTTAGCACGAGAAGGGTTTCTGTGGTGTAAACCTCTTGAGGTGAGCCAACAAGCAATATCGCAGAGATTTCTGACATTCCCAGCGCAATTATTTGAAAGAGTTTTTAAAGATTTAGTCCCAAAATTACAAGATTCTTGGCAAAGAAGAAGTAGGCGAAAAGTCCCCCAAAGTGTTCAATTCACTAAGTCAAAATTTGAAAAAATTTGGATAGTAGATTGTTCAATTTTGGAAGCTTTATTTCAGAAGCTTGACAGTTTAAAAGATGCTCCGCCTGGTAAATTAGCTGGAAAAATTTGTACAGTTATAGATTTAGTCAATTTTTTACCTGTAGAAATTTGGTTTAATGAGAATGCCAGAAGTGCAGATACAAATTTTGAATCAGATATTTTAAAGTCAGCAGATCCCCATACCTTACTTTTATTAGATAGAGGATTTTATCATTTTAACTTCTGGCTACAACTAATTGCACAAAAAGTGAATTTTATTACTCGGTTAAAAAAGGGAGCAGCAATTCATGTCGAGCAGGTATTTACAGATAGCTTTTCTTTACGTGACCGTCTGATACGTCTTGGCTCTGGCACTAAGAAAACTCCGTTTATTACTTTACGTCTGGTCGAAGTTCGTTCAGCTAAGACCTGGCATTCTTATTTAACAAGTGTGCTTGAACCTACAGTTTTACCACCATACGTTGTGGCTGATTTGTACCGTCGAAGATGGAGAATTGAAGATGCTTTTAATACTGTAAAGCGGCTCTTAGGTTTAAGTTATTTATGGACTGGTTCTGTTAATGGTGTTCAATTGCAGATTTGGGGTACTTGGTTATTTTATGCTGTGTTAGTTGATTTAGGTGATGCTGTCGCCGACGAACTTTCTCTACCTTTTGACTCCATTTCTCTAGAGATGATTTATCGCGGTCTTTATCATTTTTATGTTGCTCATCAAAAAGGTAAGGCAACTGACCCTATCAAATACTTTGCTGCACCAGAAAATCAAGATTTAGGCATTGTTAAACGACAACGAAAACCAAACATGTTGCTCATCGTTGCTCCTTTCCCTGATCAACAACGAGGCACACCTGAATTTTTCTTTCAGCCACCTTCTCAAATCCCCTTGACAACTGCCTCACAACCTTAACTTGTGACCAATGGTTATTTTCCCACTAGCACATAGTAATAACCCGGATTAAGACATGTATCTGATACAACGTGAGTGTTCCACAATTGGACTTAAGAAACAATCAAAAAACGATTTTATTCAAACTTCAATTTGCTCAATCACTTAACCTCATCATTATCATTACTAAAGTTTATGCCAAAAGACTCATAATATTAGTTCTAATTAAGCCTTGTATTTTTTGAATGGATGTTGTGATGTAAGAATTCAAGAGTAATAATATTGAAAAATTCTGCTGAATTACTTTTAAATTCTGACTTCTGACTCGTAAGTGCTGAATTCTTATGTTGTGATTAGTCTATTCACTTATATTTTGTTACAAAATAGAATGCAGCAGTAAAAAGCTGACTACTCAGCCAGAAAACAAGACTTTGTTGAATTTAGAGATGATTATTGTAGAGCAGGTAAAATGCTCATTTCACAATAGTAGCAAAATCATTCCGCCAAGTATGCAAGGCAGAAAATGAAATCTGCAATCCCATAGGACAGTATTTTAAGGATAAAATTACAATCAAATAGCTGGTTTTTGAACGATTTAGCTAATAAAGCTCAGTTTAAGAAAATTATGAAATTGATTAGAAGCAAGACATAATGAATTACCAGCAGTTAGACCCGGATAAAAAAGATATTTTAATAATTGATGACAAGGCAGATAATTTGAGGGTTTTATCCTCTTTACTAGCTAGAAAAGGATACAACGTCCGTAAAGCTTTGAACTGGCAAATGGCTTTAACTGCTTGTCAAACAGTTTTACCGGATCTGATTTTACTCGATATTATGATGCCGGAAGTGGATGGTTATGAAGTTTGTCGGCGTTTTAAGAACTGGGATTTAACCGCAGATATTCCCGTGATTTTTATTAGTGCTTTAGATGACGTTTTCGATAAAATTAAAGGTTTTAGATTGGGTGGAGTAGACTATATTACTAAACCCTTTGAGTTTGAAGAAGTTGTGGTACGTGTCCAAAATCAACTAGAACTTCGAGAAGCACGCCTAGAAATCTTAAGACTTAATACGGAACTAGAACAAAGAGTAAAATCTCGTACTTGGGAACTAGAAAATACTCTCCAAAAACTTCAAAAAGAAATTTCTTCTCGGCAACAACTGCAAGATAAATTACTAGATATTGTTCTGCATGATTCGCTGACTGGATTACCAAACCGAGTTTTGTTTTTAAGACAACTAGGAAAAGCTCTCAACCTCGCCAGGGAAGATATTAAGTATCAGTTTGCTGTACTGTATTTAGATTGCGATCGCTTCAAAGTTGTGAATGATTCCCTAGGTCATATTGTTGGAGATGAATTACTCATTTCTATTGCTCGTCGTCTACAATCCTGTCTCAACCCAGATGACACTCTAGCACGATTAGGTGGGGATGAATTTGGTATTCTCTTAGAAAATATTACAGATATGAATTCTGCTATCCAAGTGGCAGAATCATTACTCCAAGAGTTATCAATGACATTTAAATTGTCTAGATATGAAGTATTCATGAATGCTAGTATTGGCATTAATTGGGGTAATAAAGATTACGAAAAACCAGAGTATTTATTGCGTGATGCTGACACAGCAATGTATCGGGCTAAAGCCCAAGGAAAAGGTAGATATAAAGTTTTTGACCCCGCAATGTATCAGGAAGCCATCCAACTTCTAGAAATAGAAAATGATTTGCGTAGAGCTATTGAACGAGAAGAACTGATTATTTACTATCAACCCATTATTGACTTGCATACAGGTAGAGTGGCTGGATTTGAAGCCTTATTGCGTTGGCAACATCCAGTTCGTGGTCTCATGCTTCCTACAGAGTTTATCCCCATAGCAGAAGAAACAGGTTTGATTAATGATATCGACATCTGGGTTTTACAATCAGCCTGCAATCAATTACGAATTTGGCAAGATCATCCAGCAATATCAGAAAATTTAACTCTTAGTGTAAATTTAAGTGCGCGTCTTTTTACTCAAGTTAACTTAATTACACAGATTGATAAAATTATTAATAAAACTAAAATAAATCCATCAAATTTAGAACTAGAAATTACTGAAAGTGTCATTATGGAAAATACTAATCTTGTCAGAGCAATTATTGAAGAAATTAAACAGCGTAATATTAAGTTAGTGATGGATGACTTTGGTACTGGTTATTCCTCTCTCAGCTATATACATAGCTTACCTTTAGACTCATTAAAAATTGATAAATCTTTTATTACAAGAATGCAGTTTTCTCAAGATAATATGGGATTAGTACCAACAATCATCAGTATTGCTAAATCAATGGGAATGACGGTGATTGCTGAAGGAGTAGAAGCTAAAGAACAAGTAGAAAAATTAAGAAGTTTAAACTGTGACTTTGCTCAAGGTTATCTTTTTTCTCAACCTCTGGCACAACCATTAGTGATTGATTTTATTGCATCTATGCCTCAGTGGTAAATATAATTACCCGATTTGAGTTCTTAATTACTGGTAAAGTTAGGGAAGAGGAAAAAAAGGAATAAAGCAATTAATTTTACAATTATTAATATAAAAAAATATATATTTATTTTTATCAGAAGGTAATATTTTACCGCATTTCATTGACAGGATCTGTCAATAATGAGAGTCTGGTCACTCAGAACATCAGAAATAGTGTCAGCAAAATTTTTATTCATTAAAGACTACTATTTTCAGTTACATAAAAGCATAATAGAGATGTGACTGATTTGTTTGCCCCTTTAAATTCTTTGGAAAAAGGTCACTGGTTCAAGCTGATTTGCGGAGCCAGTTACCAACATCTGCCAGCAGTCAGAAGTTTAACATTAGCCTACACTTTGGCAGGCGCTGACTGTATAGATGTGGCTGCTGATCCTGCGGTAATAGCAGCAGCCCAAGCAGCGCTGCAAGTCGCTAAAACTCTGACAATGGAAGCTCAACAGCGAGGCTTCAACTATCAAGGTGGCTCACCCTTGCTGATGGTGAGCTTGAATGATGGTGAAGACCCGCATTTTCGTAAAGCCGAATTTGATGCCCGTCAGTGTCCCCCAGATTGTCCCAAACCTTGTGAGCGAGTTTGTCCGGCACAGGCGATCGCATTTAACCGGACACAAGATAATTTTTCGGGAGTAGAATCTCAGAAATGTTACGGTTGCGGTCGTTGCATCCCAATATGCCCATACGGTATAATTTATACTAGTTCTTATATGTCAACACCAAAGGCGATCGCGCCGATGGTAATTTCCACGGGAGTAGATGCCGTAGAAATTCATACCCAAGTAGGACGATTAAAAGAATTTCAGAAATTATGGCAAGCGATTTCACCTTGGGCTGAACAACTGAAATTATTGGCAATCAGCTGTCCCGATGGCGAAGGCATGATTGAATACCTAAACGCAATTTATGACCTAATTAACCCACATCCGCGTACATTAATTTGGCAAACTGATGGTCGTCCCATGAGTGGTGATATTGGAGATGGTACCACTCTGGCGGCAGTCAAATTAGGACAAAAAGTTTTGGCAGCTAACTTACCGGGATATGTGCAATTAGCAGGTGGCACAAATAGCTACACCGTTGCTAAGTTAAAGGCAATGGGACTACTTAAAGAAGCAAGAGAGCAAGGGAGCAGGGGAGCAAGGGTGAAAGACTCTTCCCTGCCCTCCGCTCCTCTGCCCCTCTGCCCCTCTGCCTCAATTGCAGGAGTCGCATACGGAAGCTATGCCCGTGTATTGCTGTCGCCAGTTCTCGAACAGCTAGAGAATAAGGAGGTGAATCACACCAGTGTCAAAGCGACTGTCCACCTGGAAGCAGAACCAGACTTATTGTGGGAAGCTGTAGGGCTTGCCCATTCACTCGTTTCCCAGATCAAGTCACAGCAAGAGCGATAATCGCTCGTTCGTTATCTCTCAAAACGTCACCATAGAAAGCATGACGATTAAAGACGATCTCCAAAAGTTATTAGACATCTTGCCCCAAGACTTGCGACAAGTACTAGAAAATCATCCTCAGCGAGATAGTTTAGTTGAAGTAGTCTTGGATTTGGGTCGTCGCCCAGAAGCTCGCTTTCCTAATCAAGCTGAGTATCTGAGTGAAACACCCGTAACTCAAGCACAAATAGATGATTGCATTCAGCGAGTCGGCACCTTTGGCGGAGATAATCGAGCAGGAATTGAGCAAACTTTGCATCGGATCAGTGCTATCCGCAATCGTAATGGTAAGATAATCGGCTTAACCTGTCGTGTCGGTCGTGCAGTATTCGGTACTATTAGCATGATCCGCGATTTGGTAGAAACAGGTAAATCCATTCTGATGCTAGGTCGTCCAGGTGTAGGTAAAACTACTGCATTACGGGAAATTGCCCGTGTTTTGGCAGATGAGTTAAACAAACGAGTAGTAATTATTGACACCTCCAACGAAATTGCTGGAGATGGTGATGTTGCCCACCCTGCCATTGGTCGTGCTAGACGGATGCAGGTAGCTCATCCAGAACTTCAGCATCAAGTCATGATTGAAGCGGTGGAAAACCACATGCCAGAAGTCATTGTCATTGATGAAATCGGCACAGAACTGGAAGCTTTAGCCGCGCGTACCATTGCCGAACGCGGTGTGCAATTAGTAGGTACTGCTCATGGGAACCAAATTGAAAACCTGATCAAAAACCCCACACTTTCTGATTTGGTTGGTGGGATTCAGGCTGTGACACTGGGAGACGACGAAGCCAGAAGGCGCGGTTCGCAAAAAACGGTGTTAGAACGCAAAGCTCCGCCTACCTTTGAGATTGCTGTAGAAATGTTAGAACGGCAGCGTTGGGTAGTGCATGAAAGTGTTGCTGACACAGTAGATACCTTGTTGCGTGGAAGGCAACCAAGCCCACAAACACGCACTGTGGATGAGAACGGAAAAGTCGCAATGACTAGGCAGCTATCTGTGGTTAATGGTCGTGGCGGACAGTTAGCCAGCGGGGAAGAAACTTTTTCCTCTGGGCGACAATCTACTGGCTGGCGTGCATCCGGACAGATGGTAGCACTACCACCATTAACTGTTGAAAGAGAAAAGGCAATTGGACAAAGCGAGTTTGACCGCTTGCTAGAGGAATCCTTTAACTACTCCGACAGCATTGATTTCGCCGCGACGAAGAATGCTGGCCCCAACGGAGAAGATTTGCCACTGCACGTTTACCCTTATGGAGTGAGTCGCCATCAACTAGAACAGGTAATTAGCGTGCTGACTTTGCCTGTGGTGTTGACAAAAGATATCGATAGTGCTGATGCAATTTTAGCATTGCGATCGCATGTCAAAAACCACGCTAAACTCCGGCAAGTAGCTAAAGCCCGACATCTACCCATCCATATGATCAAGGCTAGTACCATTCCGCAAATTACCCGTGGACTGCGGCGCTTGCTGAATATGGATGAACCAGAAATTGCTGATGACCGCGAACTGCAACTTTTTCTGCACAGCGGTAGTGATGACGAAATTGATGCCCTGGAAGAAGCTAGACTTGCTGTTGAGCAAATTGTGATTCCTAAAGGACAACCAGTAGAGTTATTGCCTCGTTCTCCCCAAGTTCGCAAAATGCAGCATGAGTTGGTAGAACACTATCGCCTCAAATCTCATAGCTTTGGCGAAGAACCTAATCGTCGCTTAAGGATTTATCCGGCGTAATCTCAATTCAGCACTGACCCAGAAAGGTTAGTTGTGAAAACTGGGTGTTAGGGTTGAGTGATCATTTGATTTACTTCAAACCCTACACCCTGAATTTTTTAACAACCTAGACAAGCCAAGGAATTCCCAAACGCTACTACAGAGACACAGAAGAATTAGCGTTTGAGAGGTTTTTTGCGTAATATCAATTTAAGCGACAGCTTGCACCAGTGGCTTCGTTGCAATTAAAGCCAGGTGGGTAATGCAGAAATTTGGTCAAAAATATTTATAGTCATTATGAGCGAAGTGAAGCAATTCCACCCCTTGCGATTGCTTCGCTTCACTCGCAATGACATTGTGTCATTAATTCTGTCTGACTACTTATTTACACTGTGGACATAGCTCACCGTACTGGTGTAACTTTTTATTTCTTTTATAGCCCCACACTAAATTTCATACTTCAAACTTCATAATTCAGATTTTTTTATAACTTTTTATACAGAAATATCCTGAAGAACACTAAAAAACTTTGTCAAAAGAAATATTGGTGTTAGTCAACAGATATACCATGAGTGACATAAGTCTACTGATGCTAGGCGTATTAACAGCCGGGCAAACATCTCCACCGTCTAATTTACCAGAGCAGCCTGTAATTCAGTCAGACAATGGTGTACAGCAGCTAACAGAAGAGAATTTATCTCCAATTTCTCCACCTGCTGAAATCACACCACCTGAATTTATGCAGCATGAAAGCACTTCGCCAGCTATTACTCCAGACGTAAATCACAAGTATCAAAATCTACTTAATAAAAGTCATAAAAATAATAGTTGGCAAAATTCTGCCAACCAAGAGCTACCAGCAGAAACCACACCACAACTATCACCATCTGTGCAACTACAAATTTCTCCAGAATCTCCTGCCATACCAGAGTTTTCTGATACATCTGATTCAGATGAGCAGATGTCTCAAGTAACATCAGTGTCGCAACTAGATGATGTGCAACCTACTGACTGGGCTTTTAGTGCTTTACAGTCTTTAGTTGAGCGCTATGGTTGTATAGCAGGAAAAAACGAGAATTATTTAGGTAACAGCGCTGTAAACCGTTATGAATTTGCCTATAGTTTAAATGTTTGTCTCAATCATATTCAGGAATTAATTAATAAAAATCAAGCTAATAGTGTTAGTCAAGCAGAATTAGACCAAATACAAAGATTACAGACAGAGTTTCAAACTGAATTACAGGAAGTAATACAACGTATTGATGTTTTAGAAAATAAAAATGTGGAATTAAAGTCTCATCAGTTTTCCACTACAACTAGACTATTTGGGCAAGCTATTTTTAGTATTCAAGGAACAAATACAACTAATGTTGATTTGTTTCCTAGAGATGGTGTTCCAGAGCGTCAAGGTAAGACAAGTCTCACTTTTACGAATAGCGTACAGTTAACATTAGCAACTTCTTTCACGGGTAAAGATTTATTAATTACAGGGCTATCAGCAGGAAATTTAGGTTCTAATGCCTCGTTAGTTTCTCACAATATGGGGCGATTAAGTTTTGAGTCAAATACAGATAATCAAGTAGTAATTAATGACTTATCTTATCGGTTTTTACTAGCAGATAATTTAGGAGTTGTAGTGGGTTCCGCTGGTGTGAATGCAGCTACGACCTTTCGGGGAATTAACCCTTTAGAAGGTTCAGGAGATGGTGCAATTTCACAGTTTGGTCAGCGTAACCCAATTTTGAATATTGGTAACGGTACTGGTGGTATCGGTTTTGACTGGGAAATTAGCGATCGCATCAGTCTGCAAGGTGTATACAGCGCCGAAATTCCTAGTTTTCCTGGTAATAGCAATGCTGCTGGATTTTTTGGTGGTAGATATAGCGCAGGCGCACAACTCACTCTCGCACCCACCGATAATTTAGATATCGGCATAGATTACATATATTCTCATTCCCCCAACGATTTGCTCGGTACTGGTATTGGTGACGCGCAATTAATTTCACCATTTGCACCTAGTACAGCTTTTAATACTCATGCTGTTGGTGCTACCGTTGCATGGCGTGTCAATGATAATTTGCAGTTAGGCGGTTGGGGTGGTTTTTCTACCTCCAAACCAGTAAATCTTGCTGGTAGTGTAGAAACTACTAATTGGATGGTATTTGCTGCGTTGCCTAATTTGGGTAGGGCTGGTAATTTGGGTGGTATTTTGGTTGGACAACCGCCAAAAATTAGTTCGAGTAACTTACCCGATGGCTTCAATTTTCCTAACTTTTCCAATGGGGGAACGCCAGGGGGACGCAGCGATACATCATTGCACGTCGAACTTTTTTATCGCGCCCAACTCAATGATCGTTTGTCTTTAACACCAGGCTTACTGGTTGTATTTAATCCCGATCATAATGCTGCTAACGACACTTTGATAGTAGGTGCATTGAGGGCAGCTTTCCGGTTTTGATTCCGTAATCATGTAAATGTAATCACAGGGGGCGAAACCCCTACTCCGTGTTGCCTTACTACTCTTGACTGTCAGCAATCTTTTAGCGTCTGCAAGTTAGATTTTCGACTTTTTAATCACGCAGTAGATTCCTCTGCGTGTTGTTTTTCATGAGCAAATTAAGGAGCAAATTTTTCATGCAATTCCAGTCATCAGCAACAAAGATAGGCTGTGCAGTTTTGGGTAGTAGTAGTTTAGCCGCAATGTTGATTGCTTTGGGAGGAAGTAGTGCTTCGGCTCAACTGATCATTCAAAGTACGGGTACAGTATCAGGTACCTTAGAACTACCAAGTTTTAATCCGAATTTTAATAACTCCGTCACACGGATTGATACTGACTCTCAAGGAGTGTATCAACGTAACATAGGTACTGCAAGTAGGCCGAATTATGTGCCTGTTTACCAGTCAAATTATGTGAAGGTACTAACACGCAGTGATGGGAGTTTGCGTTATGTTGTTGACTTTAAAGGTATCCCTGTAATTTCCTTCAACGGGGTTTTGACTTCACCCGCGCTGTCTGGTGGTAAATTAACACCTTTTACTTATCAAGGAAAAATCCCTAACATTTCCTTTCAAGGTGTAGTTCAAGATGAGTTTGGCTTTGCCAAAGCTTACTACACTGGTGTTGTCACCGACCCAAAAACTGGTCAGCAATATCAAGGTACTTTTCTATTGAATGGCCAAGGGCCAAGATATAGCGATCGCAATGGTGGTGACAGTCCTACAGTTTTTGATTATAAATCGGATATTCCTGGTACTACGCCAGATCCCACACCCTATGAGATGAAAAATACTCCTTTGGTGAGGTTGACAATTACTGTACCGGCTGACGCTACTCCGATTAATTCCGGTGGTGGGATAACTCCAACCCCAACGCCGCCTAGCGTCAACAATCCTCCTACTTCTACACCGACTCCCAGTACACCTATTCCTGTATCAGTAGACAGTGGTGCGATCGCTCAGGCTCCGATAACATCTAATCTTGGTGGGACATTTGGTCAATCTAGCCCATCACCTTCTACAGATTCTATTATGGAGTTCAGTAGCGGTTATTCTCTCACAGCCAATCCTGTTAGTTTAGAAGTTTCTTCCATCGACTCGAAAATTTGTCATAACGATTCTCTTAATTGTCGTCCACAAGTGACTGCGGCTAAACAAGCGATCGGCCCCCGCAGCCGGGTTCTGGTACGTTAGCAGCTTGTCATTATTAAATTTTCAATTTTTCGGGAATTGCTCTAAGGCAGATTGTATCTAAGAAACGACTAAAAAAATACGACCTCCTAGAGCAAAAATTATACTGGAAGCGTGAGTGGCAAAACTGCCAGCCACACTTCCAGATTTCTGTTAAATATATTCTTGATAACTTTCTGGTTATACTAGTTGTCTAGGCTGGTTAATTTACAAATTCAGCCGTAGCTAATATAAAAATATCACAGCTAATTTTTGCCCAACTTATCAGTCAACCACAGAAATTAAGACTAGAGAACGATATTAATCAATCACACATCTTGCAAGTGAGCTTTTATGAAAGGGGAATTGATTGAATTGATAGCCAGAGTTTTACAGGTCTTGCGAATCAATATGAATTGGATGACTTGGAACCTATTTTTGGCTTTTATACCTTTAGCTTTAAGTGTTTGGTTGTTCCGCACAAAACGCGGACGTTCTTGGGTTTGGTGGTTGGGATTTATCGTATTCTATGCTTTCTTACCAAATGCGCCTTATCTATTAACCGATGTTATTCACCTGATAGACGATATTCGGACAATCCAATCAGTGTGGATAATTACTTTAGTGTTAATGCCGGTTTATTTGCTGGTAATTTTTGCTGGCTTTGAAGCTTATGTTATATCTTTAATCAATTTAGGCTACTATTTACACCGCATTGGCAAAAGTCAATGGATTTTGAGGATTGAGTTAATTACTCATGCTCTTTGTGCTGTTGGGATTTATTGGGGAAGATTTTTACGTTTCAACAGTTGGGATTTTATTACTCAACCTGATGCTTTATTGACTAAAGGTGTAGAGGAACTTTTTGGTAAACAACCTTTAGTGATTATCACTATTACTTTTGTAATTCTGTCGGGTTTGTATTGGATGATGAAACGAGTGAGTTTAGGTTTTGTGCGTCCATCAGCACAAGGGATAGCAGTCCAGCCAAATTCGCCTAATACTGATACACCCAATGCTGGATAAATACAATTTCTTGCTCAAATTGTTTAATAAAAATTTGAATTAATCCGCCCATTTCAGGCGGATTTTTTTTAAATCCACTTTTATCCCTACTGATTTATCTCTCTAAAGAATGGTGATTTGGTAGGTATTTTTTATCAAAAGAAAGATGTATTTTTTAGCCTATAGCTTTGAAATAAATCTAGATGCTGTCAGGAGTTTTATAATATGAAACTATTATCTATTGATGAAATCAAAACTTTAACTGAACATAATGAAAAACCTTGTATTTCTCTATATATGCCTATGCAAAAGGCAGGACCAGAGATTCGGCAAAATCCAATTCGCTTTAAAAATTTAATCCGGGAAGCACAAGCCCGCTTAGAAGCAATGGAAATCAGCAAAAATGAGGCAATTGAGTTGCTTCAGCCAGCAATGGAACTGGATACAGGGGAATTTTGGGAAAATCAAGACCAAGGTTTAGCTATTTTTATTGCGCCGGGAATATTCCGCTATTATCAATTGCCAATGGAATTTCAAGAATTGGTAGTTGTGAGCGATCGCTTTCACATTAAACCATTACTATATTTAATTAATCATGATGGTCAGTTCTATGTTCTGGCTTTAAGCCAACAAGATTTGAAATTTTTTGCAGGTACTCGCTCTGGTTTGAATGAAGTAGAAGTAGAAAATCTGCCCAAGAGTCTTGATGAAGCTCTTTTATATGACGAAACTGCTAAAGAGGGACAATTTCGCATCGCCACAAAAAAAGGTAGCACTGCAACTTCTTTTTCAAGTTCACAGCCAGGTGCATTTCACGGACAGGGAAGCCCCGACAGAGATCAACACCAAGAAGCTATCCTGCAATTCTTTCACATAGTTGATGCAGAACTCCATGAAAAACTGCGAGAGGAAACAGCACCACTAATTTTGGCAGGGGTAGATTATCTTCACCCAATTTACCGCCAGGCGAACAGTTATACCAATTTATTAGAACAAGGTATTACCCGCAGACTAGAACTTTTCCAAACTGATGAATTACACGCAGACGCTTGGGAAATTGTTGAGCCGCTATTGCACGAGTCAGAACAGCAAGCTATGGAGCTTTATCAACAACTGGCTGGGGAAGGTACTGGTACAGCTTCTAATGATCTCAAAGAAATTGTGGCTGCGGCTTACTACCAAAGAGTTGATTCTTTGTTTGTACCTGTAGGACAACAAATTTGGGGCAAATTTGACCCAGAAGCCATGAATGTCGATCTTCACTCAGAGCTAGAACCAGATGATCAAGATATGTTAGATTTTGCTGCAATTCACACGATTCTCAACGGTGGCAAGGTTTATGCTGTGGAACCAGAAAAAATGCCAAATCAAGTACAAGTGGCAGCAATTTTCCGATATTGATGATTTATTTAGTGTTGTATAAAGTAGAACTATCTATATACAACACTTATGCAGAATCATCTCCGCCCTTTGCTTAGTCAATCTCTTATTGGTCTAGCTGTTTTTAGCCAAATTGCTATATTTGCCCAGTTAAGTAGTGCAGAAACTATTACTGGGCAATTAGGTAATGTTAGTGCAGAAATATCTTACGACAAACCAGAGGAATATCAATATAAAAATGTCCGTTTGCAGATTAGCCGCGCAGGTAAAATTGTTTTAGCTCAAAAACTGCCCCAAGAAAGTGAATATGACCGACCTGTTGGCGGTATATACGAAAAAGAAGATAAGTTGCCCATACTAGATTTAGATGGGGACAAAGAACCAGAAGTAGTTGCCGATTTCTTTACAGGTGGCGCACATTGTTGTACTTATTCTTTGATTTATCGCTATGACAAAAAATCCCAAAAGTACACTCAAATTCGCCATGACTGGGGTAATGGGGCTTATCGATTCAAAGATATAGATAAAGATGGCATCGTAGAACTTGAGAGTCAAGACGATCGCTTTGCTTACGCATTTACAGCTTATGCGGCTTCTGCTTATCCGCTGCAAATTTGGCAATATCGTCAAGGCAAAATGGTCGATGTGACTCGCCGCTATCCTAAGTTAATTTATAGCCATGCGTCTGAGTTATGGAAAACTTACACTGAGATTCGTAAACAAGGTGATGACGGTAAAGGATTTTTAGCTGCGTATCTGGCAGATAAGTATTTGCTGGGTCAAGGAGAAGATGGTTGGAAACGAGTCCGACAAGCTTATACCAAAAGCGATCGCAATCAATACTTCGCTGATATACGTAAGTTTTTCCGAGAAACTGGATATATTAAGTAAGATTTTATGGCTGACTGATGTGACGGCGTGCAGCTGCCAAAATTAACCGATGTTCAGCACGGGCGATCGCTTGATGTGTCCGTTCTACTGCTTCCGGTTCGACAGAAATAGATGTGATCCCCCATTCCACTAGTTGGTCGATAATTTCGGGATACAATGCTGGTGCTTGACCGCAAATAGAACAGGGGATTCCGGCATTTTTAGCCATTTGAATGAGTTGGGCGATCGCACTCATCACCGCTGGATGGCGTTCATCGAATATTTTTGTTAGCTGTCCTTGTTCTCGATCTACTCCCAGCAAAAGTTGTGTCAGGTCATTCGTCCCAATCGAGATTCCCTGAACTCCAGCTTTGACATACTCCGGCAGTAAAAATAATACACTAGGTACTTCTGCCATTATCCACAATTGAAATTGCGATACCTGAGTTAAGCCAATTTGCTCAACTTTGTGGCGACAAAAGGTAAATTCAGCCACATTCCGCACAAAGGGTAACAACAGCCGCAGATTGCTATAGCCAGCTTTCTGCACATTGAGTAAGGCTGTTAGTTCTAACTCAAAAATAGCAGGATTGCTGACATAACTAAATGTGCCGCGATCGCCAAGAATAGAATGTGGTGCAGATGGTGAAGTATGAGTTAATGATGAAAACTCCGGGAATCGCCAATCAAGAGAACGATAAAACACTGGTCTGGGTGTAAAAGCCCGCGCAAAGTTGATAATCTGCTGTGTCCATATCTCCAACAGTTCAGCCCGACGACCACTCAGCAACCAGCTATGAGGATGTTGTCCTTCTAGTATATTTAATAACATTAATTCTGAGCGTAACAATCCCACACCATCGACAGGTAAGTTTTGCGATCGCTCGATTAAACTAGGCTGACTCAGATTCAACAATAGTTGAGTAGCAATCATGGGTAGATGAGGGCTAACAAGCGGATGGTTTGATGAAAAAGCAGAGATAGGCGAATTAATTTCTTGATTTTCTCCATTTCCGTTTTTAGTTTCTCTTAGGCGATAAACTTCTCCCCTATCGCCATCTACCAGTAATTGTTCTCCAGTTTGAATTAAGACTGTAGCATCTTTGGCGCTGATAACTGCGGGAATACCCAATTCTCTCGATAAAATTGCCGCATGGCTAGTCAACCCCCCTTGTACTGTGACAATCGCCACAACTTTGTGCATCAAAGCTAACCAATCAGGTGCGATCGCGGGGACGACAAGAATGACTCCTTGGGGTATTTGCTCAGGTTTTTGTAGCGAATTAATCACATAAGCACTAGCTGTTACCCTACCTGTAGCTGCGCCTAACCCTTTGATTAACTGTAAATTGGGAATTGCCGATAGGGGAGTGTTAACTTCTGTAATTTGGATCTGAGAAACAGAATCTGCGGCTGAAATACTCCACTGCACAGTAAAACTGTTACCCAGTTCACTCACTAGTTGATTTCCCAAAGCAATCACTTGTTGCAAACTTGGCTCTGGTAACGCGTATTGTTTTTGTGGCTCTTCTGGTAGTAAATGAGCAATTAGACCAGTATTTTCATCAGTGATTACTGACTGGAGTTGAGGTTGTTCTGCTGCTGTTGTGCCATCATCAAGACGATAAGCCAGTATTTTATTACCCAAATGTCGTTCTAAGACGATACCTGTTTCTGGCTGAATATAGTATACATCTGGCAAAACTTCACCTCTGGAGAGTGCTACACCTAATCCCCAGGTGGCTTCAATTGTCCATCCAGCGGAGTTAGCCTGAAGTGAGCCACTGGCGATCGCATTTTGTATTGGTTGGACTAACACAGCCAAATTGACATTTTGCAGATCAATTCCCATCCGTTGCCAATACACTAGACTTCTAGCACGGAACAACTGACTCCAGATGCGTTTTAGTCCCAAGGCGATCGCATCTTCATCACAATAACAAAAGCTTGGCTCCAGTAACCCAGATGTATTTCCTAATGCTTGTGCAGTATTCCCAACTGACAAGGTTGGGTGCAAAATCAAATATTTAGTTTGCCATTCTCTCGTGGCCGCTAAAATTGTACTCACCCATTGGGGCGGTAAATTTGCACCCAATATTTCTTGGCGCAAGCGACTAGCTACTAGTTGAAGTTGTCGCCAATTAGCTACATCTAAATGTAATGAAGAATGAGGTAAGTCTGCAACTAAGGACTCTGAACTGTGGATAGTTTCTAAAAATTGCCGCAAAACTTCTGCTGAAACCACAAAACCAGGTAGCACAGGGTAGTTATGCTGCATGATTCTGCTTAAGTAAAATGCTTTGTCACCTACTTTGGTGCGGTCTTGTAGTTTAATTTGGTCAAGCCAGTAGACTTTTTCCACTCACGTTATTTTTTATTAGTTGTCAATTTTTTTCTCTTGGTCAATGCTTTCAGACTGTTGACTAAATTATCTGCCGAGAGAAGTTCTTCCTAGTCTATTATTTAAGATTAGTTCGACTTAGTTATGAGTTAATTTCTCATTCCACGATATCCGGCAATAATCTCACCTCTTGGTTTAGTTAATATTGTTGGTGCAATAGTCATAGATAAAACTCTAGACAGGTATATAGCCTTTAAGTATTGAGTTTATGGCTAAAACTAGTAGTTTGAGTTAAAATTTTACCTATTAATCAGTTTTAACACTCAAATAGCTAGTCCATCAGTTTGAAAGTTATGCAGTTAGTGTAGATCATTAATATTGCCATAAATTTTCATCCAAATTCCATATCATTTGCCGAAAATAGCACCGTAGTGAATACAGTTGATTATCCAAAATTGTCGTGATTGGCGGGTAATAAATCATTATCTTTAACATCTGGCTTTGTAGTGAAATTAATCAAACTAAGTCAGAATATTTTTCCAAAATAATTTATAATCAGCGCTATTGCTTGATAGCAATAGCCATCAAGTTGGGACACAAAAATCGTATCAAATATCTTTTACTCATCTCTAATTACCAGCAGCAATGCTACTATTTTTAAGTTAGAGTAACATATATTACTTTATATATCTAAAAACAGAATTGTTAAATACTTACTACTTTCCACCAAATGATTGGCTGAATACTCTTTTTAGACTGTGCCTAGCTTTACTGTTAGGAGCAGTTATTGGGATAGAACGTCAACTCAGACGTAAGCCAGCAGGTTTAAGGACGCACACACTTGTGAGTTTAGGTTCAGCCTTGTTCACTCTCATACCTTTGCAAACAGGTATGTTAGATGCCAGTCCTGATGCTTTGAGTCGAGTAATTCAAGGTATCGCCGCAGGTGTAGGATTTCTTGGGGCTGGAGAAATTTTTCGAGAATCTTCCCAAAAATCACAGCAACCTGAAGTTCACGGACTGACATCAGCCGCAGCAATTTGGGTTTCAGCCGCATTAGGAATTGCTGCTGGGTGTGGTTTATGGCAATTGGGATTAATAGCTGCTTTATTGACAATTTTAGTGCTGAATCTGTTTAAGAAATTAGAAAATAGTTGAGTTTGCCCTCGGTCATTTATTAAATAATGCTAATGCTTGAGTAAAAATTTCTTCTTCGGCTCTAGTTTCTAAGATTAATTTAACTAAATATATAAATTCCCAATCTGTTTGGTTATCAGTTTCAATAGTTTTACTAGCTGCGTAAAAACTTACATCATCAGTACACAACTCATTAGTATTACCTGTTTGTAATTCTGGTCTTCTGATATCCCAGGAGACTGTTTTTCCACGCAAGGTAAATTGAAACCAGATGATTTTTTCATACTCAAATTCAAAAAAAACATCAAAATAAGGTTCTTCGCCTTGAAACCAAATTTTTTTATAACCTTCTTTCCGTCTTTGTTTTAAGAATTTTTGCTCAATTGCTCGTAGTGATGCACCTAATGATGCAATTTCCTGTGGCTCTAATTTGTGATTAGTTTTTTGCATAATTGAAATGTCATTTGTCATTTGCCACTTGTCAATAGTCATTTGTCATTTTGAGAATTGACTATTGACTATTGACTATTGACTAATTCATGGATATCTCTCCTGCTTTGACAAACAGAATTTGAGAAGAATTTAACCACTGAGCATCAAAAGAACTCAAGTGAGTTGTGGTAATTAAAGTTTGAAAACGGTCTTGAATCGCATCAAGCAATTGATTTTGACGATATGGATCTAATTCAGCTAGGACATCATCAAGCAACAACAGTGGCGGCTCTTTAACCACTTCTTCAATTAGCTGTAATTCTGCGAGTTTTAAGGCTAAGACTAAGGTGCGTTGCTGACCCTGAGAACCATATTGCCGAGCAGGCGTTTGATTGATAGTCAATTCTACTTCGTCACGATGAGGGCCGACAAGGGTAGTACCTCGGTAGAGTTCGGCCACAGCACGTTGCTGAATTTTGGTTAAAAAAGCTTGCTGAACTTCTTCTGGTTGGTTCAGTACCAAAGGAATGTTAGGTAAATATTTAATTTCTAAGATTTCGGTACTGCCGCTAATACTAGCGTGCCAAGCCGCAGCAATGGGAGCTAATCTTTGTATAGCCCGATCGCGTCTTCTAATTACTCTTGTACCTGTAGTTGCTAACTGTGCATCCCAAAGAGCGAGTTCTGGCTTCTGAGTGCTGATAGCTGATTCTTGGTTTTTTTTTAAAAAAGCGTTGCGTTGGCGTAATACTTGGTTATATTGATGCAAAATGTGGGCATAAACTGGTTCGAGTTGAATTAATAAAGTATCCAACCAGTTGCGGCGGACTTCAGGACTACCACGCACCAATTCTAAATCTAAACTGGAAAACTGCACGGCGTTAAGAACACCTAAAAAGTCCATTTGTCGCCGCACAATCTCACCATTAATTGCCACACTGCGGCGACCATTACGACGAAGAGTTAAATTTAAATCACTAATACCTGTATCTCGTTCCAGGCTGGCGTTGATTTGAGCAAATTCTGCCCCATCTTGAATTAAATCGCGATCGCGTGCCATACGGTGCGATCGCAATGTGGCTAATAACTCTACGGCTTCCAACAAATTGGATTTTCCCTGAGCATTATTACCTACCAAAATAGCTTTGGCAGCATTAAACTCAACCTTTTGCTCTTGGTAATTCCGAAATTGTCTGAGATGTAAAGTTTTGAGATACATAATTTAACTAAAAAGGCAAAAAGTAAAAGGCAAAAGTAAAGATTATTTACTTTTGCCTTTTAACGAAATTACAAAGGTAAAAAAGCTACAAGCAGAATACAGACTTAGAAAATAGTTGTATTTATTTTCTTTTTACTTTTACCTTTTAACTTTTTAAACAGTTCTCTTGCCCATTAAACGGAAGAAGATTTTCTCACCTTCAATCCAGACAAACATTAAGGCACTGAAACCAATACAAATTGCCAACTCTTCGGGAGGTAGCCAGTGAGTGCCGAAGAAATCGCGCAGGGGCGGAACGTAAACGAGCATCAGTTGTAAAATTGTTGTTACCACAACCGCACCCAGTACAAAAAGATTTGAAAAGGGATTGATCTCAATGGTGAGTTGGTTATTGGAACGAATAGCGATCGCATGACCCATCTGGGCAATACACAAGGATGTAAATACCATTGTCTTCCAGCGTTCTGGGTCAAGTCCTTCTCCTGTCACAGTTTGGGTATGATGATATGCCCATTCCATGAGAATGATCGTAATAATTGCAAACACAATCCCAATGCGAATCATATATGAACCCAACCCTCTCGCAAAAATGCTTTCGCGTGGACTGAATGGTGGACGCTGCATAACGTCTGGTTCTGGTGGTTCTACAGCCAAGGCTAAGGCTGGTAAACCGTCTGTCACCAAGTTCATCCAGAGAATTTGTAAAGGTGTGAGGGGAACACCACCTAAACCTAAGATAGGCGCTGCGGCAATAGTTAAAACTTCGCCGATATTACTACCCAAAATGTATTTAATAAAGCGGCGAATATTGGTGTAAACAACTCTACCTTCTTTAGTTGCCGCCACGATGGTAGCAAAGTTGTCATCTAGTAGCACCATATCACTGGCTTCTTTACTGACATCGGTACCAGTGATGCCCATTGCAATCCCGATGTCTGCTTGTTTTAAGGCGGGGGCATCATTCACCCCATCACCAGTCATAGCGACAAATCTACCCCGACGTTGCAATGCTTGGACAATTCGCAGTTTGTGTTCTGGGGCAACTCTGGCATAGATGCTGACTAAATCAACTTGTTGTTCTAGTTCCTGGTCGCTCATACGTTGCAATTCTTGACCAGTCAGTACTCTATCGCCTGCTTGGGCAATGCCCAAATCGATCGCAATGGCGCGGGCTGTCAACTGGTGGTCGCCTGTAATCATGACTGGGCGAATCCCGGCTTGGCGACATTCTGCGACTGCGGCTCTAACTTCTGGGCGTGGTGCATCTAGCATTCCGACCAACCCCAGCCAGACCAAGCCTTTCTCAGATTCTTCATCTGAGCCTTCGGGTGGAACTTCTGTCAGGGGTTTATAAGCAAAACCCAACACCCGCAAGCCTTGACTTGCCATTTGGTCATTTGCAGCTAGAATTTGGCTACGTTGTTCTTCTGTTAAAGGTACTGAGTTTGTACCTAAATGAATTTCGGTGCAACGAGCCAAAATTAACTCTGGCGAACCTTTGGTAAACATCAGGTAAGATTCAGAGTTGATAAAACCAGAAATTGCCGGATCTACACCTGTTAGTGATGGTTCTCCAGTAGCCACTTCCTCTACCTGAGTAATCACGCTCATACGTTTGCGTTCTGAGGTAAAAGGAAACTCACTCACACGAGGTAACTTACTGTTCCACTGGTCTTTTTCAATGCCAGCTTTGCCAGCTAGAGTAACTAATGCACCTTCGGTAGGGTCGCCTAAAATTGCCCATTCCCCTTTTTCTTTTTGCAATACTGAATCATTACAAACGGCGCAAGCGACGAGTAAAGCAGGAATTTCGGGGTAATCTTCAACAGGGATTTTTTGACTATCTAATTGAAAATCCCCAACAGGCGCGTAACCTTCTCCTGTTACCCGAAAAGTTTTGTGATTGGTAAAAATCGATTGCACCACCATTTTGTTCTGTGTCAGAGTGCCTGTTTTATCAGAACAAATGGTAGTGACAGAACCCAAGGTTTCTACTGCTGGCAGTTTCCGAATTAAGGCATTGCGGCGTACCATCCGCTGGGTTCCTAATGCCAAGGTAACGGTAATAACGGCTGGTAAACCTTCTGGTACTACCGCCACCGCCATACTTAAAGAAACTTCTAAAAGGTCTTGTAAATTGCTAAAACCTCTGGCCTGGATGATACCGCCAATGACAACGATCGCCACCAAAATTAAGGAACCAGAAACTAGAACGTTACCCAGTTGCGTCATCCGTTGTTGCAAAGGTGTGGGTTCAGTCTCTACCGATTGCAACATGGTGGCAATTTTACCTAGTTCTGTGGTCATTCCTGTGTTTGTCACCAGAACTTTACCGCGTCCTTGGACAACTTCGGTGCCTTGAAAAACTAAGTTAAGGCGATCGCCTAAAGATGTATCTTCGGGTAGTTGCAGAATTGCCTGCTTGTTGACAGCTTCTGCTTCGCCTGTCAGTGCTGATTCACGTATTTGTAAACTAGACTGTTCGATTAAGCGTCCATCTGCGGCTATCTGCACTCCAGCTTCTAGCAGCATGACATCTCCTGGAACGATTTCTTTAGAGGCTACATCCAACAGTTTTCTATCACGGATGACTCGCACTAAGGGAGAAGCCATTTGTTTAAGCGCGGCTAAAGCTTTTTCCGCACGGCTTTCTTGCACATAACCAAGGATGCCATTGAGAACCACAATTGCCATAATTGCAACTGTATCTTTGAATGGCACTTCTCCTGGCTTGAGTTGACCAGCTTGCCAAGCGGTAAAATCCAAAAACCCGGATATCAAAGCCACTGCAATCAGCATCAACAACATAATGTTCTTGAACTGATCGAGCAAAATTTCCCAAGCACTGCGGCCACCATGTTCTTCTAATTCGTTGGGGCCGTATTTTTGCAACCGTTGTTCAACTTCTTGGGGTGTTAAGCCACTGTCTGCCTTACTATCCAGCAGGTCTAGAGCTTTATCAACTTCCAAAGTATGCCAAATTGGGGTACTTTCAGGCAGAGAATTAGCAGACATTGTGTTAGGTTACAGGAAAAGGTTACAAAATTCGATCATAATTTAGTGATGGCAATAAAACCATTCACTAAAGTTACATTAGGTTATTACTAACTTGTACAAGTTTAAATGTGTTTCCTGACATTTGCTAACTTTTTTTAAGTTAGGATTTTGTGTATTCTTATGTAATTCATCGTATTTGTAAAAACATTTTCTCAAAAATTGTTCCCCAAAAAATTTGCGGTTCCGTCTAGAGGTCATAGCAAAATCTTTGCTAGGCGTGCTAAACCGGGGAATATATATGCTTAATATAAATTTTGCACTCCCTCATTAGACTGCAAGCCAGATGTTTGGGCAAAGGACAATTCGACCGCTTACGGCTGCCTCCCTATGTGGCATTGCTTTTATTGACGATAGACTGATTGCGATTGACAGTACAAAAGGGCATCTACTAGAGATTGATCCTGAATCTGACAATAGCAAAATTATCAATCCGCACCAGGTGAAAGAATTTAATGATGTCACCGGTTTAGCAGTTTGGGAAGATACCCTCTGGGTAACTCGTGGTAATAGTGTTTATTTATCGAAGTTGGGATCTTTAGGGCTGGAACATTTTGCCACATTGCCTTATACAGCTAATGGTGTAGCTGTTTGGGACTCAACAGTTTATATTAGCTGCCAAAAGCTGGGTTACATTTTGATTTTTGACCGGAATACGCGGAAAGAAATTACCAAATTTTATGCGCCTGGAGTTGGTGTAGAAAATTTGACAGTGACTCAAGAAACTCTGTGGATTTGCGATCGCACTGAACAAACAGTTTACTCGATGGATCGGGCAACGGGTGAGCTAAATTTTAGTGTGCTGACACCGTTTGATTCACCAACAGGTATCGCCGTACATCACGATGGTGAGACAGGGAAAGATACGCTTTATGTCGCTTATGCCTCTGAGGAGCCTTATATCCGCGATAATCCCAATGCTGACCCAAATCATGAGTTAACTTACCGCGATCGTACTTTCATTCACCCGCTGTATTACTATTACAATCCTGATAAGCGCTACGCTCTTTCTAATGGCTATCTCATTGAAATGTCCTACGCCGAAGAAATTGCGCCCTTAGAAGAAGTGTATCTCCCAGATGTTGAATGGCGTATAGCTTTACCCTCAGAAACAGAACGCCAAACACTTAAACACGTTGAACCTATTGGTGTCCCTTTTACAGAAGAAGTAATTGACGGGCAACGGGTGGCAGTATTTAAATTTGAGGCTTTAGCTCCTGGGGAACGGCACGTGTTTGGCTGGAAGGCATTGTTAGAAGTACGGGGAATTAAGTATCGAATTACGCCTAAAGATGTTGAAGACTTGCCAGAACTTTCCGCAGAATTTCAAAGTCGTTACTTAGTAGATGACGATGATTTGGCAATGGATACTTCTATTGTCCGCAATGCAGCCCATGATGCTATTGGCTCTGAAACCAACTTGCTGCGGAAAATGTATAGTATCCGTAACTATGTTTACGATGAGTTGTCTTACGGCATTAAACCCTACATTGACACCCCAGATATCGTTTTAGAACGAGGAGTTGGTTCTTGCGGTGAGTATGTGGGTGTTTTATTGGCTTTGTGCCGTTTGAATGGTATACCCTGTCGTACAGTTGGCAGATACAAATGCCCCCCATATAGCGAACATCAAGGAGTACCGTTACAACCAGATTTTAATCATGTTTGGTTGGAGTTTTACATTCCCAATTTTGGTTGGTTGCCAATGGAATCGAATCCTGATGATTTGGGGTATGGTGGCCCTTATCCGACTCGCTTTTTTATGGGCTTGTGTTGGTATCATATTGAAATTGGCAAGGGTATCACTTTTGAAAGTTTAAATAGTCAAGGCACTAGACTAACAAAAGAAGATATTCCCATAGGTGATTTAGCAATTAATCATATTCGCTTTACGATTCTTAAAGAGTTGCCACCTTTTTAATTTTTACCTCAGTAGTTGGGTCACATCCTCCAAATTTTTCCTTGGAGAAATTTGACCCTCTAATATCAAGCCAATATAGATAAAATTCAGCTTGATACCAGTACCTAGTTTTGAAATTAAACAACATAACTATAAAACTTATATTTGATTTTTGGCAAAAATCGGTACATTCCTATCTACTTTCTTTGCAATTCTCTGTGTTCTGTTATTTAATCAGATTATGCAAGTAACAGTATGGAGATGGTTCTGTAGTCAACCTACACAGCAGAACCCGTATACACCCCCAAGACAGCTTTTCATAATTAGGATAGTCTTCCTGTATATAGTTAATTTTCCAGCTTTTTTAAAGCTGAAGTTGTGAAGCAATCATAAGGCTGATATTTATTGTCCTGACACTAAGTAAAAATATTAGTAAACAGAGAGATGAGATTTCTTAAGTTTGCATAAACGAAATCTTCTCTGATAATTCATCAACCCAATTTAACAGTGGTAATGATCAAGTGAATGATTGGATGAATCGTAAATCTCAAAAAATTCCCAAACCACAGGTTGCTAGTAATATTGTCGTCTCTAGCAATCAAGCTTATGTACCTTCATCCTTGACACAAAATTCTCAGCAATTTAATGTTGAAGAAAAGCAAATATATCAACATTTGCTGCATTTGGTGCAAGTCAAATCTCCTAATGAGATGATTGAGCGCTGTCGAGCTTTATTTATTGAAGGTGCAGAATATCCTGAACCAGAAATATTATTAATATTAGATAAAATTACAGCATCTAAAACTGCTGTGTATGAGTTTAATTTTTTTCTTAACCGTTGCTGTCATATTTTAATTAATCGCTGGCACATGCAGCCACAGTTACATTATGCTATTCCCCAATTAGTAAAATTATTTGAATTATCACCTACTAGGTCAAGAACCACAAGTTTTCGTTATCGCAACATTAGACGATTGCGTGAATTAATCCAGATGTTTCTCGTCAGTGAACAGTATTTAATTTTACGCAGATTTGTGCAGGTAATAACGAAAAACAACGAAGAAAATCTTAATCACGTACCTCAGCCTTTAATTACTTTAATTCATCGTTATCCTTATTTATATGAGCATTGTTTAATCAGTGATGATTCTACCTTTGAACACCAGTGGCGGGTGAGGCAAATACAAGCACAGGTAAAAAAACAATTTGAAGTTGATTTATCGAAATATGTTACTTATCAAGTGCGACGCACTCAGCTAATCAAAAAAGTATCAGTAGATGAAGCAGATAAAATTTTACGTCCTGTAAGTAATCCTACATTATTGAGCGATCGCCAACTGCATGATACTCTACAACATTTTATTGGTAAGGTCGAAGGTAACTATACATATCAAGAATTGGCACAAAAATTTTTACATTCTAGTCAACAGGTAAATTGTTTTCGGGACTTTAAAGATAATTTGTATGAATATCTGATATCTTCGATTACTGGAGTTTCAGGAAAACGGCAGTTGCAACAAAAGTTATATGCACAGTTAAAAAAAACATTACCACAAGCTGATCAGCAAAAACCTGATGAATTTTTAATCATGAGAACCTGTAATCAGTTATTAAATTTTTTAATTGTTGAAAGTCATTTATCAATACAACACTTTAATTTTATCGACTTAATTACTAATCAAGGCACTATAGTTACTACTGGATTATTGCTAAAGATTTTGTTGATTTGTCCTAAAGTTAAATCATATCTTGAAAAAAAATTAACAACTTTATTTCACTATTATGAATGTTCTAATACTAGCGATATAAATTGGCTAGTTCAAGTTTTAGAACAAGTTAATATTGCTATGATTCTTTATTTCGGCAATATTGATATATCTTATTTTAAAGAAATTTGTTAGGTTTAATTAAACTATCCAACAAAATCACCGCCAACTCTTAAATTATTAAGTTTTCTGACTCTTAAACTGGGATAATTGTGTGAGCAGAAGTTGTGACACTGGCAAATTCACAAATAGAATTAAAGGGACAAAAACGACAGTGATAGCCAGGGTTGGGCGGAAAAATTTGACTGAAATTACTATTTTTTTCCTGATATTTGTGCAAGTCGTCTTGATGTTTATGGGCAATATTAGCTAACTCATATTTTAAATTTTCAAATTCATGATTAGTAATTTTAATTAAGTCAGATTTTTTACCCAGTTCTAAATTATAAAATGACGCTACTGCTTGTCTGCCAGGATAAAGATAACGTGCAGCTAGTAGATAAACTAGTGCTTGTCTTTGGTCAAAGGCAGATTTGCCTGTTTTAAAATCTAGAATATGTAAAGTGCGATCGCCATCAATAAAAATGCAGTCCATAGCTGCATATAAGCGGAAATAAGAATCGCCTTGTTCAATTAAAATTGGCTTGGGAAAACCTTCATCACCTGGAGTTAATTGCAGAATATTTTTTCCTCGCAGCAGCGGCGCATCCTGATATTTCTTCAAAATTTGGATGACTCGCTGTTGCACTTGGTAGCTAGTATTGCTGAGTTTTAATAACTGTGCGACTTTTTCGACACCATCGGATTTGTTTAACAAATGTCTATTATGATGAAATTCATAAACGCCTTTTTGGGCGAGTATACCAATCCGCTGAGGTGCCGTAGCCTTTGTTAATAGTGCTTTAACTTCGGGTTCATGTTGACGTGCTTTAATAAACCCACGTCGCATTTGACAATGCCAGCGTTCTTGTCCTATGGCTGGGGCAATTAAAGACCAAAGGTGATAACTGGCAAAAGGTCGGTCGGGGGTTGACATCGCTAACAAGCAGTGAGAAGAAATACAGTGGGGAGAAATTTGAGCATTAATTTTGGCTGCTCACAACTTCTTTTGATACTTGCGGCTAGGCACGCTTTGCGGGAAGCTTCGTAATAGACTACTGAAGATGGACGGGAGAAATTGGCAACAATGAGCGTTACTAGCAATTCCGGTAAAATAAAGTTTGGGACTGATGGATGGAGAGGAATTATCGCCGATGATTTTACTTTCCCCAACGTGCGGAAAGTAACTAGAGCGATCGCAAGTTACCTCGAAACAGCCTACTCTAAAGACAGACCTGTTCTAATTGCTTACGATACGCGGTTTTTAGCTGATGAGTTTGCCCGTACAGCCGCGCAAGTCTTAGCAGACTTGGGTTGGACGGTCAAAATTACTGATCGGGATTGTCCCACACCAGTAATTGCCTACAACGCCCGCCACTTAAATTCAGCAGGGGCGTTGATGTTTACAGCCAGCCATAATCCTGCACCATATTGTGGAATTAAATATATCCCCGATTATGCCGGGCCTGCCACTCCAGAAATCACTGATACTATTGTGGCAAATATTGAAAGTGCTGCGGATGATCTGCCTAGTAACAACCCTAGCGGGTCAATTTCTATTTTTGATCCCAAACCCGATTATTTGCAATTTATCTACACATTGCTCGATGTCGAACGCATTAAAAGCGCCCATCTGAAAGTTAAATATGATGCGCTATATTCCACATCTCGCGGTTATTTAGATGAAGTTTTGCAACAAAGTGGCGTGGAATTAGAAAGTTTCCACACTTGGCGAGATGTATTATTTGGTGGGGGAATGCCAGAACCCAAAGGCGAACAACTAGAAGAGTTAGTGGAAGCTGTACGCCGAGATCAAGCTGATTTAGGTTTGGCAACAGATGGCGATAGCGATCGCTTTGGTATCGTAGATGAACAAGGCAACGTCCTCACCCCTAACACTGTGCTGTTAGTGTTAGCAAGGCATTTAATCAAAAATAAAGGTAAAAGTGGCGCAATTGTCCGCACTGTAGCGACAACGCACTTGCTAGATAATTTTGCAGCTAAATATGGTCTGCCAATTTATGAAACACCAGTAGGCTTTAAATACATTGGTGAAAAAATGCGGGAAACTACCGTGCTGATTGGGGGCGAAGAATCAGGCGGTTTAAGTATTGTGGGGCATATTCCCGAAAAAGACGGTGTTTTAGCCGATATGCTAGTAGCAGAAGCGATCGCCTACGAAGGTAAACCCCTCAGCCAACTCGTCAAAGAAGCGATCGCTGAAGCTGATGGCCCCTTGTATAATCATCGTCTGGACTTACATCTCACCGAAGCCCACAAAACCGCCGTTATTGACTCCTTTACGAAAAATCCGCCCTCAGAAGTTGCGGGTATTAAAGTCAAAGAAACTGGGCGCAAAGACGGGATTAAACTTTACCTAGAAGAAGGTAGCTGGATACTGCTGCGTCCTTCAGGAACAGAACCACTGGTGCGCGTTTACATGGAAACCCATAGTCCCGAAAAACTCTCGCAAATTGCCCAAGAAATGGAAAGCGTGATTGCTAAGTTAGGATAATAATCTACACCGCAGACGGACACAGATGAATCTTGATCAATATCTGTGTTCATCTGTGTTATTGTGTAATTTTTTATGAAGACAATTGCTAATTTGTTAATATCTATTGTTGTAGCTGTTTGGATAATGGCGATCGCAATTATCTCCGTTCAAAATGCCACACCAGTTTCGTTAAAGTTTTTGAGTTTCCAATCAATTCAAATACCAGTTGGTTTAGTCCTGGCTTTTAGTGCAGCTATTGGGGTAATTGGGATAGCTGTGCTGCAACCTCTGTGGGGGTTGGCTGGTTCCGGTGATAATCGCTTGGAAGAAGATGCAGAGTTTTTTGTGGATGATGAGGATTTTTGAGGGATAAATTAATAGTAGATAAATTAGTTTGCTTTTATAAGCATTGCAAAAGTCGCTTTTACTTACTCAGAGCGATCGCACTCTGCTTAAAGCTAAAATATCAAGAGCAGTGGTATCAGCCATGACTCAATCTCTCAGCAAGTTAATTACATTTGATGAATTTGTTGCTAAATATCCAGATCAAACAGGAAAACGTTACGAACTTCATGATGGAGTAGTTGTTGAAATGCCACAACCAACAGGAGATCATGAAGAAGTAGTTGGATTTTTAGCCTTTGAAATTACTAGAGAATGTATCCGTTTAAATCTTCCTTACTTCATAACTAAGACAGCACTAGTCAAACCGCCAGAAAACGAATCAGCTTACTCACCAGATGTACTGTTGTTAAATCGTGCCAATTTAGTCCATGAACCTCTTTGGAAAAAAGAATCCACTGTTATTCAAGGTTCATCAATACCATTGATTGTTGAAGTAGTGAGTACAAACTGGCGTGATGATTACCTTAAAAAATACGCTGATTATGAAGAGATGGGAATTCCTGAATATTGGATTGTAGATTATTCAGGATTAGGCGGTAGGGAGTTTATTGGTAATCCTAAACAGCCTACTATTTTGGTTTGCTCTTTGGAAGATGGAGAGTATCGTGTAAGTAAATTTAGAGGCAATAACCGAATCGAATCTGTAACCTTCCCGCATTTAAATCTAACTGCACAACAGATTATGAATGCTCGGTATTAGTAGTGCTACGGTCAGACTAGAACATTTATCAAATGAGTTACATCCTCATACTTACAATACCACAGACAAGCGATCGCACTCTACTTACATTTTCTCTAACGATATCAGACAGATGTCATGGTAGTTTGATTAAAGTTGCCCAGTAGTAGTCAGTATGCGGCTGACCATTACTGGGAAATCCTCCGTAATTGATTAGGCCAACTAGGGAGGCACAGCTTATCATGGCAAATAATTATGAAGACTCACATCGCCAAGATGATATAAACCATTGCCCATCTTTAGAGGGTTTGCAAATTCTAGTGGTAGATGATAATGAAGATAGCCTCGTTTTGACTACTTTTATTTTAGAAAGCTACGGTGTGCAGGTCACAACAGCAACATCAGCTTTAGAAGCGCTGGAACTAATCAAAAATTGCCGATTTGATATTTTGATTTTTGATATTGCTATGCCAAAAGTAGATGGATATTCCTTAATTCGCAAAGTTAGACAAATGTTAACGTTGCAAAAACAGCATACACCTGCGATCGCTTTAACTGCTCTGACTTCAGAGGACAGTTATAATCTGGCTTTTTTATCTGGTTTTCAAGGCTATATTCATAAACCTGTCGAAGCTAGTGTGTTAATAGCTGAAATTACGAAACTTTTAGGATTTTCTCAAGAAGGAAATGGTGAATAATCAGGGCGATCGCTAAAATACATACAGATAACCCAGGTAAATTCAGCAGGCGATCGATGGTTAACCAACTCCCAGACTATAATCCTAGTGGTGTAGGTGAAATTAATGGCAACCTCTTCGGTTTGCCATTTGATTACGAGTCCGCCAACTTAATTGTCTTTGCCGTACCCTGGGAAGTTACCGTTTCCTATGGTGCAGGTACAGCAAACGGCCCCCAAAGAATCCTTGACGCTTCAACTCAACTGGATTTGTTTGATTTTGACAACCCTGATGGTTGGAAACAAGGAATTTTTTTAGTAGAAATTCCTCAAGATATTTTAGAAAAAAATCACTACTATCGCACCTTAGCTGACCAAATTATTGAAAGATTAGCACAAGGTAAACCCCTAACATATACACCAGATTTAACTCCAATTCTGACAGAAATTAATCAGGCTTCCCAACAGGTAAATCAATGGCTATTTACCCAATCTCAAGCAGCAATCAATCAAGGTAAGCAAGTTGCAGTCATTGGCGGAGATCACAGTTCTCCATTGGGTTATTTTCAGGCATTAGCAACTAAATATCCCAACTACGGTATTCTGCATATTGATGCACACGCAGATTTACGCGATGCTTATGAGGGATTTGAATTTTCTCATGCCTCAATCATGTTTAATGCTGTGAAACTACCGCAAATTTCTAAGTTAGTCCAGGTAGGTTTACGTGATATTAGCCATGATGAAGTGCAAATGATTGACCAATCGCATGGTCGCATTGTTGCCTATTATGACCCAGCCATCAAGCAAAAACTGTATGCTGGCACCACTTGGATTGATATATGTCGTGAAATTATCAATCATTTGCCAGAAAATGTTTATATTAGCTTCGATATCGATGGTTTAGATCCGAAACTTTGCCCCAATACAGGTACTCCTGTCGCTGGTGGTTTGGAATTAGAGCAAACATTCTGTATATTACGTGAATTAGTCAATAGCGGTAGAAAAATTATTGGCTTTGATGTTTGTGAAGTTGGTGATGCAGAGTGGGATGGCAACGTCGGTGCTAGAGTTATGTATAAGCTGGCAAATTTTATGGAATTATCTCAGCGATGATATTGCCATTCAACTTCAACAAACAACCTCTAAGATACTTTTGGTTGATACCACAGGGATAAATTCAACTGTGAGCAGAAGTAATTTCCAGCCATAATTTGCTGCTTGTGGTCAACTATCCAATCATACAGTTGTGCTGCTCTTGCTAGTGCTACCCGTTCAGAACGATAAAGCCGTGGACTAGGACAGAAGACTTCACCATTGATATGTATACCTGCAATTAACCAATAATCACTACTTTCACCCTCTGGTAAAATTTCGAGAAACCCGCTACTGTAAGGCTCAATTATTCCTATATTCATTTGCAAGCGTGACAACAATCATCCTATTTAATTTACCGAGGGTTTTCCGAAATAAAAGTAGTGTAAGCTCTATTTGTTATGCTTCAGGTATTTGATCTATGATTAACCATATATGAATGTATCTAGTACAGTAACTTTAAAGACAGCAGGCAGAAAGTAAATACTGGATTTTCCCAACTAGTGCAGCATGGCGTAAATAAAGCACCCATTGTAAATGGCTAAAGGCTTACTATATAGCTTTTTTAATTTCAGACTTGTGCTGTAAATTTGACTACCTAAATTTATCCGAACTTTTGTACCTACTCTACACCTACGGCTCCTATTCCTGCAAATATTGAAACCATTAAAAATATCGTAACAAGAGGATAGATTACATTGACTGCTAAAACACTTCTACAACGAATAAATCAACATCAATATCTGCGTGATTTACGAAATAAATTATTACATCTTCACCGGATGTTGCTAGAAACAGAACGCATCAACTATGAACAAGTTCGTGGAAGAGTATCGAATACTGAACTCTTTCAACTTGTTGTCGCTGATGAGCAATTTGCTTGGCTACATCGAATTTCTGAACTAGTTGTGCAAATTGATGAAACTCTATCATCTGATCAACCTATATCTTTAGAAGATGTGCAGAATTTAATTGCTAGTACCCGCATTTTAATTGCACCCTCAGAAGTAGGTGATGAATTTGCTAGAAAATACTATGCTGCTCTCCAAAGTGAGCCTAGCGTGGTATTAGCACATGCAGCAGTTTCCGAACTTTTAGCCATTAAGTAAATGCGGCAAAATGAAGGATATGTAACGAGAAGTATTTTACGGTACATATCCTTTTTTAATTTTTTATCTGAAGATTGCTGAAAACGTAGGCAAAATAACGATTTTATTATCAGCTGTGCTAAGACAGGAATGACCTAGAAATGGACATTCTATGCAGCAGCAAAACAATCAATTCAGCCATCTCACAGCAATAGAAAGAACTTACCTGTCATTTCCAGCAAAGCTGTTATTAAATCAAAACCTACTTCGGGGCAAAATATTAGATTTTGGCTGTGGTTTTGGTAACGATGTTAAACTGTTGCGCGAAAAAGGTTGTGATATTACAGGTTATGATCCTTATTATGTGCCTGATTACCCACATGGGCAATTTGATACAATAATTTGCTTTTATGTTTTAAATGTATTGTTTTCTGAAGAGCAAGCTAATGTTTTAATGGAAGTTTCTCACCTATTAAAACCAGGAGGCAAAGCTTATTATGTTGTAAGAAGAGATATTAAAAAACAAGGTTTTAGAGAGCATTATGTTCATAAAAAACCAACCTATCAATGTACTGTAAAATTGCCATTTCATTCAATTTATTTGGATGAAAGCCGAGAAATATATGAGTATACTCACTATAATTACCAACGCAATTCATCCAATAACTGCCTATTTTGTAATCCTTATAGAAATTTAAAACTATTAACTGAGTCAGCAACCGCTTATGCCATTTTTGATGGTTATCCTGTAAGTAAAGGTCATGTTTTAGTCATTCCTAAACGCCATGTGAGTAATTATTTTGAACTACCTTTTAAAGAGCAATCTGCTTGCTGGTTAATGTTGAATAAAGTTCAAGAAATTATCAAAACAGAATTTGCACCTGATGGCTTTAATGTTGGCATGAATATCAATCGAGAAGCTGGACAAAATATTCTGCACGCTAGTATTCATATTATTCCTCGCTACAAAGGTGACAACATAGGTGTTAAAAGTGGCATCAGGAATGTGATACCCAAAAGAAAATAACTAGATTTTCTTTTTAGCTCACATTTTTCTTGGGGAATTTGTGATCAGTGATTTAAAACTACTGTAGTACTAGTACTATATAAATAACTATTCTAGATATTCTTGCCAAAATAGAGATTGCTTTTGTTGCACAGAAAGATTTGTTGAAAGTTTAAGTAAAGCTTGGTACGGTAGAGAATTATTAATATAAAATAATTCTTTCTTTCTCCTAGAAGTATAATCAAAAAATATAGTAAATCTGTCTGAATTTTCTGGAGCTTTGCCTCTATGAAAAATGCTCCCTGTACCAGCAAAAATTACTGTACCAGAACTCCCAATACAGGATTTATAGTTGTCTGGGGAAATCACCTTTTGCATAGTTTCATTTGGGATATATCCATAATTATATTTCAAAGATTGAACTATATTCGAGGTCAAAGACAGAGGTATATATTGAAAAGGCCCATGATTTTCTGAAACATCATTCACATAAACTATTATTTTCAATACTTTGCGATCTTCTGGGTCTAAATGCCAAAGTCGAGAACCTTTTTCTAATTGATTTGCTAAATCTCTCCGAAAATATGTTCCATGATATGCCACTGGTAGACCAATATAATGCTCGATAATATTTAGTAAACGTTGTTCTAATCCCCACAAAAAAATTGTGGGATATGCCATAATTTGCTGTGAACTAGCATGAATAACGTATTGATTATCATCACTATTAATCTCTAGTTGAATCTGAGATGTCAGAGCCTGGGCTGTCTGAAGAAGTTGAGGATTAGATGTAATTCCCAAATTATCTAAGGAAGTAATTGCAACACCTTCATGATTAATTTTTTCAACTAATTCTAGGTCATCTTTTGAGATAATAGGTAAATTTGTTTTATGCTTATTAATTGCTATCTGATAAGCAATATCATTTTGCTGTTTTACAAATGGTATTTGATAAATTTTCTTAAAAATTCTTTTTTGGATTTTTGGTAATAAAAGATTCATATAATTTCCTCGTACGTTATTTGAAAAATATATTTTTACTACTACGACCAGCGAAAAAAATTAATTCCCCACTAAATAGGGATTATATTTATGAAGATATATAGGGAAATAAATCTGGTTTAGACACTTAATCAAGTTAATTCATTAATCCCAATTCAATGTCTTACTTTAGTTATAAATTTGAGGCAATAATTAGTTGTTTGGGTAAGTTTTAATACTAAAAGACAAGGATAGTAAAGATAGGTAGATAAAGCATGACTGGATAGTCAGTTTATCTCCCAATAAATCTAAAAGTAAATATTAATTTTGATTTTGCTTGAGGATATATTAACCTCGCTTGAGTGCTAAACTCAGTCAGTCGCTAATGAGAAAAATTGAAAGAGTGATTCGTTTATCATCGTGTAGCTTTTGATTGATAGAACGGATAGCTTGAGTACTGTGGTTTTGAATTTGAAAGTTGGCTACTCGCCCAGACCATAAAACATTATTGATCGCAATTAAGCCACCAGAACGAATTAATTGCAAACATCGCTCCTCATAAGAAGCATCAATAAAGGCAAAATCAAAGGTGCCAACTTGTCCGATCACTAACAGTTGATCTAAACTTTCTAAGGCTGCTGCTAATCGCAGGTAAATTTTGGCTAGTCCAGCTTGCTGCCAATATCGCCATGCGATCGCTGTATACTCTTCTTTAACATCACAGGCAAAGATTTGACTATCAGCAGGTAAGCTCAAGCGACTGAGAGCGAAATGTAACTATTTAAAGCATATACCGCTATACTAGCGCTGGAGAGTAGAATATCGAAGATGGTGCGATTGTTTATCACAATGATTTTGCTAGTACTGTTAACCGCTTGTGGTACCGTTGGACTACTGCCAACTAGCGAGTTAGTACGAAAAGCGATCGCACTTGGGCTAGAACAAACTCAACAAGAACTTAGTCAAAAACTCGATCTCGATTTTCAGGGGTTGGAAATTCAGCAGTTAAAAATTGCTGAAGAAAAACCGCTGACAATTCAAAATTTACCAGCATTCCGCGTCAAAGGAAAATACGATTTAATTATCAAGTTACCGCAGCGACAGTTGACGCAACTGCAACAACCTTTTGAACTGTACTTACAAATTCAACAAGAAGGCAAAACTTGGCGATTATTATTGCCAGATAAGACTAGCAAAGATTCTCAAAGAGTTTGGCGCAGTTATCTTATTCAATAATTAATCTGTGCAAGTAACCAAACCAGCACAACCATTCCGTAGAAATCCCCAGCCATCGCCATGATTGAGATGATAGTTTCACTGGAGTCATGGCAAAATGTATTTTAACTTTTTTATCAGTTCCATCGTGGGAATTGTCACTATATTACTGTTAGCATTTGGGGTACTGCAATGGTTTCATGTACCCGCAGGTAACTTCTTAGATTGGGTAATTGGTGGTGCAAGTTTTTGGTGGTTATTGGTAATTGTCACTGTACCTTGGAATGTGCATTTTCAAGCAAAAGAAGTCTTAGCAGAAGCAGCACAATCTACAGAAAAAGGTATTCCTGTAGATGGCAAACAAGTAAAATATGTCCAGTTATTAGCCAAGCGATCGCTTTGGTTGGCAGTTGCTTTACACTTATTCTCAGCAATTGGACTTTACACTCTCGCAGCCACTGGAATTAGTGCAGTCGGTTATATTAGTTCTGGTGCAGCTTTATTATTAACAATTTTGCGTCCTGCTATTCGCGCCTACGAATATTTATATGCACGGCTAACTATGATTAGCCAAGAATGGAAGTATCCCCGCGAAGATATTTTTGAACTGCGGAATCGCTTCTTGGAGTTAGAACAAAAAGTGCAATCTTTAGAAGAACAACTGAACCCAGAACAAGCATATTCTTTACCTGCAACTCAACAACGTTTCGCTGAAGAAACACGCAAAGAAGTATCCAGAATTTTAGCTAATTTAGAAGAATTACGCGCCACAAATCAAACAGAACATGAACGTTTAGCCAGAGAAGCCAGAAATGCGATCGCCCAACTGTCTACTGATGGGCAATTTCTCGATCATGTCCGCGAAATTATCCGATTTTTCAAAACAGCTTGAGGTTGTTTGAATAGAAGCTTTTGTAATTGGAAATCGCGGCTATACAAACAAAACCCCTTCGGATTCGCCAGTTGCCTGCGGAGGGTTTCCCTCCCGCAGCACTGGTCTCATACCGTTTCACGAAAAAAATGATACGAATTATGGGTTTTTCATTCTTTCCCCCTACCCCTGCGGTCTATTTGTATCAAACTTAAAGTGAAACGGTATCACCACCTGCGCGGGTTTCAAAACTCAATTTTTTCTTAGTCCACTTACGTGGACTTTAGTTAGCTTTTTAACTCAGCACTTTCAACTATTGTTCTAACTTGCATTCCAACGCCTTTTTCTGCATGGTTTTAAATATGTTGTAAAACCCGTTAGCACGGGAAGGTGTCAAGCTGACATTTAAACCTGTTTCTTGAATAAAATCTGGTGTTAATTGGACAATTTCTGTGGGATTCAGCCCATTTAAACCTTCGATTAACAGCGCGACTAATCCTTTAGTTAACTGAGAATCAGATTCTCCTTGAAAGAAAACTTTCCCTTCATTTAAAGTTGCGGTGACATAAACCTGAGAAACACACCCAGGGACTTTATTTTCTGGTAGCTTGTCAGCTTCTGAAAACTCTGGAAGCTTCTGTGCATACCAGATGAGTTGTTCATAGCGCCGCTTAGGATCGGAAGCACGTTGAAAGCGCTGGACGATTTTAGCGAGAGCAGGTGGCAAAGAATCTAAGCTGGAAGACATAACAGAAGCTGCAAATAATTCGGTCTCACCTTGAGTGTAAATTATCTAGAGGGCGATCGCGTTCACAATGAGCAAGTCTAGGATCAAACCTCGTCAATAGAAAATCTTATTAAAACTCATACTCCAAATGATTGAAGATATTCATCGGAATAAGCGTAAGTTTAAAACCTTAAAAATGGCTCAGGTCGGATTTGAACCAACGACCCCAGGCTTATGAGTCCCGTGCTCTAACCAACTGAGCTACTGAGCCAAACGCTTTTGCATTAATTCTTAATATAGCATATACATTTGTTCATGACTAGTCTATTTTTCAAAAAATTTTCACACACAAACGCATCTAGCATCTTACTAAACTAGGCAAAAGAGGGAGGAAAACTCCCTCTTTTAACAAGGCAATGACTGAGTTGGATACAGGTAAGGACTTATATGCGGTTTTGTTGTGGTAAAAAGGCAATTGGGTTAACTGCGCCCTTACCTGATGGATGGATTTCAAAGTGGGAGTGAGGCCCAGTACTGAAACCAGTACTACCCATTAAAGCAATGGTTTCACCTTGACGCACTTGTTGACCTGGACGCACCAGAATCTTGCTGTTATGACCATAACGAGTCATACTGCCGTCAGGATGGCGAATATCCACGAGATTTCCATAACCACCTTTATTCCAGCCAGCTTTTTCAATCACGCCATCAGCCGATGCGTAAACGGGTGTACCAGTGGCGTTAGCAACGTCAATACCTTTGTGCATTCTTCCCCAACGCCAACCATAACCAGAGGTAAATACACCTTTTGCTGGCCAAATATAAGCTACAGATGAGGAGGAAGGTGGAGGGATGGTCTCATCAATAGGTTTGGGTAAGTATTGATCTACTGCTGCTAAGGGTGGTAGTTGTGGCGATACCTGAGTTCCCCGCATTCTTCTGGGAGAATCAGCAGCGTTGATCCCAATTGGTGGTACCGCTACTCTAGCCTGGTTAGGCAGAAACTCTGGATTAATTGCCTCGTTTGTAGCGCGAGTAGCACGAAATTCGGGCTTAATCGGTTGAGCGCTGTAGCTTGGTAAGATGGGTGTCGGAACAGGAATAGGTACAGCAAAATTCTTAGTTCCTGATACAGGCTTGGTAACAGCCAAGTTATTAGGAATGGCTACAGGAATTGGAATAGCAACGCTGTTTTTGTCAGTATCAGTTGTTGCTTGTGCAACTACATTGCCAGACTCTTGAGCGCGATATTTCTGCTGTAGTCTTTGAATTTCTGCCTGTAAGCTCTGTAGACGCTCGTTGTTTCTACCTCTGGCAACCTTTTGGGCAGTTTGACTTCCTGACTGTAGTTCGGCAAAGACTTTTGGTACTGGCGTGTCACCACCTACACCGTAAGTATTAGCGTTAGCAGTATTTGTCTGTGTTTGGTTGTTCGTTGTTGCTGTGGTGGTGGGCTTGACAGCATTATTGTTGACAAAAACTGGTGAAACTGGTGCTAAGGATACATTAGGGCTGCTGCTGGCAGTGTTGATAGGTACCCCAGCTACTTTAGAATTATTGGTGAACTGTACAACAGATGGATTAACTGCTACAGGTATTGAGATTGAGCCATTGCTGCGTCCGTTAGCCGATGGCAAAATCAGCTTTTGACTAATTTTCAGCTGGTTGGGATTGCTGATATTGTTGAGTTTTGCTAATTCTGCAACAGTTGTGTTGTATCGGCTGGCGATCGCTGCTAAGGTATCTCCAGGCTTAACTTCGTAAGCTGTATCAGTATTTGTTGGTGACACCATCTGTGGTGTGGCAGGTGCAGATGTTGTTGCCAGTGGTTGTATCTGCTCGCTAGGAGATTTTATCTGCTTAGTCTCTGGGAAGAACTTTGTTTTGTCTTCATCAACCAAAGCTGGCAACTGTTGTGCTACCTCTTTATTGATAATGGTAGGTGACAATTTCTCTGCTACAGTTGTCTCCTGAGCCAATGCAGTAGTTTTGGTTAAGTTTTTCGACTCCCCAGACCGCAACTCCGCCAGACTTGCTCTTAAACGGTTCGATTTTTCTTGTAAGTGATATAGAGCAAATTCTTGCTGCGCTTTTAATTTAGCATTAACTTCATCGCTGGCAATTGTAGTTTCGCTACCTGTTGTTGGTACTTGGTTGGCGGCTACATTGTTAGCATTCAGGATTTCCTTTGCCTTTTTATCCTTGGCTAATTGCGCCTGTTTGATGGCATTTGTGTCGGCTGCTGTTTGGGAAACATCCTCTGTTGGTGGAACTAACACAGACATTCCACTTGCCGCAACTTGCAATTTAGCTTCAAGCCCTGGCAATTGTGAAATTGCTGTTGGTTCCATAATGACAGCATTTTCTACCATAGTCGCGGCAGAAGCTAGTTTTGTCTCTAGCTTTGTGGGAACGAATTTCACCTCAGTGTCAGGCGCAGCAGGAAGATTTGAGGCTACTTTTTGGCTACCTACAGGTGCGGCTGCTTGGGCTTGATCGCTTTGTCGAGTCACTAAAAGACTAGTTGCTCCGACTGAGATAGCCAAGCCAATCATGGCGGCTTGTGTGCTAACCCGACGATTGATCTTGGGATTCACCACATTTAACTGTTCGTTCGGGACACCATCACTGCTGGGGGTATTTTTCAGCACAGCTTTTACTCTTTTTTTCAATGCTCGTTTCAAAGACGACCTCCTATGATCACTAGCGCTTAACTGACCTCGATTTTGCAGTCGGAATACTAGTCTATGATTTCGATCACATCTGATGATAGATCGGGATCACATTCACCAGAGACACTTACGCAAGATTAACCTGCTTCTCTGATTTAGACAAGTTTACACCTGTTAGCAAAACATAAAGTTGCTGTGCTTACTTGTCCGCTCCACTCCTCACACCTTAGAACTTCTGCTTTTTGCAGTTGTCAGCGCTTAGTTTACTTTACTCGCTGGGATGGGAAAAGTTGATATTAGCCGAATCTGCTTTTCTTGTCAGCAATTGTAGTTGCTATAACTTTTAAAAAGTGATGCCTCCTGCTGTAAATATCTTCAAGGTTTTTCTTGCCAATCCGTCTTCCCAACAGGAGACTTTACGTTGATTCTTCCCTAAAACACAACCGTACAAACTCTCCAGTACTTTTGTCCTCCTGAAATATACTTATTCAGACAAGATAGTACAAAGGCCTTATCCGTATGGATTTTCAGCTTTTTGTTTCCTGCGGCTCGGTGAATGAAATTCATCAAAATCTATCATTCAAATTTGGTAGATTCTCAAATTTAATATATAAATTTCTTATATTAAACCTATCTAGTGAACTAGATTTTTTCAGAATTATTACTTAAATTACAATAGCTCAAGTATAAAAAGTCAAATTGTTTTTGATGAGCATTGAATCATTTGCTGTCGCAAATCCAGGTTTCAATTAACTCCAAAAGTCTTGTAAGTATAAATGCTTATGAAATTTTTGATCAAAAACTACACTAAATAACCTAGTTGTCGCCGAGCTTCAAATAAGCCTATGGCAACACTAACCGAAAGATTTAGGCTACGCACCCCTGGTTGAAACATAGGAATATACAAGGTTGTATCACAAATTGATAACGCCTCTGGTGATAAGCCAGTAGTCTCGCTACCAAATAAAAGCCAATCATTAGGTTCAAACTGAAATTGAGTGTAGTTAAAACTTCCTCTCACAGAGAAACCTAAACATCTACCCCCTCTCTGCTGATGTAAGGTTTTAAAGGCTTCGAGTGACTTATGCTCATGGAGTTTGACATAAGGCCAGTAATCTAATCCCGCCCTTTTGAGGTAGCGATCGCTAATTTCAAACCCTAAAGGCCCCACCAAATGTAGTTCTGTTCCTGTCGCAGCGCAAGTACGCGCTATATTGCCTGTATTAGGGGGAATTTGCGGATTTACTAAAACTACCTGGGGCATTGTCTGTAGAACTGAGATATTTTGTATAGAAAGTTACATTAACCGGAAAAAATCTATCTAAAGGTAGAGGTTATATATAGGTTTTCTTAATAACCATTTTTTAGTTTACATCGATTAGTTTTTTAAAACAAAAAAATTGCCAAGATTCCCCAAAAATTTTCTGAAAATGTGTTGGATTAACCTGCGAAGAAAACTACTTTATGTTTTCCGAAGTGGAAATCCGTCTTGAGTTATTTGCTGGCTACTTGGAGAAAATCTACCTTATGTATGAAACCATAAATTATGGTTTTAGAGTAAGGGGAATTTCTAAGTTGGGTATTGGGTACTGGTCAATCAGCTAAAACATATCTAACTACATAACCATCTGTAAAAAAATAGTCATTAGTCATTCGTACCTTGTTCTTTGCAAAGACTAACGACTAATGACAGTCCTAATCACAAAATGTGTAACTTGAACAACCTCAATTTCCCATTAGGCCAGCAAGGATGAACACAATTTGTTTTCTAATTCCATTTCTCGTTCTTGTGTCGCCACAATCGCTTGGGTAATAACACGCTGAGAGTCAAAGCCTACGCTGTGTAGTTGTAACCACTGTTGAGCTTCGTTACCTTCACGCAGAATTTTATGCAATGGGGAAAGGAAACAACTAAAGCCTTGTTGTTTAGCGATCGCCCAAACTTCTTGATATAATTCCGCAATCCAATCTCTGGCTAAAATAGTTCTGCCATCTTGCCAATGTTGCATCTGAGCATCAAGACTTGCACTAGCGGCTGCTATTTCATTGTTAGTGGTCAGAGCAATTAGTTCTTCTGGAGAGAAGCTACTGTTAGTTAAGGGATCTAAATCGGGATTATTGATTACCTGCAACAAACGCGCTTCTAACAATGCGGTAATTGCGAGTAAAGCAATCGGATCTGTGACTAAATCGCAAATTCGCAGTTCTAACCGATTGAGATCATAAGGACGGCGATCGCCATTGGGTCTTACCGATACCCATAAATGGCGGACATTTTGCATTGTTCCCGCCACTAACTGCTCTTCTACCCACTGAATATGATGAGCGTGGCTAGTAAATAATGGTACGTAAGCAGGTGTTTGGGGAAAGACACCCCAACGTGTAGAGTGATAGCCAGTGGTTTTGCCATTAAAAAAGGGCGATGAAGCGCTGAGGGCAAGATACAGTGGTGCTTCTAAGCGAATGAGCCGACAAGCCCGCATTAATATTTCTGGGTCACTAATACCTACATTGATATGCACACTGGCTGTAACTACGTTTGTACCGTAAGTTTGCTCAATATAGTCATGATAAGGATTGGTTGGATCAGAACGAAAAAAGCGATCGCCCCCACTCAAAGACAATGTACTTCCTGGTATTAAAGTGTAGTTACCCAAACGCTGGAGGTACTTTCTTAACTCGCGGCGCGGATACAGCAAGGCACATAAGAGATTTTCGTAACTTGTGGATGGCTTCGTTATGTATTCTACGTTGCGGCTGTCTGGTTCCCGCATAAAGCCGTCCAAGTCGGCAACAATCTTATCGGAGAGACCAACAATTTCACCTTGAGGTGTGCCAGTATACATCTCGATTTCAAAGCCTTTTGATAGCACCACTTAGTTCTCCTTGGCTCTCTCAGCCTATTAATTGTATCGAATTAGACGATTTTTTGTGTTGACGTTGCCGTTATTTAAACGTTAAGAATCTTTTAGCAGAACATTTATCACGACAAACTATTTCTTTTATCCCTTAGTAATTACTTAAAATAAAAGTATCAATTTTATTTCTGTCTTTGTGTGGAGATTCACATACCAAATTCGGTTGAAAAAACCGTACTCAAGATTGCGTCTTTTTCCGTGAGTTGAGCCAACTAGCTGTGAAATGCAATAAATTTCGCTGACATCACTACTACCAATGACACATACTACTGGATAACTGATACTCACAACCTCTATTTTTTAGAGGAAATTGCCAGTATCTGTTAAGGGCAAATTATTTAGGCGATCGCTTTTAGACGCAAAATTTAATACAAGTATTAATGAGGACAATTTCAATTAGACATAAAACTTATAGTACGGTGCTTTGTGATGCAGCGCCATACACATTAGTTTTTAGCTAGAAGATGATCACAAGTTTTTCAAGGCAGAATTATTGTAATACTGCTCTGAGAAGAATTAATTGGCGATCGCGTGACTCCTATTAGGCATAACAACAAACTTTTCACGCAGGCTTCTTCCTGAATTCAGAGATATCAGCTTTTCGTTTAATGCAAATTAAACTCAATAAATTACAAAAGATTTTTGATAAGTTTTTTATTTTACTATATTATTCCTTGGTTTTCTGTTTTTCAAAAACTTCTCTTTTTAATGTTTTTGTTATTTTAACGACAAACACATATTCCCTAATTGTTAAACATCGCATATCCAAAAATTTTTATATGTGCAATATCTAAAACTAAAAGGTAGATAAGCTACATCATCATAATAGTTTTTCTGTTAGTGGCTTCATTTCTCAAGCTTTCTATTATTTTTTTGACAACTACTAAAAAAATCCTTAAGCTAATAGATAGATGACCGAGTATTAACCCAATAACTTCGATTTTGTGAGGTAAATTCAAAATCGTTGTGAGAAAGTATCAGCATGAACAAATGAATTGAACTCAATCATTGACGATAAATAGTAACTTCAACCAATTTAGCTAGAAAAAAGCTAATACCTGATTTATTGGATTTCGCTACGCAGTTCTGAACATCATCCAATCAGGTATGAATGTTTGTAGTGATGATCATGCTTGTCTGTTAATCATGAAACTTTGGCTGAGGTGCAGTAAACTATGTTGGATTTTTTTACATCGTTGAACGACCATAATTTACCCTATCCAGATACGCTACACCCAATCGTTGTTCACTTTGTAATTGCGATGGTAGTGTTTGCATTTTTCTGTGATGTCTTAGGTTATTTTACTGGCAAAGCTCGCCTATTTGAGGTGGGTTGGTGGAATATGTTTGTCGCTACAATCGCCATTTTTGTAGCGATTATTTTTGGACAATTTGAAGCAGGTTTAGCCCAACCCTACGACGTAGCTAAATCAGTTTTAAATATCCATACACTGATTGGTTGGTCACTTTCTGGCATCATCGCTGCAATTACAGCATGGCGCTATGTAATTCGTTCGCATAATCCCCAAAAATTACCCATTCATTATTTAGCAGCCGGATTTATCTTAGTGGCAATTGTCGGTGTACAAGTATATTTCGGTGATCAATTGGTTTGGGTATATGGATTGCACACAGTACCAGTTGTTGAAGCAGTAAAGGATGGGATGCTGCCATGAATTCAGACCTAATTAATCAATTGAACGTAGAATTGGGCGCTAACGGACTGCCTTACACTCTGCCGATTCACCCAAATTTAGTACATCTCACCATTGGTTTATTCATCATTGGAATTACCTTTGATATCGTGGGTGTTCTATTTCCCTTCCAAAAATGGGTGTTCAAATTTTTGGCAATTACTGTTGAACGTGCCAACTTCTTTGATGTGGGTTGGTACAACATGTTTGGCTCAACCATCATTACCTTTTTTACTGTAGCCGCCGGCTTTTACGAAATGCTTTTAGCAACCCCACCAACAGAAATCAAAAGTGCTTGGGGCTTGCAAGCAATGCAAACTATGCTTTGGCACGGTATTGGTGGTGTCGTCTTACTAGCTCTATTTGTCGGGATGACCATGTGGAGAGGATGGCAGCGCTTTGTGTGGAGCAAAGATTCCGACACAGAAGTGCAGTGGGGCTATTTGTTAGCGGGAGTAGCAATTATGTTTTTGATGTTCCTCCACGGCACATTAGGAGCGCAACTAGCAGCCGAATTTGGTGTTCACAACACCGCAGACAGATTACTGAAATTAGGCGAAGACCTGAACACAATGCTCAAATAATTTTTGTCCTTTGTCCTTTGTCATTTGTCATTTGTTAATGACCAATGACCAATGACCAATGACTAATGACTCTTGACCAATGACCAAAACCCATGAAACTCCCCAAGATTTTAAACATATTAACCTTAATTACTGGTGCGATCGCCGTGAGCATCACCAGTATGTGGATAGGTAAACAAGCCTATTCCTGGCTACCGCCCCAAGCAGCGGCCGAATCTCATCTGATTGATGATTTGATTAGCTTTTTAGTGACATTAGGTGCATTTATTTTTCTTGGTGTCACCAGTACCTTAATGTACTCCGTGATTTTCCATCGCGCCCAGAAAGATGATCTCAGCGATGGCCCCCACATCGAGGGTAATGTCACTTTAGAAGTTGTCTGGACAGCTATTCCGATTTTATTGGTACTGTGGATTGCTGGCTATAGCTCCCAAGTATACGAACAAATGGGAATTCAAGGCCCCACACAGCTAGTGCATTTGCATAATCCAGTAGGGATGGAATCTGCTTATGCAGCGACAAAAGACGCTGTTATGAGCGAACCTGTAGAAAAAATTGATGTCATCGCCAAACAATGGGCATGGGTATTCCATTACCCTGAGAAAAATGTTACCAGTACCGAACTGCATTTACCAAGCGATCGCCGCGTGCGTTTAGCACTGCAATCAGAAGACGTATTGCATGGCTTTTATATCCCCGCATTCCGCCTCAAACAAGACATCATTCCTAATCACACTATCGACTTTGAATTTACCCCCATTCGTCAGGGGCAATATCACCTCACCGACTCTCAATATAGCGGCACCTACTTTGCCACCATGCAGGCAAATGTAGTTGTCGAATCCCCCGAAGAATACCACAAATGGTTGGCGAAAATCGCTACACATAAACCCTTCTTCCCTAAGAACCAAGCGGTGAATGAATACGCCGAAACAGCCAGCGAACCAGTGAAAAATGGCTGGGATACAGTTGTACCCGCCGCGCCTCCTCTGGTCAATTATTCCGGTTGACAACAGACATATCCTTACACCCCCGTTTTTTCAAAAGAACAATGACTAACGTCCCTATTGATAGTCTCAGCCTCCCAGTTGGGAAGCCTCAACATGAATCTCCAGGAGGCTGGAAACAATACTTCAGCTTTAGTACCGACCACAAAGTGATCGGTATCCAATACCTTGTGACCGCCTTTTTCTTCTTTCTCGTCGGCGGTATCTTTGCCATGATCTTGCGGGGAGAATTAATCACCCCCGAAGCGGATTTAGTTGACCGCACCGTATATAACGGTATGTTCACCATGCACGGCACTGTGATGCTGTTCTTGTGGACATTTCCCTCACTTGTTGGTTTTGCTAACTATCTCGTCCCCTTAATGATTGGGGCGCGAGACATGGCATTTCCTCGCCTCAATGCCGTCGCTTTTTGGATGGTGCCTGTAGTTGGGATTTTGTTGATGGGCAGTTTCTTCGTCCCTGGTGGCCCCGCCCAAGCCGGTTGGTGGGCTTATCCGCCCGTCAGTCTCCAAAATCCCACCGGTAATTTGATTAACGGTCAAGTTTTATGGCTGTTAGCGGTGGCAATTTCTGGTGTCTCCTCAATTATGGGGGCTGTCAACTTTGTCACCACCATTGTCAAGATGCGTGCGCCCGGTATGGGCTTCTTTCGGATGCCTTTGTTTGTCTGGGCAGTACTCAGCGCTCAAATCATCCAATTGTTTGGCTTACCAGCACTGACAGCAGGTGCGGTAATGTTGCTACTTGACCTCACTGTGGGTACTGGCTTTTTCAACCCAGCCAATGGCGGAAATCCCGTCATGTTCCAGCATTACTTCTGGTTCTACTCCCACCCTGCGGTGTATGTGATTATCTTGCCAGTTTTCGGTATCTTCTCCGAAATTTTCCCTGTTTATTCACGCAAACCTTTATTCGGTTACAAAGTAGTTGCGATTTCATCTTTATTAATTGCTGTCGTCAGCGCCATTGTTTGGGTACACCACATGTATGTCAGTGGTACACCTGCTTGGATGCGGTTGATTTTCATGTTGACAACTATGTTTGTCTCTGTACCCACTGGTATTAAAGTATTTGCTTGGGTAGCAACTATTTGGGGCGGTAAGTTGCGGTTGAATACACCCATGTTATTTGCTTTGGGTGGATTAATCATGTTTGTCTTCGCTGGTATCACAGGTATTATGCTTTCTTCTGTACCTGTGGATGTTCACGTTAATAATACCTACTTTGTCGTGGGACACTTCCACTACGTTTTGTTTGGCACAGTGACAATGGGCTTGTACGCTGCTATTTATCACTGGTTCCCCAAAATGACTGGGCGGATGTACTACGAAGGTTGGGGTAAGCTGCATTTCTGGTTATCATTCATCGGGACTAACCTCAACTTCTTACCTATGCACCCACTAGGTTTACAAGGTATGTTGCGGCGGGTTTCTTCCTATGCGCCAGAGTATGAATTCTGGAATATTATTGCGAGTCTTGGTGCATTCCTGTTAGGTATGTCTACCTTGCCCTTCATCTTCAATATGGTAGTTTCTTGGATGCAAGGTGAGAAAGCGCCTGATAATCCTTGGCGGGCAATTGGTTTAGAGTGGTTGGTTTCTTCACCACCACCTGTTGAGAACTTTGAAGAAATTCCTATTGTGATTTCTGAACCTTATGGTTACGGCAAATCAGAACCGTTAGTTGCAGAAGCCCACAATCAGGCTCAATGATTTATCTGTGTACATCTGCGTCCATCTGCGGTTTTAAACGCAGAGAGGCGCTAAGGAAGGCGCAAAGGTACGCGGAGTATTTTCTCAGCAATATTACATGATTGACCTATGGACAGCTATATCGTTTCTGAAGAGTTGCAAAATCACTCTCATCATGCTGGGGAGCATGGACATGATGAAGAAGGCAATAAAATGTTTGGTTTTATTGTTTTCTTATTGTCGGAAAGTGTGATTTTCTTGAGTTTTTTCGCTGGCTATATTGTTTACAAGCTAACAACTCCTAACTGGCTACCGCCTGGTGTTGAAGGTTTAGAAGTGAGAGAACCGGCTATCAATACTGTTGTGTTGGTTGCTAGTAGCTTTGTAATTTATTTGGCAGAACGCGCTCTACAACGCCATAAATTATGGGGTTTTCGCCTGTTTCTTTTGGCAACAATGGCAATGGGCAGTTATTTCTTGGTAGGACAGGCGATTGAATGGAGTCATTTGGCTTTTGGTTTCACCACTGGCACCTTTGGCGGAATGTTCTACCTGTTAACAGGTTTTCACGGCTTGCACGTTTTGACAGGAATCCTGTTGCAATTGATGATTTTTATCCGTTCTTTTATTCCTGGGAATTACGAATCTGGTCACTTTGGAGTTAATTCTACTTCCCTATTTTGGCACTTTGTTGATGTGATCTGGATTGTATTGTTTGTTCTGCTCTATATTTGGCAGTAAATATTCACCTTTACTCAAAAATTAGAGCAAATTTTTAGCGAGAGGGTAAGGTAATTCACCTTTTCCTCTGTTTTTCATATTTAGTTATTAAAAAAATGATCTTATGATCAGTTATAAAAATATGTCACTCTATCTCTGTATAGATGTGAAAAAATTGATGTTTAAGATACAACTGGGAAGGCTTAATGTTAAAAATTAAATTTTACTGAGCTAAACAAATTCAGCATATACAATCTTCCCTAAAAAATTTGATTCACCAATGGCACTTCAAACTTTAGCAGAAAGCCCAATTGTTGCCTTCACTATTCTCCTGACAGTAATTTTTACCGTACCGCCAATATTTGAAAAATTGCGGTTGCCTGGATTAGTGGGTTTGCTAGTAGCAGGTGTCATTCTAGGAGAAAATGGCTTAAAGTTACTCAATTCAGAATCAGATACAATCAAACTGCTATCAGATATTGGCAAAATTTATTTGATGTTCGTAGCAGGTTTAGAAATTGATCTAGAGCAGTTTCGCAAAACTAAAAATCGCTCAATTGGTTTTGGCATACTAACCTTTTTAGTTCCATTAATAGCTGGTATTCTGGTTGGACGTTTGTTTAATTTCGGTTGGAATGCTGCTTTTTTGATTGGTTCTTTATTAGCATCCCATACTCTTTTAGCCTATCCAATTGTAAGTCGTTTGGGAGTAGTCACAAATGAAGCTGTGACTGTCACAATTGGGGCAACAATTTTTACTGATACGGGTGCTTTGTTGGTATTGGCAATTTGTGTAGGTATTCATGGGGGAGAATTTTCTGCCCTGAGTTTAGCTACTTTATTGGGGGGATTAGCAATTTACTCCGTTGTTGTTTTATTTGGTTTTGACTGGGCAGGTAAGGAATTTTTTCGGCGTTCTGGAGATGAGCAAAGCAACCAGTTTTTGTTTATTTTACTAGCATTATTTTTGGCTTCTGTGGGAGCGCAAGTTATTGGTGTTGAGAAAATTGTTGGGGCATTTTTAGCAGGTTTAGCAGTTAATGATGTTCTAGGACGTAGCCCAGTTAAGGAAAAAATTGAATTTATTGGTAGTGTTTTATTTATCCCATGTTTCTTTGTAGATATGGGATTGTTAATTAATATTCCGGCATTTCTGAAAACCCTCAGTTCTGTTTGGTTGACTGTGGTAATTGTAGTAGCTTTGATCGGGAGCAAATTTATTGCGGCATTTTTAGCTAAATTATTTTACCGCTACAACACAGCCGAAATGCTCACAATGTGGTCTTTGTCTTTGCCTCAAGTAGCAGCGACACTGGCGGCTGCATTAGTGGCTTATCAAACTGTTAACCCGGCTGGGGAAAGATTAATTAATGAAGGTGTTTTAAACAGCGTAATTGTTCTTATGCTGGTGACGGCAATTTTAGGGCCAGTGATTACTGCTAGGTTTGCGACTGCTTTACAAGTTAGTGAAGCAGATTTTGCCACCGATAGACTCTCAACTTGGTGGGAAAGTCATGAGCCTGAGATAGAAGCAGAACAACAGCAATTCACTGTGGTTGTACCAATTTATAATCCGCAAACCCAACGTTATTTAATAGAAATGGCTGCATTATTAGCGCGTCATGAATCGGGGAGAATTGTACCTTTAGCTATTACTAAAGCTCTGATTCAGATGGATGATCCGCAATTAGTGACAGCACTTGAACAGAGCCAAAAACGATTGCAGTTGGCTAAAGAAATTAGCCAAGAATTTGATGTGGAAGTTTCGCCAGCAATTCGCATTGATGATGATGCAGCTTTGGGAATTAGCCGTGCTAGTCGGGAACGTAATGCTAATTTAGTGGTGATGGGTTGGTCACAGACTACAGGTTTCCGCGCTCGTTTGTTTGGTAGTGTACTGGATAGTGTATTTTGGTCTGCACATTGTCCAGTAGCAGTTACACGTTTGTTAAGTAGTCCGAGAACTATCCAAAGAATTCTTGTACCTGTTGGTGATTTGACACGACAAACTATAGGTGCTGTTAGGTTCGCGCAAATTTTAGCTGATGTGAATCAGGCAGAGGTAGTATTGTTGCATGTGAGCGATCGCAAAACTCGCCCAGCTTTAGTTGAGAAATTTACATCCCAATTATCTGAGATTGCCACGAAAAGTCAGTTACAGGTCAAGACAAATATCCAGACTGTTAAAGGTGATGATATCGCTAGAGTAATTATTCGAGAAGCTCAGTCTTTTGATTTAGCGGTGTTGCGTTCTGTTCGCTATCGCACAGCAGGGGGTTTGGCTGTTAGTCAAGTAACAACTCAAATCTTAAGAGAATTAAAATGCTCAATTGTGTTGTTAGGAGAACCCCACTCTTAATTTGTTTAACACATACAGCAGACTTCAGAAGTAAAACAGCCTTGATATCTGGCTTTCACTCTGAAATTGTGTACTCCACTCACTTAAAATCTGCTGTAATGAGCAAAACTAAATTAGGGTGGGCAAATTATACCCACCCTACTCATGTTGAGATTTTAATTTCTATCGCTGGTCATACCTCAGTAGATTCCACAAACTTAATCTATTTAGATAACCTTATAAATATGTTGTCGTAATCAGCAAGCTTAGATATTTTAGACCTGTGTACGCTCCACACCACTAGGAAGTTAAATGTAATGCAGATTTTTAAATTTTGGAATCAATTAACTAAGGGGAAGTTTAGTAAATTATTGAGTCAGACAGTAGTTTTGGGAGTAGGTGCTAGTGTTTTGCTGTTCCATGCTAGTGCAAACGCGGCTGAACAGGTAATTTTAAAATATGGTAGTTTTCAAGGGCCTGTTTCTGTAACGGAATTGAATGCGTTTGTGCAAACAGGGAAAACTACCCCGACACTCAGAACTTATTTGCAGGTATCTAAACAAGACCCTGCTGTAGCTCGTAAAGCACTAGTCGCAGGTATAAAAGCTGAACCTGCTTATTTAGATAGTTTGTTGTCTGGTTGGACAGGGCCAATTTTACTGGCTCAAATTGGTGATGTAGTTCATCCACCTGCGGGGGACTTAGATGCACAGGCGCTACAAACATCTTTGAGTAAATCTATTCAAGAAGATGGAGAAATCACACTGCTAGGGGCAATTCGCCATTATCCCGATAATACCGTAGAAATAGAAGGCGATCGCCTGATTCCAGTTTATGAAAGACTAAGCAGCTTGGCAAAAGTCCTCTAAGTACTGAGTGCATTGCAAATCTCAAGCTTTATTAATTTCAACAGTCTAATAATGCTTGTAGCAATGCCTCAAATCCTCATTGATTATGAATCTCCGGTTTTAAAAGATTCATTTGGTTAAAGTTTGTACTTGTAGCTTATGGACACATGACCTTGGTCATAGTTAGAACCGATTAAGGATGGTCAATTTATTTGTATACCACTCCGAATATTTACATTCAGTTTTAACGAGCAAATGTCATGGCTAAAGAAATAACATACTTAGAGTTATCAGAAGATGGTGGAAGTTCCCACAAGTTTTATGAGGTTATTGTTGAAGATACCCAAGTAAGTATCCGCTACGGTCGCATCGGTGACGCAGGACAGACGCAAACGAAAACTTACCCCACTTCAGAAAAAGCCAAGGCGGAAGCGGCGAAAAAAATTAACGAAAAGCGGAAAAAAGGCTATGAAAATGCTGTGATGGGTGTGCGTCAAAAGCGTTCTGTGACTCGCCGAGAAGTTGCTAGTACTGTTTCAACGTCCAAACAAGCGCCAATTTTATGGAAATTTGCGGCTAATTCAGCAGCTTTTGGCATTTTCATTGATGCTAACTGTTGCTGGCTGGGTAATCAAGCTGGTCAAGTTTTTGCTTTGAACCATGAAGGTAAAGTCAGCAATCAATTTAAACTCCCTGATGGGGTTAAATGTTTAGTAGCTGATGATATCTGGATTTACGCTGGTTGCGATGATGGCAATGTCTACGATTTAACTGGTAAGTTACCCCGCGTTGCTTACAAAATTGATGAAAATGTCGATATCTTCTGGCTGGATATTAAAGATGGTTTATTGGCTGTCTCTGATGCTAACGGTGGCGTAACAACTATAGATCATGATGATGAGTCACAATGGACGCGATTAAGCCAAGGTAATTCTGGCTGGATGGTTCGCTGCGATGAAGCTGGGATTTATCACGGTCATAGTCAAGGCGTGACGATGTATGATAACCAAGAAGGTCGAATGGTTTGGCATCAAAAAACTGGCGGGAGTGTGCTATTTGGTTGGCAAGAAGCATCCGCAGTTTACGCCGGTGCAAGCGATCGCAAAATTTACAGTTTTAGCAAGCAGGGTAAGCCACTAACAATATATAAGTGCGATGCTGCGGTTTATTCTTGCGCCACTGCACAAGATGGTAAATATGTGTTTGCTGGTGATAATAATTCTTCAATTTACTGCTTTAATCAAGCGGGTGAAAGACTGTGGAAGTTGGGGACTGGTTGTGGTTCGGCTTTATCCATGCAGTTTTGCGAATCTCGAATTTATATTGTAACCACTGATGGGGCTTTAGCTTGTATTGATGCTAGTGAAACTGCGATCGCCTCTGCTCAAGCTGGTACAATTCCCGATGCAACTATTATTAAAGCACCAAAAACTGAGGGAGTCGCACCTTCTACTGTTCTCGAAACCACGACAGATACAAGTACTGGGGTAATTGTTGAGTGTTTTCAAGATGGTGGTCAATTGCGCGTCAGAGTTATTTCTCCAGGATACAATTTTAACTGGAACGTGCAGTTTCCCAAAGATATTCGCCAAGCTGGCGATCGCTATCTTGTCCAAGAAGTCCGCGAGTCAGCTAGAGGTGGCTTTTATCGCGCCTATGGAGATATTAAAAAGATCAATAATTAAGGTTTTGAATTCTTCAACTAATGTCTCTTGCAGGTAAAGCAACTGTGCGAATGGCGATCGCTTGTTTTTTGCCGTTACGATTGATGGTAATTTGCATCATATCGCCGACTTTGGTGGTTTCTACCAGTTGTTGCACTTGGCGGATATCTTGAATAGCGACACCATTAATACTGTCTATAATGTCGCCCGGACGTAACCCAGCACGGGAAGCGGGAGAGTTTGGGGCGACTCCTAAAATAATCACACCTGTATCTTGACTGACTTTTAACCCTGTATCACTCTGATTAATTTTGCTGCGTAAATCAGGGGTCAACTCACCCATTTGGATGCCAACATAAGGATGATCTACTCGTCCTTTAGCAATTAATTCATTGGCGATTCTTTGCGCCGTTTTGATGGGAATGGCAAAGCCTAAGCCTTGCGCTCCTTGGATGATAGCAGTATTCATCCCAATTACTTCGCCTTGAGCGTTGAGCAAGGGGCCACCAGAATTACCAGGGTTAATGGCTGCATCAGTTTGAATAAAATCGACGCGTTCGGTGGGTACTCCTAAATCAGCAACTGACCGCTGAGTAGCACTGATAATTCCCTGAGTGACTGTATTATCTAATCCTAGAGGATTGCCGATGGCGATCGCCCATTGCCCTGGTAACAAATTATCTGAGTTACCAAACTTGACTGTCGGTAATCCTGTACCTTTAATTCGCACTACCGCCACATCCGTTACACGATCAACGCCTACTACCTTACCTTGAAGACTACGTCCGTCTTTTAAAACCACGGATACGTTATCTGCATCGGCGACAACATGAGCGTTCGTCAAAATAATCCCATCCGCACTGGTAATAAATCCTGAACCAATACCCCGTTGCACTTCTTCTCTATTTGGCACCTGTGCGCCAAAAAAACGCCCTAAATAAGAGTCTTGTGGAGATACTGCCACAATCCGCGTTGAATTGATGCGTACCACTGCTGACCCTACTTGTTGTACAACCTTAGTGATATAATTTCCATCTTGATTATTGCTGGGTGCGGCTGGATTGAGTGTTGCTGTAACTAGAGGATTTTTACCATCTCTATTGGCAACACAGCCAGTTAATAGCAAAGTTAAATAAAGCGAGAAATAGGGAATCAATCGTTTCATTATGGGTTGATGGGGCTATTGAGTTGTAGTAATAACCAAGTTAAATAAGTACCAAAAGGCCCCCACAATGCGTAAGGTAGAAATAGCCATGAAGCAGTTTGCGAAATTGGCTTAACAACAAAAGCCAAAATGTACACCAAAACTGTCGCTAAACCGCCCACAATCATACCACCAGTCAAACTGCGAAGTTCTACAACAACGGGACTGTAAAGCGATGTGAGTAAAGCGATCGCACCATAAACTACCAGTAGACCCCAAGGACGAACACCTTTCTTACTGTTTTTCTCCCACACAATGATTGCAGAAATCGTAAGGCAAACCCAAATGAAAGTCCAAATAACAGGAATAAGAAACTCAAAGGTCAACCAACTGGGACGTTGCAGATTTTGAAACCAAGGATCGCGCAGCGATGTGAACAGGCTACCACCAAAGAACAGGGCTGCTGAAGCTGCTGTAATTATCCATCTAGCTTTCACTAAAACTCCTGTCATAATAATACATTTGTAGTTTAGATTGAATCGGCGATCGCTGCACCTATCCTGTGATATAGCGGTAGTCAGATATGTTAGGACAATTTGAAAGCTTGAATGCCAGGAATAATCAGACTTTTCCTCCTGCCTTCTGCTATGGGTGATAGGCGACAGTCGAGAAGAAGTTATTGTCGCAAAAATAACTGAGTCATGTAGTATGTATTCCCAACTCGCCAGATGCCCACACCTGTTTCTCGGAATACTGGACGCAGAATATTGGCTCGGTGTCCAGGGCTGTTCATCCAACCTTTGATGGCGGCTGGTACAGGTTGCGGCACATTGGTAGATGTAAATAAGTTTTCCCCAACCATCCAATAATTGATTCTGCCTGCACGTACTCTGTCTCGTAAGGTACTACCATCGGCACCAGTGTGACTAAAGAACTTTTTCTGCGCCATTTGACGGCTGTAGTTGCGGGCTACCTGGGTGAGTTTTTCATTATTTTGTAGCGGCTGAAGTCCATTTTGCTGTCGCACTTGGTTGATACCTTGGCGAATTGCGGCTTCCATGTCTGCAATTTTGGCAGATTCGGCAGAAATTACAGGCTGTGGTGATTGGCTTGATGGTAATTCAAGACTGGGCAACGGTGGCGCGTATTTTAGCATTTCCTCGCAACCACTTGCTAATAGTGCGATCGCCGCCGATGCTAACCAAATTATTTGCGGTAGTTTGTTTTGCATCTACTTATGGTTCTTTCTCCAGACAAGAACTATCAACTTAGCTGTCGTGATGAAGTTGCTATGAAATCTGTCTTTAAGGTAACAAAAATAGCAAAATTCAACTGAGCTACACTTGAGAGTTGCATTGCTAGAGAAAGAACAAGAATAAGTTTAGAGTATGGGATTGATTGAGAATCTCATCTCTGTGTCATCTTGTATTTTACAGACGACCAATATTAGTCAGTCCTAAAACAATCCCAATGCCGATGATATGACCAAAAGCCATAGCCGCGATAAAGGTGGTAACACTAACTGGCAAACCTGGTAACTTAGGCCCTACTTGGGGTTGTTCGATGCGGGTGGATAGCAACAGAATGATGATGCTGCTAACGCTAATAATGATTCCAACGGTGGGAGTCCACGCGGGAGTTGCGGGAACATTAGCTGCTGCTGCCAGTAAATTTGATAACATCAAGGTTCTGTCTCCTAAATGACAAAATTCATAAAACCTTCAAAATTATAGAATTACTGAGTAAGCAACCAGAGATTGTTAGCAAAAATTCGCTCTTTAGAACTATATGCGGGTTAAAATCTGCGGCATCACTCAACCACAACAAGCTAAAGCGATCGCATCTTTAGGCGCAACAGCTTTAGGATTTATTTGTGTACCTACTTCGCCTCGTTATGTTACAGCAATGCAAATTAGGGCAACCGTGACACAGCTACCAGATGACATTGATAAAATCGGCGTGTTTGCTAACGCTCCCATTGAGGAGATTAGCCAGATAGTGAATGATTCTGGTTTAACTGGTGTGCAGTTGCACGGTGATGAAACACCGGAATTTTGCCACCAAGCACGCCAAAAAATCCCCAATGTAGAAATTCTCAAAGCACTGAGGATACGAAGTTTTGACCATCTGGAACAAGCATCTATTTATGCTCAATACGTAGATACTTTATTACTTGATGCCTATCATCCCCAACAGCTAGGCGGTACAGGCCAAACTTTAGATTGGGCAATGCTAGAAAAATTTCACCCCAGTAGCCCGTGGTTTTTAGCGGGAGGATTAACACCAGAAAATATTTTAGCAGCCCTCAACCAAGTCAGCCCTGATGGTATAGATTTATCCAGCGGTGTCGAAATTCAACCCGGAGATAAAGATTTACACAAGGTAGCGCTACTGTTTGAAAGGCTTAAAACTAAAGTATGAAGTATGTAGACACCTTTTAGGTGGCTTGCCGCAGGCTAGTATTAAATTTTATTTTTCATACTTCACGCTGTGTGCAACTTTATCTCAGACCTAACCCCCAACCCCTTCCCTTGTAGGGCTATGGTGTACACACAAATCATATGATCCCCCTAAATCCCCCTTAAAAAGGGGGACTTGAAGAAATTTACCCCCTTTTTAAGGGGGGTTAGGGGGGATCAAAACGCTCTTAGGCAACTTTATAAGACTTGTGTGTACACGGTAGCTTGTAAGGAAGGGGAGCGAGAATCAAAGCCTCTCTCCGTTGCGGGGAGCCAGTGCGTTGCGGTGAGCAGTCCGTTGGGCGGCTTTGCCGACTTGAAGGAACTGCGAACCCGAAGGGGGGTTCCCCCCGTTGTAGCAACTGGCGTGAGAAGAATGGAAGTGGGGTTTCAAAAATAAGTCGCACATCGCGTTACTTCTAAAAGAATGATGGTTGATGGCGAATCAAGTTAAAGAATTCTTCGCGGGTTTTTTGCTCGTCGTGGAATACGCCCAACATAGCGCTGGTAACAGTCCATGAACCGGGTTTCTGAACACCCCGCATGACCATACACATGTGAGTAGCTTCCATAACTACTGCTACACCTTGAGGTTCCAAAATCGTCTGAATCGCTTCGGCAATTTGGCGAGTTAATCTTTCCTGAACTTGCAACCGTCGGGAATACATTTCCACAATCCGGGCTAACTTACTTAAGCCCACAACTTTTTGATTAGGAATATAAGCAACATGCGCTCTCCCCATAAACGGCAGCATGTGATGTTCGCAGAGGCTAAAGAAGTTAATATCTCGAACTAGTACCATCTCGTTATGACCTTCATCAAAGATGGCACCATTCACCAGTTCTTCTAAAGATTGGTTATAGCCACTGGTAAGATAACGCATTGCCTCAGCAACACGCTTGGGAGTCTTGAGCAGTCCTTCACGCTCAGGATCTTCGCCAACGCCGACTATGATGTTCCTGACGGCATCCATCATTTGCTCCATATTTTCCTCAGAAGGCGGTTGCAAATCCGGTAGTCGTCCGTCGTGGGTGTTGCGATCGGGTCTGGTATTGATGGCCTCTGCCAAATCGGAAATCAGCGGAGATTGAAAACGATTGGAACCGTTAGAACTAGCAATAGTCATGATGTAATTTTCAGTTAATTTTTGGATGTTTGCTATCAGTCATTAGTCATTGGTCGTTGGTCATTTGTCTTTTGTGATTCACTCATAACAAATGACTAATGACCAAGAACAAATGCCTAAAAAGTGCCTGTATTGGGCATGAGAATCAATTCATCAATCACCGCTTGTGGTGGCAATAAGACGGTGTGGAGAATTGACTGTGCCACAATTTCTGGAGTTAACATTTTTGAACGGTCAAAGTTGACATTAACGGTGTCTGTGTCCCAGATTTCTGTATTCACAGAACCAGGACAAATGGCCGTAACACGGATACCGTGGGCGCGTTCTTCTTGAGCCAGGGTTTGAGAAAGGGCTAGAAGTCCGGCTTTGCTAACACAATAGGCTCCCCATCCAGCAAAGGTTTGCTTGGCAGCTATTGAGGCTACGTTGATAATTGTGCCTGTGCCGCGATCGCGCATTCCCGGCAAAATTCCTTTGATGCACTCAAATACACTGGTGAGATTGATGTTAATAACTTGTTGCCAGTCTTCTAAGCTGGTGTCATTTAAATTAGCTGTGTAGCCTATTCCGGCATTGTTTACCAAAATATCTATGTTGCCAAAATCTTGGGCGATCGCATTGATTTTTGCTTTTACTTGCGGTAAATCGGCTAAATCCAGGGCGTAAGCTTTGGCTTCTACTCCGGTTTGCTTAGCTGCTGTTGCTACCGTCTCTAATTTATCTAAAGAACGGCTGACTAGGGCAACATCTATGCCTGCCTTGGCGAATGCTAAAGCGGTGGCTTTGCCAATTCCACTACTAGCCCCAGTAATCAGGGCATGTTGTTTCTGCTTACTACTCATGCTTTCCCCCATTTTTTTGGCAGTGACCCAAGCCCCTTGCCACCAAATTATTTAAGTCTTTCGGATGGGCTACATTAAAGTAACCTTAAATTCCGATAATTTTTTTTTGACAATTGCTATATTGAATTGTCAGTGTGGGCATTTTTGCCAATTAGATATACGCCAGTGATGAAAATTCTTCTTCATCCGGGTGTTTTGGCTGTCTACTCGCAGTAAGTTACTAAAAACTACACAAATCTCTCATTTAATTGAGACGATTCATCATAAATACAAATGCCTGTGGTTAAAAAGATTGTTAAAAATCTTTAAGAACCACAGGCAATTATAACATTGCTCTTGAGTTAATGACCTAGGTTTGGCTGGCTAGTGGGGAATTTCTGTAAAAACACCAATTTTGCGGAATTTTTCGTAGCGCATTTGTCGTCTTTCTGGAGATGTTAACTGTTTAAGTTCATCTAAATTATCTAAAAGTGCTTGCTTGAGGGTGGTTGCGGCTTCTAGGGGGTCAGAATGAGCGCCGCCAATTGGTTCCGCTAAAATTTGGTCAATAATCCCTAAGTTTTTTAAGTCATGGGAAGTGATTTTTAAGGCGACAGCTGCTTGAGGTGCTTTACTGGCATCTTTCCAGAGAATCGCCGCACAACCTTCAGGGCTAATCACAGTGTAAACAGCGTGTTCAAACATCAGTAGGCGATCGCAAATACCAATACCCAGCGCTCCACCAGAACTTGCTTCACCAATAACTGTGCAAATAATCGGTACATCTAAGCTAAACATCTCGCGCAGATTATAAGCTATGGCTTCGCCAGCACCTTGATGTTCTGCGGCTACTGTGGCTAAAGCGCCGGGTGTATCAACAAAAGCTAAAATCGGCATTCCAAACTTATTGGCATGTTCCATCAAACGCATTGCTTTGCGATAACCACCAGGAGCCGCCATCCCGAAGTTACGGGCAATATTGTCTTTAGTGTCACGCCCTTTTTGTTGACCTAACATCACCACCGGCTGCCCACCTAAACGAGCTACACCAGCAATTAAAGCCGGATCATCAGTACCACAGCGATCGCCATGCAACTCCATCCATTCATCTGTAATCGCCTGGATGTAATCAAGAGTACTGGGACGACGGGGATGACGGGCGACTTGCACCCTTTGAGCCGGAGATAAAGTACTAAAAATCTCTTCACGCAGTTTTGTCGCGCGTGCTTCTAGCTTGCGAATTTCACCAGATACATCAACGCCATTTTCTTCTGCAAGTTGTCGAATCTGCTCAATGCGGTTGGATAGTTCTGCTAACGGCTTTTCAAAATCTAACAGTAGTGGTTTACGCTCGGTAGTAGCCATATAAACTAGGGGTGAGGAACTAGGGATTGGGGATTTAAGAAGTAAAAAGTAAAAAGGCAAAAGTAAAAAGATTCTTTTAACTTTTTACTTTTGACTTTGCTAAAGCAGCAGAGGCCTAAAGCCGTGTTTCACCGATGCTTGACCAATCTGCTCCATTTTGTCTACGGTAATCTGATTACGCCCCCAAGAAAAGTTCGTATGTAACTTCTCAAATTCCAGTAGCATAGCTTCGGCAAAACAGGCAAATAGCTGGCGTTCTGGCACTTCCATATTGACGATTTGCATAATTTTCCAGTCAATATCTAAAGAATGCTCAACAATGCCACCGTTGAGTATATAAACGCCAGGATGTTGAATTTTCGTACCTAAATTTTTAGGATAGCCACCATCAATGAGTAGGCAAGGTTGTTTTAACACCTTGGGGTCAATTTCTACCCCTTTGGGCATACTTGCCACCCACACTACAATATCAGCTTCGGGTAATGCTTCATCCAAAGCCATGATTTTCCCTCGCCCCAATTCGTCTTGGAGATTTTGCAGGCGTTCTTGGTTACGGGCAATCAGCAAAATTTCTTTGACATCCGTTTTGGCATCTAGCCAGCGGGTTACTGCACTACCAATATCCCCAGTTGCTCCACATATAGCTACTGTTGCTTTCGACAGTTCAATTCCTACTTGTTTTGCAGCGGCTTCTACTTGCCGACAGATAATGTAGGCAGTGTGTGTATTGCCTGTAGTGAAGCGTTCAAACTCTAATTTGATGTTGCGGACTTGGCTGAACTGCTCTAAATTAAAGTTTTCAAAAATAATTGATGAAAAACCGCCTAAAGCTGTGATGTCTATATCATGCTTTTGAGCATGAGCCATTGCATTAAGAATTTTGCGCGTTGCCGCCTTAATCCGCCGATTCGCCAGCATTTCTGGCAAAAAGCATGATTCTACATACTTGCCTTCAATTATCTCTCCAGTCAGGCTGGTAACTTTAATGTGATCAACAATTTGTGGCGGGGCGCTGCACCAAAAATCTAGACCTTGATCGGCATATTCTGGGTATCCCAATTGTTGAGCTACCGCTTGAGCGTGTTCTAAACTAGTCAGATGTCCAATTAGACCAAACATGTATTGTATTAGGCGTTTGCTGCGTCGAAAGCGTGGAATTTAGTGGGTAAGTGACAATACCTAACCTTAAAAATACAATAAAGTCTGAAGTCTGAAGTCTGAAGTTTTAGCAAAATCGGATTCAGGAGTCAGAATTCAGGATGAATTCTTGACGAAGCCCTAAATAAATCTGTGGGTTGCAGACCCAGGCTCAGTTATTCTGTATCCTGAATGCTCACTTTTGGATTCTTCTTTTATCTTCATCCTTCATTCTTCATACTTGTTTTAAGCAGCGGACAGTCCGTAGGCTGACAAGCGCATGATATCTCTAGTTGTGAAGCCAATGTTACTTAGGGCTTCACCGTATTGAATCATGAAGTCTTCGACTAAAGCTTCTTTTTCCATTGCTAACACTTCAGCATCGGCTGCTACTTGGTTGAGCATTTTCCAAACAATGGGTAAGTTTTGGCGGTTTGCTTCTTCTAGTTCAGCTTTAGATGCTTCAAAGTTAGCTTTCAGCCAAACTTCACCAAAGTTTAAATGACTGTATTCATCTTTGACTACACCCTCAGTAATTTTGCGGGCAAAATCATCAGCAACAGGGATATAGATGTTGTAGGCCGCGATCGCAAAGCATTCAATAATCAAAGATTGAATCAGTAAGCAAGTGACAACGTTACCTGTGGCTGCTGCTGCTTTAAAGTTATCGTGCAGAGGTGCAAAAAACTCCTTAGCAAATTGCAGGTCTGGGGTAACTTTTAAATTCCGTCCACAAGCTTCAAAGCCCTTTTTATGGCGGCTTTCCATTTTCGACAAGCCAATCAGTTGATCATGATTTGCTGGCAGCAGTTCAGCTAGTTTGATGTAATTCTCATAAGCTTCTTGTTCCCCTTCAATCACGATCGCATTAATGCGACTATAGGCATCTTTATATGTTTCGCTTTGGAAATCAATTTCTAATTCGGCTGCCAACGGCTGCATGGTATCTTCACTCCTGTAAGATGAATCATTTGATACTAACGCTTAATTTCCCCTGTAATTTTAGGGTAATCTTCACTGTTGTTTAATTTAACTTAACAAGTCACTATGTAATAGATTAGCTTTTGCTGGGGGCGATGCTCTAGTACTAAAGAAACAAATGAATCAAGAGTCAAGGATTAATAGTCGATAGTCAATGGTCAATTCCTCCTAGCCCCTAGCTTTTGCTATCTATTTACTTATGATGAAATCAAGTTGGAATCTGAAATCTGGCGATATTTTTAGTTTAGCGGTGCTGCTATGCGGCGCATTAATTGTCTTACTCCCGCTATTTGTCGTGTTTTTCACATCTTTTGCACCTCCTGGCGCAACTCCAGATATGATGCCTCAAGGTTGGACTTTAGGTAATTATTATGATGCGTGGCAGCGAGGGAAGTTCCTGTTGGCGTTTGCTAATTCTACCTTAGTAGCGATCGCAGTCACGGCGTTTCAGTTGATCACCTCAGCTTTGGCTGGTTACGCTCTGGCGAGATTGAAATTTCGTGGTAGACAAGCTCTACTGCTAGTTGTTTTAGCAACCTTGGTAATCCCTTTTCAGCTGTTGGTTATACCGATATTTTTGGTTTTAAAGTGGGGACACTTAATTAATACTTATGGGGCGCTGATTTTACCAACGGCTGTCAATGGTTTTGGCATATTTCTCTTACGGCAATATTTTCAAACCATTCCAGTAGAATTGGAAGAAGCCGCAACTATTGATGGGGCGAACAGGCTACAAATTTTGTGGCGAGTATTGTTACCTTTAGCCCGTCCAGCTTTGGTGACATTGTTTTTATTCACCTTTATTGCTGAATGGAATGATTTATTTAAGCCTTTGGTATTCACCACACGCCCAGAATTAAGAACAGTACAGTTGGCATTGGCGGAATTTCAAGAGCAGTTTACCAATAACTGGCCTTTGATGATGGCGGCAGTAACTATTGCAACGGTGCCGGTTATGCTACTGTTTCTGATTGGTCAGCGTCAATTTATTCGCGGAATTGCGACCACAGGGATGAAGAATTGATTCGTGGAAGAATTCATCTCTTGGGCAGACTCAACAAAAATTGAGCCAGACAAAACCTTAACAATCAAATGAATTCTACAGAAATTCCAGATAGGTAGTGAACAAATAATTCTGATCACGAACCGCATAGACGCGTTAGGACTATTCTTCGATAACGCCTAACAGCGAACCCGCAGAGAAGGACGCAAAGTACACAAAGAAAGGGAACAGCGCAGTTGTTCACTAATGATTGAGGATTATGAAAAACCCATAAATTTGTATCATTTTTTTTCGTGAAATGGTTTGAGATGATTGCTCTTCAAAAATATCATCTCAATGTTTAACACACCTTAGTAATTAAAATTGAATTAAAAAACAATTGTCAGAAAACTATGAATTATGAGAGAACTATATTAACGGTAAAAATATGTTTTTTACCTTAAGTTATCTGTAAATAGTTTTTTATTTTTTACGCTTTCAGGTTTTTCTCAAAATAAATTCCTTTAAGTTTACATTTTTTAATAAAAAATAGAGCTATAACTTTAATTAATATTTAAGAAGCATTGATATTTAATAACTTAGTTATTTCATTCCGACAGAATATTTGAATAATTAAATAATTCATAAGTATGTTTAACATTGCCAGTAAATTGAATAACATGGAGGAAATATACTGACGAGGGTATTAGATGGAGCCATTACAAAACCAGATCCTGACTTTAAGCCATAAACTGGATGCCCTCTACCAGGTAATTGAGCAGCTTGATTTTAAAGTGGCTCAGGCTTTCTCAGAATGCTCCTTAGCGAAAACACAAGCAAAAGATAACTATCAAGAAAATAGTGATACTTTTCCTTATCAATTAAAAGGATCAATTAGTTTGAATCCAGAGTTTGAACATAAGGATGTTCTAACTGATGGCATTTATTTAGATATGAATCGTCAAGGCGGGGATAAGATTTTAACACCAGAAATTCAGATACAACGACTGACAGCGCAATTAACAGCAGCCTACAATCGGATTGCGGCATTAGAAGAACAATTACTCCGAGAAAGAATTCATTAATGGTTCAATAGTCAATATTTCCCAGAATTTACCGGAGCTTTCTCAGTCCGGTACTTTTGCATTGAGGTCATACTTCAGCAAAGTGCTGAGTTAAAGTTTTCAGCAATCAACAATGTCTGAAGTTACCTTTCCTGTTAAGTGAAACGTATTGAGCTAAATTTTAGATTGAGTCAGCCGCTGGAATTGGTCTTCAATAGCTGCTAAAAGTTGAGATTGTGACCAATTTTGGTAGAGATAGGCTGCAATGCAGGCGGCTCCTGCACCTACACCTTCTTTGACAAAACCTTGCTCATAAGCTTGGAGTTGGGGATAACGGGAATTGGCAAAACTTAGTTGTGTTGATAGTAAAGGTGGATTTGTACCTTGAGTTTTGCTGATTTTATCTAAGCTGAGGGCTAAATCAACAGTCTCACCGGTGGGATCTTCTGCTACCCAGCGGGTTGTACCGACAATTACCTCTGTGGGTTGCCAAAATAAGTTAAGTGTTTGAGAAATTGCTGTAGTTAAAGCGTAAACGGCCAGCATTTGTGTTCCACCTGCTAGTATTACCCCAGAACGACGACTAGCGGCGATCGCCATTCCCGCCACTACCACTTGCATAGGATCACCCACGGCTGCCACGATTTCTAAAGGATGGGAATTATGGGAAATTTTTTGTAACCCCGACTGAACTATTTCCCACTTTTGCTGATGGTTACAAATTGGGTGACTGCTGTTGACTTTGCCGATCGCATCTATTCCTAAAGCTGTGAGAACAGCTAAAGCGGTTGTCGTACCGCCAACAACGCATTCACTCAAAATTACGTAACTTTGTGGAACTTCAGCCGCCAAGCGATCGCCCCAAATCATTCCTTGTTCTAGCAAATGTTTGACTGTGGCTAATTCCATCGCCTTACCTGTACTTACACACTTAGCTAAGGAACCACCTAAATCAATTGCTGGTACAGCCGGGAACTGAGGTAATCCCGCATTAAATAAATAAACTGGAATTTGCAGTGCTTCTACCACAGCGCGAGAAATTAACACAGGCGATGCTCCCGCTGTGAGTGGTGGTAAAGAATAGTGCGGTTGATGTGCTGCACCGTAGTATAAAAATTCAGCATCCGCACAAGCTGTGTACTTGCGGTCTTCTGGCGTACTTCCAGCCGCTGAAATTCCGGGAATCAAAGCAGTTTCTGTAAAACCTAACACACAGGCAAAAACAGGTAAATTACCACGATATTTATTAATCCAGGCTTTACCTTGTTCTATTTGAGTATAAATACTAATCATAAATTAAGAATCAAGTGTCAAAAGTCAAAAGTCAATAGTTAAAAAACTCTAGACTTCTGCCTCCTGCCTTCTCTACCCTTCATAATCCATCATGACTTGCACCCAGCGGGGAGGACGGGGAATAGGATTGCCCAAACGATCTAGTAGTAGCCATGCAGCTAGGTGTACCACAAATAGATAAATAAAGTTATTAATAACAACCAAGGCAAAAGCTCCGACTTGAATCAAAAATACACTGGGAGTGTTTAATAATCCGAGTTTGAGAAATATCCACTCGATGATGTCTGTAACTTGGTTAATTAAATAAATCCATAAGTCTTCGCCGGACAATATAGACAGTAACCACATCCGAAAAAAGAAACCTAAAGTGCCTAAAAGTGTAGCTAACGTAATAGACACAATCCAAGGAACGCGACGATTCCAGGTTGCGCCCAAGAGTACGCCCATAAAAGCATAAGGCATAACAAACAAGAGACTGCGAACAGGCCCCATGAGTACAGATAACAACAAGCCAGAGGTAACTGCGGCCATCCATGCGGCTCTTTGCCCCCAGCGCAGGTAAACTAGAGCGATCGGTACTGGAAAAAATATCCGCAATACTGGCCCCAAAGGAAAATAAAAATTAATAAACCAAATTAAGCTGGCAGTACTAGCTAAAAATGCCGTTTCTACCATTCTTAAAGGTGCAACAGCTTTTAAATGAGGAGATTGTAATTGACTATGGTTCCCAGAACGATGGGAATTGTCGTTTTGTTGTAATTCCTCTTGGTGAGAAAATGGAGATTCAGAAGAGGGGCTTTCCTCTGGCTCTTCGGGCAGAGAATTGACAATACTCATTTTGAAAATTTTTTATACAATCAATCTTTCCAGGGCTAACACATCGGGGATGGAAATAGTGTCTTGATCCCGTTGAATTAACCCTTTCTTTTCTAACCTAGTCAAGACTCTTGTTACGGTTTCTCGCGCCAGCCCACTTAAACTACTTAATTCTCGGTGAGGCAAATTCGGAATTTCTGTTCCTGTGAGCGATCGCTTGCCCTGCCCTTCTGCTAAAAATAACAAAGTGTCTGCTACCCGCGATTGGCTATCAGATTCTCGCAACCGTAGACGACGATTTACTTGCCGCAAGCGCCTAGCCATCAATTTGGATAATCTTACCCCTGCCAAGGGTTCTATTTGGAGTAACTTAACAAAATCTTGAGATGGTAGACTGCCGATAACTGTAGGAGTAAGAGTAATCACATCGGTAGAACGAGGCACTTCATCTAAAGCTGCCATTTCACCAAATAATTCGCCTTTACCCAGAATATTCAGAGTTACTTCTTTACCTTCCAAATTATAAGTACGAATTTTTACCCAACCCTCAAAGATGAAATATACAGAACCACCCCAGTCATTTTCCAACAAAATCACTTGATTTGCTGGGTGTGTTCGAGTCACCAGATGGATAAGGGCTGCTTCCACAGCTGATTCGGGCAACCCTTGAAAAAAGGGAGCGGTTCTAATCCACGGATGAATAGGTTCTTCTTGCAAGCTATATCGGTCTCCCATTACGGCATCTTCATTAAAGGTATTACACACAAAACAAACAACAGAGCTAATTTCAGCCTAAGCCATCAAGGCCAAGACTTTTTTCAATACAGACTTCAGCCCAGTAAACAAAATCACAATAAAAGCATTTGTAAGAACCGTCTCACTGACGCAGTTTAAATAGAGTAAAACTTTTGTAAGTAATGTCTAAGTGCCTCTGGGAGAAGTTTGAAAACCTAGCTGCATTGCAAAAATATTTACTAAAAAATTTAGGCAAACCACATTAATGATACTCAACCTAGTTAATTTTTGCTAACGGAAAATCTTCGGAAAATTGATCATTCCCTACATCCCCATACTCTTAAACCCTAAAACCAAGTTTCCCAGACATCTCCTCAAAAACCTACACCTGTTAGTCCCAATGTCAACCACTAACCTTTGTGCGTAGGTCATCCAAATTATTTTTTGTGTTCTAGCTAACTTGCCATTCCTATACTCCTTAGCTAGATTAATGGCGCATGTGGATGTAAAGTGGAGGGAATTTGCCTTGTTGATGTGGTGTCTGTGATCAGATGCCAGTTGCTTCCAGACTCCTGGCCGATTTGTTGCATTTTTTTATGTTTTTGATTGTGAAGTCCCAGAGGCTGTAACATCGCCTGTAGGGTAAAAGAGCAAAATGCCTAGTCAACCAATTGGCTGACAATTAGGGAATATTTTTGTATCCTGGTACTTCAATTAGCACTCCAGCTAATTACCTTGATGCCTAGTTATCATAAATTGCCGTCAGAAGTCTGAGGGGCAGTTGCTACCGTTCTTAACTTTGATAAGCGTCAATTTCTCACCCAAGTTAAAATCCAGTTCTAGCTAAGGTAATTCAAAGTGACTTCCCGCGCTGATGAAATTCAAAAACTGATCGCAGATATTGATAACTTACTCACTAACAATGGTAAGCGACTGCCGAAGTTGCTGTCTGGTCAAGCGCCAGAAGCCAGAGAGGTTTTAGAACGAGTTCGCAACTTCCTGGTGAATTTAAAAGAAACAGAAGATTTACAAGGCTATCTTCCTCAGCCAACGGGACAGATGCAAACATCACCGTTGTTGGCAAAATTTGCTGAACAAGTAAATAACTCATCTTCAAGAGAGTTATCTTCATCTGAGTCAGCAGAAAATAGTGTTCTGAGTAGCCAATTCAAAAGTGAATTGGCGATATTAATTCAGCCACTCCAAGCAGAATTAACAGCGCTATTGCAAGAACGCTCGACCCTGATGCAGGAAATTAGACAGTTGGAGCAGAGGCGACTGCAAAATTACTCTTTAAGTCAACAGTTAGCGAATCAAGAACAAATTATTGGGGAATTTTTACAGGTACTAATGAGTCGCCTTGTTCCTACTGTCGCACCGCATATCAACTCGAATATGGCAAATGAGTTGAATGCTGTTAGTTCAAGTCAGCACAACATTATAGAACGAACAGCTGCTACGGGTGTGTCTGCATTAGAATCTTCAACACAGGTAGAACGGTTAACTCAGTTTGCTAAGGAATTAGACCAACGTTTACTGTCTTTAGATGGAACGGTGAATGTTGTTTTTGACGCACTACAACGTAATATTAATACTTATCATGAATCCTTGTCGCAAGCACTGGCGAGAATGCACAGTACAGGCTTGCAAGGGGAACAGTTGCTGGTGAGTTTCTTGAATAATTGGACTCAGCAATTGCAGCAACTTCCTACCACAATTCCCGCGGCGGTGGTTCAGGAAACATCAGGGCGATCGCCATTTCCAACGAAAGAAGATGCTGTTACTGTAGAAACTACCCCACCCGCTACTACTAAGACAGAAGCCACAAATCCAGCATTAGAATTACCACAGCCAGAAGTCGAATTTGCATCTGATGTGGCAACTAACGATTTGGATGCCATGCTGTTAGAACTCACAGGTATTGTGAATCAAACTGGGGATAATTCGACAACGCCTCTGGAATTGGAAGGGTTGGATGAATGGGATCAATTGGCGGATGATACTCCACAACAACCATTAAATTCGCCATCACTCCTACCTACTTCCACTTGGGAACAGGGAACAGGGAATAGGGAACAGACCCCACAATCATTAAATTCGCCATCACTCTTACCTACTCCCGAAGCTGTCACTCCTCCCCCAGAACTTTTAGAGATATTCAGTGACTCAGCACCAGAGAAGATGGAGTTGACTGATACTGATGAGGTAGATCAGCTTTACGCCAGTTTATTTAATATTAGTCCTGTCACTCAACCGAGTGTTGAGCCTAAGCCAGAGGAACCAACACCGGATTTTTCCGCAAATATTATTGACACCGCACCTCTCAGCACTCCTGTAAAAGAACCAGAAACATCTCTAGGTGTCACAGCAGATTTTGCCGCATTAAATACTAGTGATAACCCTCCACTAACACCGTTATTTGATGGGAATGTTGGCTTACCGGAGTCGATATTCACTCAGTCAGATGCAGGGTTGTTTGAACCGAGTTCCACTCCACCGCCAAACATACCAACTGATTCGCCGCAATTTATTGATTTATCATCAGATTTCCAACAAAAATTATTTTTTGAGGAAGAGCCGGAATTATTCAGCGCTACACTCAGTTATTCTCCTTCCCTACGTGAAAATATTCCAGTTCAGCCAGAGCATACTGATACGATTACTTCTTTAAGTGAACTGTTCACCGAGGCGAGTAGTGAAGAGAATTTATGGCCTGGTTTATCACCCGCAGAAATCGCACTGACTTTGGATGAACCAACTCCAGAAATTGCAGATACGTCTGATGCGGAACCCCAGGAGAATTTATCAGATATATATATTGCGGCTTCCCCCCAGGAGAATTTGCTTGCGCCAGAGGTAATGCAGTCGGCAAATTTACCGGAGATTTCTTTGAATGAATCACAGTTGCAGCAATTAAATCAAGATTTAGCTAATTTTGATGAGTTGCTCAACTATCAGTCAGCGGATGTCTACAGTCTGGCAGAAAGCGAACCACCAGATGTTACTTTTTCTCATCCGCAAACAGTAGACCACACGCCAAATGTGGCTTTTTCGCGTCCGGCTGTACCACCAGTTGCACCTATATCATTGCCACAAACACAAGCTGATTTAAACTTTAGTCCCGCCAACGAAAAAAAAAAGGAAGCCGCAACTGGTTCTATTTCTCCCAGCCAGATAGAACTGACCGTCGATGTGCATAACTCGGTATGGTATTTAGGTATTGATTTGGGAACAACGGGTATTTCTGCGGCTTTGTTAAATCGCTCCCAGTCGGTGGTGTATCCTATTTACTGGTCGGCAGAAAATATTCCAGGTGCGACTTCTTTTCAACATTCATTTCGTTTACCTGCGGAAGTTTATCTCCCGAATGCTTCAGTTTCAAATGGTGGAACTAATGTCAAGAGTAGTCAATGTTCCGCACAGTTAAAGCCTTATTTACAAGTGGCGATTCCCTACAAAAATGAAGAGCAGAAATGGGAACCTGTGCTGCAATTCAATGAGTTTTCGGCAGGGCCATTAATTTGGGTGGTACGATCGCTCTCTAAGTTACTTTTAACATTAAAATCCGATCGCCAAAGCACAACTCAAGGTTTAGTGGCTATGGCTGTGGGGATTAATCAGCCAACGTTCCACACCATTGTCGGTAAAATCGCTGGCGTTATCTGCACTTGTCCTTCTAGTTGGTCAGAACAATATAGATTTAATGTGCGGGAAGCTTTGCTGACAAGCAAACTGATTCAACATCCCCAGCAAGTATTTTTTGTAGAAGAAGCGATCGCCAGTTTAATTAGTTTATTCGATCAAAGTCACGGCGAAATCATTCAAGTGAGCGATCGCACTGGTTTACAGCCTGTCCAAACCACAGAATCTTTGCTCGGTAATACTTTGGTGATTAATATTGGCGCAACCGCCACCGAAATGGCTTTGGTTGATGTCCCAGAAAATCTGCTGCAATTAGCGCACCAAGATTTTATGCTGCACAGTTTTCCTTATGCGAGTAAGGGAATAGAACAAGATATTATTTGTCAGTTGCTGATTCCGCCAAAATATCGGCAATCACGCAAAGATATTGTAGAGAATGGTCAAAATAATACTAGTAGCCCTTGGCATTGGCAACCAGCTTTCCCCGATATCGACAAAATGCAGTGGCAAAGTTTGGGGTTAGATAAATTTGATTTACCACGAGCCGGAGAGCCAGATATTGGTGTACGAATTCGCTTACAACAACGCCTGGAAAGTTCAATATTAGGACAAGCTGCTCTCGAAGCTGCTCTCGCGTTAAAGTTAATTTTGCAACACCAAGAAAATTTTACCCTGGATTTGGCCGACCAACAGTGGAAACTACAACGACGGGACTTAGAAAATCAGGTGTTTGTCCCCTTTGTGCGCCGACTAAACCGAGAACTGAATAAATTGCTAGTCGCGCGGGGTATCCCCACCGAAGCAATTAATCAAGCTATCTTGACTGGTGGAGTTGCATCATTAGGAGTTGTGCATCATTGGCTCAAGCAAAAACTCCCCAACGCCAAGATTATGCAAGATGCGTATTTAGGGGAAAATGGCGCACCGAATTGCAGCCGAGTTGCATTAGGTTTAGCAATGTTACCTTTGCATCCCCAAATTTTAGAAGAACCGCGACAACAGTATACCGACTATTTTCTGTTTACAGAATTGCTGCGGCTGTTACCAGAGCGGAGTTTGTCATTTAACGAAGTGCTGCAATTGTTTGAGGGAAGGGGAATTAATACAAGTATTTGTCAGCAAAGATTATTGGCATTTTTAGAAGGAGAATTACCTGCGGGTTTGATTCCATCGCCACCTGAGTCAGCATGGTTAACCCAGAATTCATCTCAGAATTTAGATTATCAGGCGATCGCAACTGCACCCCTATTTGAAAAGCAAGGTAATCTCAGCTATCGTCCTAACTCTCAGCAATTGTCTGCTTTGCGACGCTATTTAGCAGCAGTGAAAACTAGTACACAGCAATCTTTAGAGGAACCATACACAGTTAACTTTGTTAATGTTCCTATGTAGGGTTTGCTGAAAAAGTGATCTGTGAGGACAGGGAACAGGGAACAGTTTCAGCTATCTGAATCTTGCCAAGTTTGCTAATCTATCAAAAATATCCCTTTTCTGTCACTTTCCAGAATAAGCAAGTAGTTCAGGAGCAAAATCATCCAGAAACATAACAGGGTTGAAACTGATTCATTGCGGCAATTAAATGCTTGAATCCCCGCAATAAATGTGAATTAGGGAAAATACTGAACCAGGGATAAATTAACCAACATAGTAAAAATGGTTGGGTAATGAGACGCAGATTATTTAAAGTATTTTTCCATTTTATGGTGAGTGCTTACATAGCATAAACTGTGTAGGTTTATTCAATAAGTTTTAATTAGGCAGTTTCCCGAAGAAAGCACAAATTTTGTTGCCTTTATACCAACAATTTAACCCCTAGATAGATAAAAATTTGTATGCTGAAGTTAACAGGTCTTAATAGTTCTTTTTAAAGATTGTGCAGGAAGATTTTAGATTAATTGTCGATTTAGTACTAGTTTTGGGAGTCGCAGCCTGTGGGGGACTGTTGGCATCCCTTTTAAAACAACCCGTGCTACTGGGTTATCTCATCGGGGGAATGGTTGTTGGGCCTGCGGGGCTAGGGCTGATTAAAGAGGTTATTCAAGTAGAAACTTTAGCGCAGTTCGGGGTAGCCTTTCTCTTATTTGCCTTGGGCGTAGAATTTTCTTTTGCTGAATTAAAAAAAGTAAAAGCGATCGCTCTTGGTGGCGGGGGACTACAAATCGCCTTGACAATCTTAGTCACAGTGCTGGTGTGTGGCGTAACGGGAGCTTGGGGCAGTTTACCCGCTAAAGGTGTGTTCTTAGGGTCAATTCTTTCCTTATCTTCCACCGCCGTTGTCCTCAAGTGCTTGATGGAGCGTAACGAGACGGAAACGCCCCACGGACAGGTAATGTTGGGGATTTTGGTAGTCCAGGACTTGGCTTTAGGGCTAATGCTGGCGGTTTTACCTGCACTGCACGCACCAGCAGAAGTAATTGGTGTAGCTGTACTCACAGCCCTGGTACGGATTGGTTTATTTGCTGCTGGGGCTGTCGTGGCGGGTATTTGGCTCATACCGCCATTGTTGCGAATGTTAGCCCGTACCGAAAGCCGAGAATTATTTTTACTAGGTGTTGTAGCCCTATGCTTAGGTATTGCTCTGTTAACAGAGTATCTGGGCTTGTCAATTGAAATGGGGGCGTTTGTCGCCGGCTTGATGATTTCTGAGGTGGAATACGCCGACCAAACCCTAACTTACGTAGAACCGCTACGAGATATTTTTGCCAGTTTGTTCTTCGCGGCCATTGGGATGCTGATTGACCCGATGTTTTTGTGGCAGAATCTGGAATTAATTTTAGGTTTAGTGGCGTTGGTGTTTGTCGGTAAGTTTTTGATTATTACGCCCTTAGTCAAACTGTTTCGCTACCCATTGAAAACAGCCTTAATTGCTGGTTTAGGACTGGCACAAATTGGGGAATTTTCCTTTGTACTAGCCAGTGAAGGACAAGTCTTAGGTTTGGTATCCCGACGGATATATTTATTAATTTTAGGAACTACAGCAGTTACCTTGATTTTGACTCCTTTTGTACTGCGGCTACTACCATTGTTATTTAATTTTGCCGAATCTATGCCTTGGCTGAAACCTTATTTAGCGGGAGAAGGTGAAGCGCGGGATGTATCGGCAGAATTACCGATAAAAGACCATATAGTTGTTTGTGGCTATGGGCGTGTAGGTAAGAATTTGGTCAAGTTATTGCAACAGCATGACTTACCTGTAGTAGTTATTGACCAATCAGAAAGTCGAATTCAGCAGTTACGAGATGCAGGAGTGCCTTATGTTTACGGTAACTGCGTGAGTTTTCACGTTCTGGAAACCGCAGGTGTCAATCATGCTAAAGGAATGGCGATCGCACTTCCTGACCCTATGAGTACACGCCTCAGCCTGAAACGCGCTTTGGAATTACATCCAGAATTAAATTTGGTTGTCCGCGCTACCCAAGACAAAAATATTGAAGTGCTTTATCAATTAGGGGCGAGGGAAGTAGTTCAACCAGAATTTGAAGCCAGTTTAGAAATGGCAACTTATTTATTAAATGACTTGGGCTTCTCGCAATTTGTGGTACAACGAGAAATGCAGCAAATCCGTAATGATCATTACTTGGATTTGCGCCCAGAGCGTTCTGCTTCAGAGGTTTCCCGCGATTTACACCAAGCAACCCGCGATTTAAATCGGCGCTGGTATGCAATACCATCTACTTCACCTCTCATTGGGATGAGCTTAGAAGAAGCAGATATGCGTTACTTAACAGGGGTAAGCTTGATGGCGATTCGCCGCGCTAACGGCAATGAAATCGACTATCCTAATAATCAAACTAAATTAGAGGAAGGCGATCGCCTATTAGTTGTCGGTGCATCTGAGGAACTAGCAGCCTTAGAAGAATTTGCTCAAGGTAAGATAGCTGTTCCAGGAGAAAATAGCGCTTGCCAATGGATAGCTGTCGAGGCTGATTCCCCTGTGGAAAATAAAACCTTGGCTGACTTGAAAAATCATGAGCAATCAGTGAAGGTGCAAGCACTACGGCGGGATGGTAAGTTTATTCGCCGCCCTGATGACAAAACAGACCTCAGAGTTGGCGACCAATTATTATTATGTGGGAGCTTACCCAGTTTGAATCAACTACAATCTTTATTTGCCGCAGCCAACAAAGTGCCTTTATCTATACCCATCGCCAAAGCCAATGAAGCACAAACGCTCAAAGAGTTTCTGCCTTGAAAGTGCTGTTAGCGGTAGCGGGGCATTCAGCCCGTGCTGAGTAAAAATACTAGTCTCCAACCCTAGCCCCTCTTTCATAAGAGGATTAACCTTTGGGTTTGAAGTAGGCGATCGCTTGTTTCCAAATGGTTGTTTGCTGGTTGTTTTCATCGGCAATACAAACACAACCGGGGTCTTGCCATAAAACCTTACCTGTTAACAGGTCGCCTGTCACCAGTTTGAATTCAACTACTGCGGCTTGTTTAATCAGGTTCTGCACTTGCCGAATGCTTGGTAGTGAAGTATCAAAATCAGTTATCGCCATGTTTGATGATGGTTTATGCACAATAAAAAATGTTTTCTGTAAGGAGTTGTAAAGTATGAATGATCAATTATGAAGGATAAAATTTCATACTAGTACAGGTTGGCGTAAATAAACAGACCATCTGGAATTGCTAAGAGGCTCGTGATATCACTATTCTTTCTTTTTCCTTTTGACTTTTTACTTTTGCCTTGTTGTACTAGCCTGCGGCAAGCCACCCAAAGGGTGTCTACATACTTCACACTTCATACTTTCCTAATCATTGATAATTCATCATTGGAAAAATGGCAATCGAATTTACTAAGTATCACGGTCTAGGAAACGACTTTATTTTAATTGACAATCGCGCGTCAGCCTCACCATTACTAACACCAGAGAAAGCAATTGAGTGGTGCGATCGCCATTTTGGTATTGGTGCAGATGGTGTGATTTTTGCTTTACCCGGAAAAAACGGTACTGACTACACTATGCGGATTTTTAATTCCGATGGTTCAGAACCGGAAATGTGTGGTAATGGTATTCGCTGTTTAGCCGCATTTCTTGCCGATTTAGAAGGTATATCCCGCACTCAAGATAAATATCATATTCATACCTTGGCGGGTACAATTACACCCCAGCTAACACCGGATGGTCAAATCAAGGTGGATATGGGTTTACCTCGGCTACTCGCTGGCGAAATCCCGACTACCTTGGGTGCAGCTGATGCCAAAGTGATTAATCAACCTCTAGAAGTAGCAGGCCAAACTTGGGAAGTCACTTGTGTGAGTATGGGTAATCCCCACTGTATCACTTTTGTTGAAGATGTCGCCGCGATTCCCTTAGAAACCATCGGCCCGAAATTTGAACATCATCCAGTGTTTCCCCAAAGAACCAACACCGAATTTATTCAAGTAGTAAGTCGTGACTACCTGAAAATGCGGGTATGGGAAAGAGGCGCAGGAATTACATTAGCTTGTGGTACAGGTGCTTGTGCATCTTTAGTGGCTGGCGTGTTAACTGGAAAATGCGATCGCTTGGCTACTGTAGAATTACCAGGAGGTTGCTTAGAAATTGAATGGTCAGAAATAGACCAACGAATTTATATGACTGGCCCTGCTGATCGAGTGTTTAAAGGTACTGCTTGAAGAAGTTAGCAGTCATACAATTTTGGATTTTAGATTGTAGATTTTGGATTGTCACATATCTTGCACCTAGCCCCGACGAATGGAATTCGCGGCAAGAAAAACAAAGTCCGCCTAGCCTGCGGCAACAGCAAAGCTGAACACGGACTAAGTTAAAATCAAGAGTTGTTTGTCAATCCAAAATCCAAGATCCAAAATCTAAAATTGCTTGGCTGCTTTCATAGACAAACTAATCCGTTTTAATTTCTCGTTCACTTCCAAGACTCTCACTTTGACAACTTGTCCCACCTTAACTATGAGTTTAGGGTCTTCGACAAATCTATCGGCGAGTTGGGAAATATGCACCAAACCATCTTGATGTACACCGATATCCACAAATGCGCCAAAATTGGCAACATTGGTCACAATTCCTTCTAATTCCATCCCAATTTGTAAATCTTTAATTTCTTTGATGCCTTCTTGAAAGGTGGCATACTTAAATTCGGCGCGGGGGTCTCGACCGGGTTTTTCCAGTTCGCTGAGGATGTCTCGTAATGTCGGTTCACCAATATTATCGGTGGTATATTTTCTGATATCGACTTTTTTGAGTTTTTCCGCAACTTGGATCACTTGATTTAATGGTACTTTTAGGTCAGATGCGATCGCCTCTACAACTGAGTAACTTTCAGGATGCACAGCAGTATTGTCTAAAGGATGCTCACCATTACGAATCCGCAAAAATCCCGCTGCTTGTTCAAAGGCTTTCGGCCCTAATTTCGGTACTTTCAAAAGTTGACGGCGATTTTTAAACGCTCCATTTTGATTGCGGTAGGTGACAATATTATTAGCCACTGCGGCTGTAATGCCTGACACAAAAGTTAAAAGTTCTTTAGAAGCCGTATTTAAATCTACACCCACAAAGTTGACGCAGCTTTCTACAGTGTCATCCAGCTTCTTTTTCAACAATTTTTGATCAACATCGTGCTGATATTGTCCCACGCCAATCGATTTGGGATCAATTTTGACTAATTCCGCTAAAGGGTCTTGTAAACGGCGACCGATACTAATCGCACCCCGCACTGTCACATCTAAATCAGGAAACTCTTCTAAAGCTACTTTACTAGCAGAATATATGGATGCACCAGATTCATTCACCATCACCTTAATTGGTTTACGGTCGAGAGTTTGTAATACTTGCGCTACAAATTCATCAGTTTCTCGCGAAGCTGTTCCGTTACCAATAGCAATTAGCTCGATTTGATATTTTTCAAGCAAATTTTTAATCGTTTGTGCAGCTTTAGTGCGTTGTTCTGCTGCTTGGTGGGGAAAAACAGCTTGATATTCGAGAAATTTGCCTGTTTCATCTAAAACAGCTACTTTACATCCAGTTCTAAATCCCGGATCAATTGCCAAAGTGGGTTTCATTCCCGCTGGTGCAGACAACAATAACTCGCGCAGATTAGTTTCAAATGTTTTGATTGATTCTATATCTGCATAAACTTTTTTGGTAGAAATTACTTCTCCAGTGAGAGAGGTTTTCATCAGACGGTTGAAAGCATCTTTCAGCATCAGCTGGTAGAAATCCCGAATTGCACGAACTTTTGTGTGAATTACCTGAGATTCGAGATAACCAAGCACATAATCTTCATCAAAGTTAATATCAAAGTTTAATACTCCCTCAGCTTCACCACGACACAATGCCAACATATTGTGGGGAGCAATATTTTTGACTTTGATTTGATAATTCCGATACATTTCAAATTTGGTTGTACCTTCAGAATAATCATCTTTAATCTGAGAAACAAAAACTCCTGCTTCTAAGAGGTAGTCACGCAAATAAGCACGGAGTTCTGCTTTTTCTGCTATTGCTTCTGCGAGAATATCTGCTGCACCTTTGAGCGCTTCATCTGCTGTTTTTACGCCTTTCTCTTGAGAAATATACTTGCTGGCTTCTGCTTCTAAAGATGCAGCTATACCATTTTTAATATTCAGCGATTTAATAAACTCTGCCAGAGGTTCTAATCCTTTTTCTTTTGCAACTGTGGCACGAGTACGGCGCTTTGGTCGATATGGTAAGTATAAATCCTCAAGTTCTGTTTTTTGTTGACAAGAGATAATTTGCGTTTTCAACTCATCAGTGAGTTTACCTTGTTCGGCGATCGCATTTAAAATTACTGATTTTCTGGCTTCTATTTCTGTTAAGTAATTATACTTATCAAACAAATCTCGCAATTGCACTTCATTCATTTCTCCAGTGCGCTCTTTGCGGTAACGTGCAATAAAAGGGACTGTCGCACCCTCAGCCAAAAGTTCCAGCGCGTTCTGCACCTGATAAGGTTTAAGGTCTAGTTCAGTTGCTAATAGTTGAGGAATGTTTAGCATTGGGTATCTAATGGGAAAACGTTACTTCTTAAGGTAATATCGTAGATCGTTATTTATAGTGACAGCGCTGAGTGTTAAACTTATTTACTGGATAATTACGGAATTGTGACTTGCTGATTGTTTATTTCTTTAGAGGATTGTGAAGACACCTCTTTAGATATAAGATTGACAGCAATGATTATAAAAAAAAATATAAATTAAAACTTCTCAATTCTTGGCATTTTACGTTAGGAGAAGAATAGTAATGCCCTTGTTTTTTTTAATTCCTCTGTTTACTGGTTTGGCAACTGGTTACTTATCCAAAAAATGTAGTGATGAATTAGCTTACCTGACTGGTATATTTACAATCATCAGTCTAGTCGTGAGTTTAGTTTTAGCACCTTGGCAAATCCAGCTATTGCTACTGGTTTTTGTAGTCATTACTACTAATAAACTTTTACGAGATAATGATAAAAAATATACCCAAGCCAGTAAAAAGTAACTGGGAATAATTGAAAGAATAGGAAAGATGCGATCGCCACTAATTCTGTAAAATTATGAACTACAAGCGATCGCTCTCCATAACAGCAACATTCAACATTATCAAGGTTTTAATTAATCTTGCCAAAAATCCCTGTCATCCAAATTCTCTAAAATCCAGAACCTTATACCCCATTTGACTTTATTGGTACTTACGCAAAAAACTTCTCAACATCTCATTCCTCTGTGAACTCTGCGTCTCTGTGGTTTGATTTTCCGTAGCCTATACGTAAGTCATGTTTATTAATTACAAACAATGAAGAGAATATTGGTCGTTTAACAGGGTATATTAATTCGCCTACAAGCAAATTTCAGAAAATATTTCTAATAAATTCAGGTTTTGAATATTAATAATCAATATTTGATTGCTTAAATTTTTGGCGTTGCATAATAGAGGGATGAATTGAGGTAATCTACTGTGCAATGTCCATACTGTGAGTCTACGGAAATTAGAAAGAATGGAAAACGGAGAGGTAAACAAAATCACATCTGTACTAACTGCGATCGCCAATTTATTGATGTGTACGATCCGCCAAAAGGATACTCAGAGGAACTTAAACAAGAATGTTTAAAAATGTATCTTAATGGGATGGGTTTTCGTGGGATTGAACGTGTTAAAGGTGTACATCATACTACTATAATCTCTTGGGTAAAACAAAGAGGAGAAAAGCTGCCAGACGTACCCCAAGAAGATGCTGTACCAGAAGTTGGAGAACTAGATGAATTAGAGACATTCATAGGTTCAAAAAAAACAAAATCTGGTTGTGGACAGCAGTAAATCACTTTACTCAAGGTATTTTAGCCTGGGTCTTAGGAGACCATAGTGCGGAAACATTCGAGCCATTATGGGAAATTGTGAAACAGTGGGAAAGCTATTTTTATGTGACCGATGGCTGGAAAGTTTACCCCAGTTTTATACCAGATGGAGACCAAATTGTGAGTAAAACATATATGACGCGAGTAGAAAATGAAAATACCCGATTACGTCATTATCTTGCACGCCTTCACAGAAAAACTTTATGCTATTCCAAATCAGAACAAATGCTGAGACACTCAATTAAATTATTACTTCATTATTTGAAGTATCAAATTGTACCTATATAAATTAATTCATCCCTTTATTCAGCAACGCCAAATTTTTTATTTAAAATCTACAAATAAAATAGAGAACACACCAAATTTATATTTGAGAAGTTTATCTCAAATTTGACTTTTTCTCTTTATTTAATATGTCAATTAGGTAAATGACACATTTTTGAGAAAATCTAGCCTTGCTTATTAGCGTAATCAAAGTTATTTGAACTGAGATTAAACTGTTACTTTTGCTTTTTTGTTGCCATATCTACGTTTTAAAGCACCCAATCCTACAGTACCTACACCAAGACCGAGCATAGTAATGGGTTCGGGAACAGGTTGTGGATTGGGGTTATAATCGGCATTGTAAAATGTATCACTTCCCCTATTGGGAAAACTAATAACATGAATAGCTAACTGCAACTTACGATTTATGAGGGCAGCAATCACATTATTATAGTTTGCAGTGAATTGAAATCCCAAAGTTTCTCCACTTTGAACTGCGGCCGCGTTACCTGGAGTTACTCTTCTTCCACCAAAAGTTTCACCATCCCATCCTGGAATATTATTACTTTGTGGTGAATTAGGAAGACTTGTGTTGAAATTGACATTGCCAGTGTTACCCACATTGGGCGTAACATTAGACAAAAGACCACTTATACTGGGATCAACACTGAAAGCAACATCTCTAATAGCAGTACTTTGTGAAGCAGGACTATTGTTGGAAAAACTAAAAAGGACTGTGCTTGCAGTGTTTTGAGTCACATTTAATGAAAAGTTACCTACATAAATGTCATTAACTTGCTCTGCGGCAGTTGCAGGAAAGACATTCTGAAAATTGATAGTAATAGCAGTAGCTGGTCTAGCAGCAGTTGTTACAACTGCTGCGCTTGCTCCTACTAGCAAAGCAGAAAGAACTGAAGTATGCTTCATGAGTTCTAAGAAATCCGAAAAAATAATACATTAGAAATGTACAGTGCGATTTCCCGTAAATCAATAGGTATACTATTTAACTTCATCAAAAATTTATCAAAATAAAATATTTAGTTATTTTAAAATTTAATTGGTTTTCATAAATCACAAACTATTCATTTCCCTCAACACTAGTGCATATTGTGAGGAATCAAGCCGATGCACAGCAAGCACCATAATAACACTAGGATGTTGGTAGCAGTATGTTTAGTTAACTTGCTATTAAAGCAAAATATCTCAGAACATCTGTACAAGAAATATATACGAGGGTGCATTAGCTTGATATATACAATAAGCTATCAATATCAGTATTTTCCAAACACTTTGTTAACTGTTACTAACCACACCCAGTATATTCAACGGTAAAATCTTTAAATAATCTAAAGCTTGCTCTATCACTGAGGCATCTGTTTTACCTACCCTCACTACCATCAAAACCCCATCTGTATAAGGTGAAAGTATACTCACATCAGACAGCCCAAAGAAGTGAGGAGCATCATAGATGACTAGATCATAATCATCATGAAAGTCTGCCATTAACTGCTTCATTTTTTCAGAAGCTAGTAATTTAATTGGATCATCAGGTGCTGGCCCAGCCGTGATCAAAGATAATTGCTCCATAGAAGGTAGTTTATGAATGACTTCACTGACTGGTAAATTTGTGGATAGTAGACTACTTAATCCCCATAAATTCTTTAAATTGGCTAGGTTGTGAACCATCGGTTGGCGAAGGTTGGCATCTACTAGTAGTACTTTTAGTCCCATTGCTGTAGCTGTTTGAGCTAGATAAAAAGCAACGATAGATTTTCCATCACCAGTCATAACCGAACTAACAATTAAAGAACGTACCTGAGAATCAGGTTTAATTTGTTGAATATTTGTGTACAAAAATCTTAAAGCATCTAAAAATTCAGTTGAATAACTGCTATATTCTTGAGCAATGAAAATATTTGTATCTTGACCACTTTCTAATAAAGAATTAAATATTTTAATCGGAGAAAACTTTGATTTAGAAGTACGAGATTGAAGAGCTTTAACTTCATTATCAAAAGGCACATTCCCCAATAAGGGAAAACTTATTTTCTTTTTAAGCTTGATTACACTATGGTAAGAGTTATCTATTTTTTCTAGTAAAATAGCAACTCCAATACCTGCTGCGATACTTATAAAAAAGCCTATAATTAAATTGCGTACCTTACTAGAAGTAGTGACAAGCGATGGCTGAATAGGTGGTTGAATCAACTGCCAACCTAATTCTGTTTGAGATATTTGGATTTGCAAATTTTCGCGGTTTGATAAAAAACGATTCAAACTCTCATTAGCAAACTGTAATTTGCGTTGGATTTCCGTATATCTTCGTGCTAAAATTGGCACTTGCTTTCGTTGCTGTTCTACCCGCGTTTCGAGTTTGGCAATTTCATTGCTTTGTACTTCTAAAGATTGAAGTTGAGTTTTTAACTCTGCTTCTCTTACGCTTAAAAAGCGTTGTCCTTCTTGTTGTAATACTGGTATCAAACTATCTCTTTTTTCTTTCAGAGTTTGCAATCTTGGGTTAGCATCTTGAAAAACTGTGGACTCTGTAGCAATTTGGGAGTTTAATTCTGTTACCTGCTGTAAAAGTTTTTGATATAAAGAAGCAGCATTAAGTATTGTTATTTTTCCATTGTCTGACTGGAGCAGACTTAATTGATTTCGGACTTGCGTTAACTGTAGATTAATATTCTGTCGCGCCTCAGCTAGAGAAATAGCTTGTTTATCCAGCGATTCTCCTTGACTATCTGGATTGTTAAAACTGTATCTTTGACGAAAAATTTGCAGTTCTTGTTGAATTTGATTAACTCTGCTTTGTATCGATGGCAACTGTCTATCAATAAATTGCAGCCCTTGACGCAATTTTGTTTGTCTTCTTTCTTGGCTATATTCTATATAGTCTTTTGAAATTACATCTAATACTGCTTTAACTTGATTTGGGTCTTCTCCTCGATAGCGAACTTCTATAATCTTAGTTTCACCTAACCGATTAATCGTCAACGCTTGTAGTAAAGATGGATAAGTGAGACTAGGATAAGTAACTCGCAGTTTATCGAGAATATTACTCATCAATTCAGGACTTTTGAGAACTAAAATTTGACTGTCGTAATCTAGGGTTGAAGTTTTAGGAGAATTATCTTGAACAATATTTACTGCCTCATTGTCATTATTAATAGGTTCCACTAACATTAAAAAGTTACTTTCATATTCTCTCGGCTGCTTACTTAGCATGACATTCACAACCACAAAAGTCATGACAGCCATAGATACTCCCACTATGACTAGAGATCGCCGTTTTAATACGTTTAGCCAATCCTTTATACTAAAATTTTCTTCTTCTTCTTCATTCCAGTTCAAAGGCATAGCTTGCGGTTGCGGAAATAACGGCTTATATTTGCCATTTTGTTCAGCGTTTAAGCTGGGGTATGATTGATCACTCATTTTATTCACTTACACTTAATTATATTTTAATTTTTTAATAAAATGATGAATATTTCAGTATAAGATTGTTTTCATCTCTATAACGCACATCATTAGATCTGTGTCCATCATTGCTTAACTGATTGAGTAGTCAGTCATTGAATCTTGATAAATCGTTAATCTACTCAATAAAAAAGTACGCTATTATACATTTTATTATACTAGTATTTTCATACTCGATAAAAGCTCACGTAGAGTATCTACACAGATCCTAATTGGTACATCACCTCTGCACTATAAAGATTTAATTATTCTATATGTAGATACATTGAGACTTGAGTCACTCAGAGATTAGCTCAATATTCATTACTCAGATTCCGAGAGATGTTATGTGGACAATACTGAAGGGACAGATTTTACATCAATTACCTCGGCATCATCTGAGTCATGGCAAAGGAAATTAAGTATTAGCACTATTTCAATAATAAATTAGTTCATAGTCGGGATTGAATCGCTGACACTCAACTAGTCAGCACAAGGTTAATTTCACTATCAAGGCAAGGGGTTTAGGCTGCATAATCAACCCCTTACATATCAAAGATTTGCCTGTCACTGAAGCAGAGTTGGTAATTATCTTTAAATTCTGTAATATTTACTCCATATCAAGATAAAGCTTAATACAAATCCAAAAACACCTTTTATGAAGAAACATCTGAAAAATCTTTTAAGAAAATGAACTTTCTATGAAGGATACCAGTTATCTTTAAAACAATGGTATCTTATATTTCGTGATCACACTTACGTAAGCAAAAATATGCAGATTTCAATTAGGAGGGAAATTTATACGTAAGGGAAATCTATAAAAGTATTAAAAATCAATAATTACAACAAAAGTAAAAAAACATGGGAAAGAGAAATCTCAAATTAATTACTGTAAGAATATATGTTTGTTAAACATGGCAATTTACTGATATATAAAGAAAAATAGTGAGTTTCTTATGTATCTTGAAATAGCTAAAAAATTAAGTATTACTTAATTTCAAAAAGCAAAATGTTTGACTGGTGAACAAAATTAATCTTTCATCTAGCCAATATTGACTTTTATTCTTGCTTTTTCATTTTATCTATGTGTTCCCAATATCGAGAAAAAGTATTGAATTTAGAGTTAGTAGCTAGATAACCTAAATAGAAAGATTTAAAGCCTAAAATTGACTAGTAGCATCTGAAAAATCTGCTATAAAGTTGGGGAAAAGAAAGATTAAATTTAATAAAATTCATCGGTCAATCTTAGAGAAGATTTTTTTGTATAGAGTGAATGACTTAGGCTGTTCGGTAGTGTCGTAAATACCATTTTTAAAATACTCTGTAGGACACAGCCGATGAAACTAAATGAATGGATTAACAACAAATTCGTCCCTTCTATTTCTATCCCCATAGAATCTGAAAACGAACCACTTGTAAAAAGCCAGAAATCTATCAAATTGTCTGTAATTACTCAGTTCTTCCCCCCTGATTATGCTGCTACAGGACAGTTGATTGAAGAACTCGTAAAACAGCTAGGGCAGCAAGGTGTAAATGTTGAGGTATTTACAAGCCAACCTGGTTATGCGTTTCAATCTCAGACAGCTCCCGCAGTTGAATGGGTTGAACGGATAAGAATTCAACGCTCACGGACTGCACAACTTTGGTCTGGTAGGATTCGTGGTAAAGCCGTTAATGGTGTTCTATATACTTTACGTGCATTACTGTATCTGTTCAGAGCTTGGCGGCGCAACAACATATTATTAGTAACCACAGCCCCACCATTTTTACCAGTTATTGGATATTTAGCTTATTTATTATTTCGACTACCTTATGTCTGCATACTTTATGACCTATATCCAGATATTGCGATCGCACTGGGAGTAGTTTCTAAAAATAGTTGGATAGTGCGTTTGTGGAATGAAATTAACAAACAAGTTTGGTTAAAATCTCAGGGAATTGTGGTACTTAGCCCCGCAATGAAGCAAAAAATATTAGCACATTGCCCAGAAGTAGCTGATAAAATTGCAGTAATACATAGTTGGGCTAACCCGGAAGCAATTGTGCCAATTCCGAAGAAAGAAAACTGGTTTGCCCACGAATACAATCTAGTTAATAAATTCACTGTACTGTATTCTGGCAATATGGGTCGCTGCCATGATATAGAAACTATGTTGGAGGCTGCAAAACAATTGCAAGATGAACCCATTCAGTTTGTCTGCATTGGTGGTGGTGCTAAACGTGAAGAATTAATCAAAGAGGTAAATCGTTTAGGACTAGAAAATTTTACCTTCCTACCTTATCAAGATAAACAAATACTTCCTTATTCTTTAACAGCCTGTGATTTATCACTAGTGAGTGTGGATTCAATTACAGAGGGTTTAGTTGTACCTAGCAAACTTTACTCAGCTTTAGCAGCAGGTAGACCAATTGCTGTAATTTGCTCCCAGTCCTCGTACCTTAGAGAAATGGTGGCAGAAGCTAACTGTGGAAGTACATTTGAGAATGGAGATAGTCAAGGGTTAGCGCAATTTATCCGTTTCCTCAGCCGTGACCTCCAAGTAGGGGAACGTATGGGCAAAGCAGGTCGTCAGTATTTGCGATCGCACTTCACACCAAAAGTCATATCTCAACAATACTTACGTGTTCTGCAACGGGCAATATCATCTAATGAGGTCATGCCTAAATCTCAACACAATATAAAGTAAGCTGAGTGAGGTTATGAAAGTTTGGTAATTTCCCAATAATTCTCAAATTAATAAAGCCACAAATGTTCAACTACATGATATAAAAATATCATCAGGTAAATACAAAGTTAAAAACTTGATTGAATTAAACTCTAATCAATAACTTAAAGTTATTGATTAGAGTTTAAAAGCTGGTTTCAAAAATTTCCAGCGTTGTGGAATAATTAACCAACAAAAGTAGCAAAAACAAATAGAATTACTAGTGTAATTGAACATTTTGGCTGTATGTTGAGGAGTTGGGCTTTGATGGTCTTCTTTTGATCTCAGTCCCTCCAACGCAACCTTCCTTGCTCATAGTTGTTGTCTATACAGGAGGTGAAATTGCAGAGAAGGTGTGACCGAAATCGGAAACGTTCTAAAAGACGCGGAATTTACTGTCCGATTCATGGTTGTTATCTTGATAGCGTCAGTCAAAAATATCAGATATTTGCTGATAAACCAGGTCAATTACAACAAAGAGGAATGAGTCGGCGGAATGCCTTAATTTTAGTAGCAAATCGAACAGCAGTTCCTCTCGAAGGAGAATGGTTAGAAGCTTTTTGGTGTGAACACTGCCAGCAGACAAGATGGTATCACGTCCGTAAACGTGACGAGCGTGCTTACGAAATTTCATTAGCACCACAAGAACTATGGCAACAAGCAACAGGAGTCATTAGTTCTTACGGAAATCCTTCTGTAAGTGAATTTACGCGCAGAAGTGCCAGAGATATTACTTATCAAACTCTGAGTAGTTTTCAGGTTGTTAATTAACTAAGCTATTAAATTCCTTCATATATTAATCTTCAATCAAAAACTATGAATAATACGAAAATTGTAGCTAAACAAGAGTTGGTGATTGAAGCTGGACGTACCGAGCAGCAGTATTGGAAAGATATCTGGCGTTATAGAGAGTTATTTTATTTTCTGGCTTGGCGTGACATTTTGGTAAGGTATAAACAAACTGCGATCGGTATTGCTTGGGCATTAATTCGTCCATTTCTGACGATGGTAGTGTTTTCAGTCGTGTTTGGAAAGTTAGCACAATTACCTTCTCAGGGTGCGCCTTATCCAATTTTAGTATTCTCAGCTATGTTACCTTGGCAGTTCTTTGCTAATTCTCTTTCCGAGTGCAGTAATAGCTTGATTGGTAATGCCAATTTAATTTCCAAGGTCTATTTTCCTCGTCTAATTGTTCCTACCAGTGCAGTGGTAGTTAGCTTTGTAGACTTCATGGTTTCGGGGATAATTTTACTAGGATTAATGGCTTGGTATAACTTTGTTCCTACTTGGCGAATTGTCACCTTACCAATTTTTATTGCTATTGCCTTTGCTGCTTCAATGGGTGCAGGATTATGGCTGGCTTCTTTAAATGTTAAATATAGAGATTTTCGTTATATTGTCCCATTTATTGTCCAGTTTGGATTATACATATCACCAGTAGGATTTAGTAGTACCATAGTTCCTGAACAATGGCGATTTTTGTACTCTTTAAACCCAATTGTTGGCGTAATTGATGGTTTTCGCTGGGCGATTTTAGGCGGAGAATCAAACTTATATTTACCCGGATTTTTACTCTCTTTGGGATTAGTATTTCTGCTATTAATGAGTGGAATTTGGTACTTCCGCAAAATGGAAAGAACATTTGCAGATGTTATCTAGTTCTAAAGATAACTGCCTGAACTCATCATCTCTCACTTACAATATTTTAGGATAGGTGATTGCACCAATAAATTTTATGATAGATGTACGATCCTCTTTATTAATAAACTAATATATCAACTGATATCTAAAAAGCTTATGTCTGACACTGTAATTAAAGTAGAAAATCTAGGTAAAAAATATATTATTGCTCATCAACAGCAAGAACCATATACTGCACTAAGAGATGTGATAGCGAATGGTGCTAAAGGTTTATTTAAGTCCTGCCGAAACCAAAAATTTAAACCTGCAAATTATCAAGAAGAGTTTTGGGCATTAAAAGATGTCTCCTTTGAAATTAAGCAAGGAGATAAAGTTGGAATAATTGGTCGCAACGGTGCAGGTAAATCTACACTTTTAAAAATTCTTAGTCGTATTACTGAACCAACACAAGGAAACATCAAAATTAAAGGTAGAGTTGCTAGTTTATTGGAGGTAGGTACAGGCTTTCACCCAGAGTTGACTGGGAGAGAAAATATCTACCTCAATGGTGCAATTTTGGGTATGAGTAAGGCAGAAATCAAGCACAAATTTGATGAAATTGTAGCCTTTGCAGAGGTCGAAAAATTTTTAGATACGCCAGTCAAACGATATTCATCAGGAATGTATGTGCGGCTGGCATTTGCGGTAGCAGCGCATTTAGAACCTGAAATTTTAGTAGTAGATGAAGTTTTAGCAGTGGGTGATGCTAAATTTCAGCAGAAATGTCTAGGCAAGATGCAAGAAGTTAGCACTGAAGGACGAACGTTGATATTTGTCAGCCATAACAATAGTGCTATAGCTAATCTTTGTGAGCGTGGTATTTTTTTAGAAAAAGGTAGGATAAAAGCAGATACAAATAGCACTCATGCTCTTAATCTTTATACTAGCGAATTAAACCAATTAAAATTTATTGCTCAAGCTAATACAGAATATCCAAGTATTTGGAAAGTAGAAGTTGATCAAAGTGCTTTAGAAAAAGGTGATCTAAATGTTCTTGTTTATTTTACTTCTCCTTGGCCACTTGATCCACCTTTAGTTGGAATTGTTGTTTACAACATTCATGGCACACCTTTGTTTGGAACAAATACTTGGTTAGATCCAGAATTCCAACCACAAAGCCTATCTTCTGGAATCGCTACTATGATGATTAAAAATCTACCTTTACATTCTGGAAGCTACAAACTTTCTGTTTGGCTCGGAGAAAAAAATCAGAACTATGATTCCAAACAAGATGCAGTAGCATTTGATTTTATATCTCTAAGTTCTCTACCTCAAGGTCTTTCTCCAGATTTTATTGGGCCATTCAATGTGAAGGGTAAATGGAGATTAACACAGTACAAAGAATTTACAAAAACTTTAGAAATTAAACAATAAGCATTATATTAAGAATCATATTTGATTTCTGAGAAAAATCACGAGGTAGATAATACGAAGAAATTTATCTGTGCTAACAGCGAACAATGATAAACCAAGATATACATCTCCATAAAATTAACAGAGGAACTAATTTTACGTCTTTTCGGATATACGGGGTTTTTAAAAAATCAAACATGATTCCTATATATTAATGGTTATTAGCATAAACAATGCGTCAAAGTTACTTGCCCAAAAAATTAGATTGCTTTACTTAAGAGGCTTGGGTATTGAGATTGATTTTTCCTGCTTAATTAGCAGTAATATAGTTATCAATTTAGGTTATTCACAAGGTCATAAGGGAAATATAAAAATTAGTTCAAAGACACAGATAAGTCACGGAGTTACTTTGGATGCTTGGGGAGGATCAATAACTATTGATGAGAATGTATTTATAGGCCCTTATACAGTAATATATGGACATGGTGGGGTCAAAATTGGTAAAGATACATTAATTTCTATGCACTGCCGAATACTATCTTCAAATCATACAATTCCTGATAGAGATACTCGCATTAGATGGAATCCAGATATTCTTTTACCTGTCACTCTTGGAGAAGATGTATGGCTCGGTGCAGGTGTAACTATTTTAGGAGGTGTTACTGTTGGAAATGGTTGTATTGTTGGTGCTGGCGCAGTTGTAACTAAAGATTTACCACCTTACTCAATAGCAGTTGGTGTCCCTGCAAAAGTAGTGAAAACTCGTTTATGAATCCTCTTATTTCAGTTATTATTCCTACTCATAATCCTAATGGTAAGCGGTTAAACAAAACGCTTATTGCTCTAAAAAACCAGGCTCTTTTACAAGAACATTGGGAACTAATAGTCATAGATAATTTAACGCCTGATACCAGTTATATTCCTAGCTTTGATTTCTCTTGGCACAATTGTGCAAAAATTATTAGAGAAGAAAGTTTAGGTTTAACACGAGCAAGAATAGCAGGAATTAATGCCAGTCGGGGTAGTTATTTAGTATTTGTAGATGATGATAACGTCCTTGATGCAAATTATCTAAGTAATGTAATTACGATTTTTCAAAATCACCCAAATTTGGGAGCTATTGGTGGAAAATCCCTTCCAGAGTTTGAAGTTGAACCTGAGAATTGGATAAAAAATTTTTGGGTTTGTTTAGCACTTCGTGACTTAGGTGATGAGGTGCAAATTTACTCTTTTGATCAACTATCTAAGCAAGAAAAACAACACCCATTATTTGCTCCCATTGGAGCAGGAATGGCACTGCAACGCAAAGCAGCACAATTTTACGTTGATAGTATTGCTGAAAATGTCAATCGGCTCTCTTTAGATAGAACAGGTAAGAGTTTACAATCTGGGGGTGATTGCGACATTAACTTAACACTTTTAGAGGCTGGTTGGGCAGTTGGTTACTTTCCTCAACTGCAACTAACTCACCTAATCTCGGCAAATCGTTTAACCAAAGATTATCTTGCTCGTCTGAACCGTGCTTCATCACGTTCCTGGGTTCAAGTTTTAGATGCTCATAACATTCATCCCTGGCAAAAAATACCTAGTTGGAGTGTTATTCCCAGACAGATAAAGGCGTTTTTTAGTTATCAACCTTGGAAAAGTCCTGCTAATTACATCAATTGGCAAGGTGCTTGTGGAATGTTTGAGGGATTAAGCGGACTTACTGATTGATATAAAGAAAATGATAGAATAATTATGAATAGTAAAACCAAGCTGCTATTTTTTATTCAAAAGAAAACTCTTTAAATAAAAACCCACAAACCTGCGCCATCCCTCTATTCACTTATAGAAGAATAACTACAAAAAATCCTGATTTATCAATCTTATCATTTTTTTGGGAAGATAAATTTTCTATTAAATTTGAATCCAGAAATACAGCATACGATAAAGCTAGAAAATACAGAAATTCATTAAACATTCCTCAAACGGAAGTTCTACAGGATAATTTATTGTTAATTGGCAGGAGGTTACGCAGCATTTTATCGAAAAAATATCAAAAGCCCACCGATGATTGGTGGAATGAAATTGTGAAAATCAGCAAACCCTACAGTAATATTCATATTTAGATTATTTACTAGCTATCACAAAGTAAATTAAATACCAAAGTATTAGTAAAAATGTATTACGATTTGTCCATAATTATTCCTGCCTACAATCGTGCTGAAATGCTGAAGTATACTCTTCAGAGTATAAAGAACGCAATTCATAATTTAAATGTAGAAGTAATTATTGTTGATGATGGTTCAAAAAAACCTTTATCAGAGCAATTGCAAGGGTTTTTGAATTTGCCTATTCGCTTTATTCGACAAATAAATCAAGGTTCAATTGTTGCTAGAAATCGAGGACTCAAAGAAGCAGAGGGTAAATATGTTTTATTTCTTGATTCAGATGATTTAGTTCATGCAGATAAACTGACGTTACAAGTCTCTGATTTAGAAGAATCCCAAGCAGATGTTTCTTATACTGACGAGGCAACTGTCAAGCTTAAGGAGGAATACAGTAATTTAGTCTTTCAACCAAAACGTATTCTTCGCCATGTTAATCACTCAGCAGAGTTTTATTTGGCAGTTCAACCAATTCCTAGTAATCCAATATACAGAAGAAGTTACTTGGTGCAATACTTGAGTAATCCATTAGTTCCAGAAAATAGGATATTTGATCCAGTAGGAGATGTCTGGATTTATTATAATTTGGCAGCTTATGATGCCAAAATCACTAAAATTAATGGTCACTATAGTATCGCAGGTGAACATGAACAAGAAAGGTATACTGATCACTGGGAAAATTTGGGAGTAGCATCCCTGGCAGTAATGATGTCATTTATGAAAAACTGCCCTTCTAGTGATTTAACACATGAAGCGCGTAGACTTGTAGGAGAGTGCGCTTTTATTTCTTGGCGAAAATTGCCGAAAAATTTTAATTCAGCATTTGAACATAACATGATGGATATTTGGCAAAAAGCACCGAAAGGAAGTTTGAATCACTTGGGAGGAAGATTTTTTCAAACTCTAGCAAAACTAATTGGGGCGAAAAATGCGGCTTTCGTTCTTCGACATATACAAAGACCTGATTATTCTCAAATACAAACAGTAAGTTTTGAAGACTTAAAAGAAATGGTAGCTATTCTTCATAGCATTTAAATTATTAGCAAATTGAAAGATATGGCGATATCGGATGAAAAATCATAAACACAATATAGTTAGTGATCACCTCCGCCATTATGCCAAGGAATGGAAGCTAGGAGAGATCGCCTATATATTCTACTATGCTCCTAAAGGATTTGTGCAGAAAACAATGCACAAAGGCCCTCTTAATATGGTAATAGACCATTTTTCAAGTATTCAGATGGAACAAGCAGCTTATAGTTTATTACCAATTAGCCCGCAAAACTTACAACAATCACTTGATATCTATTTTTTGACTGGTCGAAAGTTTTGGTATCAGACCTGTTTTTGTGCTTATTCAATGGCACAACATACAAACTTAACTTTGCGACCAATTATTTATGATGATGGCTCTCTAGAAAAGAAGTATCAAGCTCAAATTATTAAAATTTTTCCTAATGCCAAAATTATTCTTAATCCAGAAATTGAAGAATATATAAATCAACACTTACCACAACACAAATTTCCATATCTGAGAGAACGCCGCCTCAATTATCCAAATATGCGGAAGATAACAGATATTCATACTGGTTCTAACGGTTGGAAACTGGTACTTGACTCAGATATGTTATTCTTCCGCACACCTGATTTTCTGTTGAACTGGCTCAAATCTCCTCAGCAACCATGCCATATGGTAGACGTAGAAAATTCTTATGGTTATTCAGATGCTTTAATGGTTTCCTTAGCACAAGCCGAAATTTCTGAAAGGCTAAATGTAGGAATATGTGGTTTAAAAAGTGAGGATATTGATTGGGATAAGCTCGAATATTGGTGTAAAACAATGATTGAGCAGCAAGGTACTCACTATTATCAAGAACAAGCACTTGTCGCTATGCTTATGGCTGGTAAATCCTGTGCAGTTGCGCCAGATGAAAACTACATCGTTATGCCAAGTCGAGAGGAAGTCATTAAGCCTAAAGCAGTGTTACACCACTATGTTGCAGACTCCAAGCCTTGGTATTTTCGTTACGGCTGGAAGCATATTGCTCAGAATTTGTTTTTAGGTCAGACAAACTCTAATATATAAATTTAATGGAGCAAGTTTCATGAGACCTTTGGTTTCTATACTTATACCTTGCTATAATGCTGAACCTTGGTTAGCAGAAACATTGGAATCTGCCTTACAGCAAACTTGGAAAAATATAGAAATAATCTTAGTAGATGATGGCTCAACTGATGGGAGTCTGACAGTAGCCAAGAAATTTGAGCCAAGGGGCGTTAAAGTTATCAGTCAAACTAACCGGGGAGCAAGTGCAGCTAGAAATCGAGCGATTCAAGAGGCGAAAGGAGACTTTATTCAATATCTAGATGCTGATGATTTGTTAGCACCTGACAAGATAGAGCTTCAAATGCAACTTCTAAATTGCGATCGCAATTCTGATTACATTGCATCAGGCGCATGGGCAAGATTTTACAAAACACCATCAGAAGCATTATTTAAGCCTCAACCTCTTTGGGCAGATATGTCACCTGTTGAATGGCTGATTTGCGCTTGGGAAGGCAATTGGATGATGCACCCTGCTGCTTGGTTAATCCCCCGTAAAATCTTTGAAGCAACAGGTTTTTGGAACGAAGGCTTATCCTTAAATGATGATGGAGAATATTTTTGTAGGGCATTATTAGCTAGTAAAGGAGTAAAGTTCTGTGCAGATGCTAAAACTTATTATCGCTCTGGTCTTCAAAATAGTTTAAGTAAAGCTACTTCTAGAGATTCTTGGGCATCGGCTGTTAAAGCATTACTACTATGTTTAAATTATCTACTTACAGTAGAAGATAGTTTTCGTACTCGTCATGCTTGTGCTACACTCTTGCAACGTAACATATATAGTATTTACCCAGACGTTCCAGATTTATTACAAATAATCGAATCTAAAGTAAAAATACTTGGAGGCTCTGACCTGAAACTTGATTCTGGCCCTTTAATAAAACTTATAGAAAATATTTTTGGCTGGAAATTAGCAAGAAGACTTCAGAAGCTTAGACGTATTTATTTGCCGCAGTTGCAAATAAAATAATAAGTATAAACAAAATATTAATTATGAGAATTTTATTAAGTTGTTTACAGTCTCTGCATAAACATCCAATCCCAGCATACAAGTTTTGGGAAGATTATTTTAAAAAAGGAATTGAAGAAGCAGGGCATGAATGGATAGAAGTAAAAGAAGTTGATTGGGCGGAAGGTTTAGTTTATTCAGATACTAAAAGATTACAAGAGTGGCGCGATTTTACATGGGAAACTACTATTAACTATATTAAAAAACAACAAGAAATCGAAGCTATTGATTTATTCTTAAGCTATTTATTTCCTCAACAAATAAACTCTGATGCTATTAAGCATATCCAGTCATTAGGTATACCTTGCGTCAACTTTTTCTGTGACAATGTTAGAGAATTTACACAAATACCTAATGAATTTTACTGCTTTGATTTACATTGGGTTCCAGAATTTAAGGCATTAAAAATGTATCAGAAGGCAAAGCTTAAATATCTTTATGCACCTATGCCTGTTTGGATTCCACATCATCAGAGAAGCTATAAGCATTCAGAAAATTACGGTGTTAGCTTTATTGGTTCTCGTGATGTACAGCGTGAAGCATTACTTGCCCAAGTTTTATCATTTGTTCCTATTGAAATTAGAGGTAGTGGATGGGATAATACCCCCTTTAGTTCATCAATTTCTTCTGTATCTAAGCACCAAAGCTTTTGGCAAACAGGTATTAATCAATGTAAATTTATCTCTCACCAAGGTACTTTAGCCTGGTTAAGAAAATTAAAATCTAAATCAATACCAAGAATTGCTAACGATACCTTCACCAATTTTGTTAAACAGCAACCAAATGCAGATGAATACACAGCAATTATTCAACAAAGCATAATTACTTTAGGTATCAATCGCTATCCTAGTTATCGTTATCCATTTTCTAACCCTGATACTTACTCTCGAATGCGTGATATTGAAGCCCCAATGATGGGAGCTTGTTATTTAACTGAATGGACAGAAGGACTGGAACATCTATACGATTTAGGAGAAGAAATCGAAACTTATCGTAACGTAGACGATCTAGTCGAAAAAATTCAATATTTAATTAAATCTCCCGATGTAAGACAAAAATTAAGATACAAGGGTCAAAGAAGAGTATTATCAGAACACACTGTTTCCCAAAGTATCTCTAAAATATTCCGAGTAATAACGTGAACCAAATTTATACTACCTTTAAAATTGAGTTGAATACTACACTTCAGTCTACATTAATCTGGAAATGAAAACTGATTGATGGCAAAGATACTAATTTTAATTGGTGGACATCTCTGCACAGCTCCTCGCCCTCAAAAAGAAGCAGAAGCCTTAGCAAATGCAGGTTATGATGTCACAGTTCGTGGTTTTTGGTTTGATCCTGAGTTAGTAGAGCGCGATCGCCTAATCATAGCCAACAAAAAATGGCGATTTGCACCTATTATCGACTTTCAACCAAGCCAAAGATTCAACAACTGGGCTGTTCGCCTCCAAGCACGTTTAGTTAAAGAAAAATTTCAACGTTTCGGAATTTTTTCACCCGAATTGCTGGGTTATGGAGCAGAAGCAATGTTAAAAGTTGCTTTAAAAACCCGTGCAGATTTAACGATAGTCCACTCAGAAGCAGGACTTTGGGTAGCAAATAAACTTTTAGATCAAGGCTTTAAAGTAGGTGTAGATTTTGAAGACTGGTTTTCTGAAGACTTATTACCAGAAGCTCGTGTCAGCCGTCCTATTGAGCAGCTAAAAAGTCTAGAAAGTAGGCTAGTAAAAGAATGCACCTATTGCTTGACTACATCCTATGCCTTAGCCGATGCTCTAGCTAAAGCTTACAACGCACCCAAGCCCACAGTTATTTATAACGTTTTTCCCTGGTCTGAGCGATCGCAAATTGACCATCAAAAACGCGATCGCCGGAATCTGAATTTACCCTCTGTTCACTGGTTCTCTCAAACTATTGGACCAGGACGTGGACTAGAAACCCTATTTCAGTCTTTACCTTACATCAACATTCCTTTAGAAATACATTTGCGAGGTAATTATCCTGAAAGTTCCCGCCAATGGTTAGAACCATTAATACCTGAGCAATGGCGAGAGCGTCTATTTATTCACCCTACTGTACCCAACAATGAGTTACTATCACGCATCGCTGAACATGATATTGGTCTAGCTTTGGAGCGCAGTGATATTCCTAGTCGAAATCTTACAGTCACAAATAAATTATTTCAATATCTACAAGCCGGTTTAGCGATTATTGCTACTGATACGGCTGGACAAAGAGAGATTTTATCTCAAAATTCTGCTATTGGTCGATTGATAACCAATAATCCAATAGAACTAGCCCAAGCAATTAATGACTTATTGAAAGATTCTAATACATTAAATACAACTAAATTAGCTTCTTTGGAAATTTTTAAAGAAAAATTTATTTGGGAACAACAGCTTGATAAATTATTGCAATTAATGCTTAAAAATTTGGATAATTAAGGAGTATGCTTAAAGTGATTAAGTATGGAAAAGTATGAATTTGTAGAAAATAAAATTGTGTTTTTTTGAAAAAAATCTACTTAAATCATGAATCATAGATATATTATTGGGAAAACTTTGTCTAATATTGGCAATACGATATTAGCATCTGAGCTTATGCCTTTGACCAGGATAGTACCTCAAGGAATTAGCTATCCATATGATATTAAAAGAATAGCTAAAAATAGGAAAATTAAAACAATATTTGATGTGGGCGCAAACATAGGGCAAACTAGTAGATTCTTAAACTGGCATTTCCCACAAGCCGAGATATTTGCATTTGAACCAATAAATGAAACTTTTAAAACACTACAGAAAAATACTCACTACTTAAATAAAATCCAGTGTTTTCATTCAGCACTTGGCTCTCATGAGAGCGAAAAGTTAATTTACATCAGAGAAGATTCGGAACTCAATACTTTGATTGAGCCTAGTGAATTACCCTCAAACTTTAAAAAAACTGAAACGGTAAAAATTACAACAATCGATACAATTGCTAAGAAACGTCAACTAACTAGTATTGATATTCTAAAGATGGATGTGCAAGGGTATGAATTAGAAGTTATTTATGGTGCTGAATTTTACGTTAAGAATAACTTAATTAATTTCATTTATGCAGAAATAGATTTTGATGAACATAATAAAGAATGCCAAGATTTTGGAGAATTAAACAAATTTTTAGTGAAAAATAATTTTAAGTTTTCTGGCTTTTATGAAGTTTTTAGATGGGGAGAGAACAAAAGATACTTTGGCTTTTGTAATGCTCTTTTTGTTAATTGTAATTTATAGTTTTAAGTTGTGCTGGCTATTATATGACATATTGGAATCCACAATACAAAACCCTAGACCACTGGCGTGGTATTGCTGCTTTATGGGTGATGCTTTTTCACGGTTTTGGAACTACTTTTGATAAATCTCTTCATCCATTAGTGGAAATAATAAAATCCGTTGCGGCTCCTGGTTGGTTAGGAGTGCATATTTTCTTTGTTATTAGCGGCTATTGTATTACAGCCAGCGTCTATAAACTAATTCTTAAGGGTGGTAGTTCATGGGCATTTCTACAAACTAGAATTTTGCGTTTAATGCCAACTTACTGGATAGCATTTTTATTAACTTTAAGTTTAAATATTATATCTTCACCTTTTAATAAAGTGAATTTAGCAGATGCAATTCCTTCTTCATGGGAGATTTGGTTCGGAAATTTGTTTCTCATACAGCCCTATTTGAATGTTCCTTTTTATGTTGTTGTCTACTGGTCATTGGTGGTAGAAATAGGATTTTATTTGATTGTTGCTACTCTTTTAATAATTAGAAACAAGATTAGTCAAAATTTATCTTTGTTCCTGGGATTATTCTTAGCATTTATGGCAATATTTATGCCTCATGACTCAAAGCTAGGTTGGATAAGATATTGGTCTGAATTTGTATGTGGATCTCTAGTATTTACTGCTTTATTTGCGAAGCATAAAAATCATACTTATCATCAAAATCTATCTATAACTTTAATTATGATACTAGGTGCTATAGGCGCTTGGATTCACTTGATTCATGATCAAAATCAACTCTGGTTTAGTAGTATTTTCGCAATAATCATTTATTTGTTATATAGGTTTGATAATATTATCAATTCAATTAACTTGATAAATTGGCTTAAATCTTTTGGTTTAATATCATATTCGCTTTATCTACTTCATGTTCCCTTTCAAGGAAGAGTAGTAAATCTAGGAACAAGATTTATTCCCGTTGACAGCATAATGATACTTGTACTGCAAGTGTTAGGATGGGCTGTGGCAATTACCGTTAGTATTATCTTTTTCAAATTAGTTGAAAAACCTTTAAATAACTGGCGATATCAACAAAGAATAGCTAAATCATAGCCATGAAAATCCTGCTTACAGCCGATCCTGAATTACCAGTACCACCAAAACTATATGGTGGCATTGAACGTATTGTTGATTTACTTGTCGCAGGATTGCAAGCTCGTGGACATACAGTTGGACTGGTTGCTAACGCTGATTCAACATCACCAGCAAATAAGTCTTTTGCTTGGCCAGGGAAGCGATCGCAAAACAAATTAGATGCACTCCAAAATACATTGACTCTATGGTCAGCAGTGCAGCAGTTTCAGCCTGATATTATCCATAGCTTCTCGCGTATCCTGTATTTATTACCCCTGTTATCCTCTGATATCCCCAAGGTGATGTCTTATCAGCGAAATCCCAGCCATCGCACCACTAGCTGGGGTGTCAAACTTGCCAAGGGTTCTCTGACTTTTACAGGTTGTAGTAATTATATTTGTAACATTGGACGAAAGGCTGGGGGTGTTTGGCATACTATCCATAACTGTGTAGAACTAGAAAAATACACTTTTCAACCAAAGGTAGCTCCCGATGCACCCCTAGTATTTCTCAGTCGAGTAGAGCGAATTAAAGGAGCGCATACAGCGATCACTATTGCCAAAAAAACCGGACGCAGCTTAATTATTGCAGGTAATCACGGTACAACCGGAGAAACTGGTAAATACTGGCAAGAAGAAATTGTTCCTCACTTGGGAAAAGATGGGATCGAGTATGTTGGGACTGTAAATGATACTCAAAAAAATGAACTTCTGGGACAGGCTGCTGCCATGATTGTTCCCATAGAATGGGAAGAACCTTTCGGGATTGTTTTTGCTGAAGCTCTTGCTTGTGGTACTCCTGTAATATCTTGTCCCAGAGGAGCATTACCAGAGATTATCAGGCAAAGTATTGATGGTTACTTAATTAACAGTATTGATGAAGCTGTAGTAGCCATTAACAGTTTACCTAAGTTAAATCGACAAGATTGCCGTCAGCGTGTTGAAGAGTTTTTTTCTACTAATTTAATCGTAAGCCAATATGAGCAGATGTATCATAGTTTAGCTACCTCTATTTTCTAACATTAAATCTAGATAAATTAAGATTTTGCAAAATGCTGAAACAAAATATTATTTATATCACCAAATTGCTAAACAGTCTTATGGAGTTTGTTTTTATAGAAAAGAGACTTCCGCAAAGATTAACCGAGAATTATATATTTCAGTATCCTAGTTTTATTAAAAGTTATTTTAACAATAAATATAAGATTCCTAAATATGAAAATATTGCTGTTGTTGATTTAAATAATGTACAAAAAAGATATCTTTTTCAGATTTTATATTTTCTCAGTATGTCACATACACAACTTATTTTTATATGGGATTTTAATATTAAAAATTATATAAAATTAGGTTATGAAGGAAGAAGACTATTATCTATAAAAAATCTAAAAATAGTTAATAAAATACCTGATGATTTAAAAATAACAACACTTGTTACTGAAAATCTTCAACAGCATAATTATTCAGTCAAGCCAGAAAAATTGCGAATTCTTGTGGAACAAGATGTGGCGCAGAAACCTTGCTCAGAGTCATTTTTAATTCCTTATTCAGTTCATCCATCTTTCCTCCAAAACTATCAACAATATACTAATAAATTAAGTGAATTTAGAAGTAATCACAGATTATGGTCTATTTTATTTTCGGGAAACGTTGGGTTTGTAGGTGATAAACACTTAGTGGAAAGATATTATGGAGTTCCTTCGCGTGATAGAAGTGTGGAATTTTTGATAAAACACACAAAACAATTGAATATAAAGGTAATTGATAACATTTGGGAAAGAAAACATTTGACAAAAAAAGCAGAGAAATACAGTAATTATTCTCTGCTTCTTTGCCAGAAAAAAGGATTGCAAGAAAAATGGTTGATAGAGTTGTCAAATGCTAATTTTTTCTTGGCATTACCTGGTGGATATATGTTGATGTGCCACAATGTAATTGAAGCAATGTCAGTAGGTACAATACCTATCATTTCTTATGAAAACTGGTTGTATCCTAATCTAATTCATGGGAAAAACTGTTTAGTGTATAAAACGTTAGACGAAATGTATGACTTAATTGATAAAATAACTCAGATAGATAATGACACTATCAACATCATGAAAAAGAATGTAATAAATTATTATGATGAATATCTTAGTTATTATAAAATAGTAGATTTTATAAAAAACTATAAAGGTGCAAATTTATATTTATATTTCAATAATGAAAATGCTGAAATACTAAAGAATGTTACAAATGAATCAATTTTAAGTTGTGGGGGTGGTCTTCAAAATATTGCAAATAAAAATCTATGAGAATAATTAAAATTGAAAACAGCAATTAAATTGTGATATCTGATGTATCCTACTTTAAAGCGTAAAGTTTTAATTGTTAGCCCCCATTTCCCACCAATTAACGCCCCCGACCATCAACGGGTGCGAATGTCTCTACCCTACATGGAACAATTTGCTTGGGAAGCACACGTTCTGACAGTCCGTCCAGATTGTGTTGAAGGGATTCAAGACCCCATACTATTAAAAACAATTCCCTCTCATATTCCCATTACATACACAGGCGCATTACCTGTTAAACAAACTCGGCGTATTGGTATGAGTAGTTTGGGGCTACGATGTTTACCATATATTTTACAAGCAGGCGATCGCCTACTTCGTCAACAAAAATTTGATTTAATCTACTTTTCCACAACCGTATTTCTCACCATGTGGCTAGGTAGTATATGGTATCAAAGTTTTAAAATACCTTATGTCTTGGACTTTCAAGATCCTTGGCTCAGTGATTACTACAAACAAACAGGAACTCAGCCACCAGGAGGACGCTTTAAGCATGGATTTGCTCAACTCCAAGCAAAATTATTAGAACCAAAGGCTGTAAGTCAAGTTGCTCATGTAATTAGCGTTTCACCAGCATATCCAAAAACCTTACAACAACGCTATCCATATTTAAAACCCGAACAATTTACAGTTCTACCGTTTGGTGCGCCTGAACCTGATTTCTCAGCACTTTCTAGCCTGAATATTCAGCAAACAATCTTTAACCCCAATGACGGTAAACGCCATTGGGTGTATGTAGGACGAGGCGGCTATGATATGGCTTTAGCGGTGCGGTCTTTGTTTTTAGGTATTCAGTCACACCGTCACCAAAACCCAGAAATTTGGCAGTCTGTACAGTTACACTTTGTTGGTACTAGCTATGCTCCTGGTAATTTAGCTGTCAAAACTATAGAGCCAATAGCTCAAGAATTAGGGATTGCAGACTTAGTAACTGAACATCCCCATCGCATTCCTTATTTTGAGGCACTACAAATTCTTGTCGATAGCGATGCTATTGTACTAATTGGCTCTGATGATCCTGATTATACGGCATCTAAACTTTATCCCTGCATTCTAGCCAAAAAACCTATCTTAGCAATTTTCCATCATCAAAGTTCTGTAGTTGATATCTTGCATCGCTGCCAAGCAGGCCAAGCTGTAACCTTTACTTCAAAGCAAGAACCACAAGATTTGTTATCCCAAGTCATTACGCAACTAAATTGGTTACTATCTATTAATAAAGGATTTCAACCAGACACCGATTGGTCAGCCTTTCAACCCTATACTGCTAGAGCAATGACTCACAAACAATGTGCCATTTTTGATAGATGTCTTACCACTGCTGGATAAATTAATCATTATGAACCAATCTATCAATTCAACACCTCAGTCATGGGTATACTTACCTTCTCCACCAAAAAAAGAACAGAAACAATTATTGAGGGTGTTTTGGTTCATATCATTGGGATTGGTTTTCTATGAACTTTTTTTAGTAAAAGATACTCCCTTTGTAAGTAAATTAGGTGCTGTTTTCGTCACCGTTGCAGCTTTGTTACCTAACTATCTTTGGTGTTCAGGTCGTGCTAAGGGAATGCCTGTTTTTCCCTTTTTTGCTCTTACACATATTTGGACTTATGGCTTACCCCTTGTAACTCATCATCCCACTGTTTTAACTTACTCTGTAGAAAATCAATTATTTGCCAGTCTGACTGTAGCTGGATTTCTCATCATTGGAACTTCAGTATGGTTTTCATTTGTCAAATCTACACCGCGAACACTTAAATTTTACCGAACTTTAGGTAATCGCAAGGGCAATAAGTTTTTCTTCTTTATTTTAATAGTTGGTGTTTTTTTTAATGTGTCTTTTTACGGGAATTGGGGTTGGCTATCTCTTATAAACGGCGGTTTATTCACCGCATTTCGTGCTGCCATTTTAGGACTAAATGCACTGGCTACTTTTGTCCTTGCTTATCAGTTAGGTAATAAAGAATTAAACAAACTGCAAAGTATATTGTTTATTTTTTTATTGTCTGCATACATGATAACAAACTCATTAGGCTATTTGCTTGTGGGTGCTTCTAGTTCATTTCTACTTGCAGCGATCGCTTTTACGATTTCCAGCAAAAAAGTTCCTATAATACCGATTATTATAGTCCTAGTATGCGTTTCTTTACTCCACTATGGCAAGGGTGAAATGAGACATAAATACTGGGGTACTACACAGTATTATCTTCAACCCTGGGAATATCCTACTAGATATGCTGAATGGATAGGTTATTCACTAGACTATGTTAATAAGCATAATGATCAGGAGAATTTATCTAATAAAGAAGAAAAATCTTCATTTTTTGAGCGTGCTAGTGTAGTTCAAATGCTACTTTTAGCTCAAAAGAAAAGCCCATATCCTATCCCATATATGTATGGACAGACATATTCAATATTACCAGAGTTAATAGTCCCACGAATATTTAACCCTAATAAGATTAGGTCGCACGAAGGTACAAGTTTGTTAAATATACATTATAAACTTCAAACGCGCGAACAGAGTTTAGCAACTACTATTGGCTGGGGTTTACTAGCAGAATCATACGCGAATTTTGGATTAATGGGTTGTGGCGGATTGGCAATCATACTAGGTGCAGCCTATGGAAAAGCTACTCGTTGGAGTATTAATGCACCAATTCTTTCAGTTCAGTCTTTATTTGCTGTCATGATGATGTCCTTTGCATTTCAATCAGAATATTCTGCTGGAGTATATGTTGCTGCTTTATCTCAATCAAGTACAGTTCTAACTGGCATCGCACTTTTTTTAATGAAGAAACAGCGAGTTCCTAGTTATAGTTTTCAGGGAAGAAGAATGCTTTAAATCATGAATAAAACTAAATTAGCCATTATTACTTCTCATCCAATACAGTATTATGCTCCTTGGTTTCGCTATCTAGCTCATGATGATCATTTACAAATTAAAGTGTTTTATTTGTGGGATTTTGGTGTCACCCAAAAGCTTGATGCCGGATTCCAACAAGTTTTGCAGTGGGATATCCCTTTACTAGATGGATATAAATATGAGTTTGTACCAAACGTTAGTTCTAAACCAGGAGTTAGTCATTTTTGGGGGTTACAAAATCCATCTTTAATCTCACAGGTAAAAGCTTATAATCCTAATGCAGTGTTGTTGATGAATTATAACTATGCCAGCATCTATAACTTTTTATTGCATTGGGACTCCCGTAGAATACCGTTACTATTTCGAGGTGATTCTCATCGCCTACTAAAACCTACTGGAATCAAAGCCTGGGCGCGTCAGCAATTTATTACCCAAATTTATCGGCGTTTTGCTGGTTGTCTGTATGTAGGAAAAGCAAATTATGAATATTTTAAATATCATGGTGTACCCAGTGATCAGCTATTTTTCTCTCCTCATACTGTAGATAATGATCGCTTTTTTTCTCAAGCTGCTCATGCTAAACAGCAAGCAATAACTTGGAAACAGGAATTGGGCATCCCATTAGATCATGCAGTGATTGTATTTGCTGGCAAGTTTGAACCCAAAAAACGTCCTTTAGATTTACTACAAGCTTTTTTAATTGCGAACTTATCTCAAGTTTCCTTACTATTCGTTGGTGGAGGTTCTTTAGAAACAGACTTAAAAGCAACCGCCGCAAAACACGCAAATATCTACTTTGCGCCTTTTCAAAATCAAACTTTGATGCCTCGTACTTATGCAATTGCTGATTTATTCGTGTTACCTAGTTACGGTACTTCAGAAACTTGGGGACTAGCGATTAATGAAGCAATGTGCTTGTCTTGTCCAGTAATTGTCAGCAGTTATGTAGGTTGCGCTCAAGATTTGATTTATCCGCAACGCAATGGGCTTGTGTTTCCAGCTGGTGATGTGTCAGCTTTAGCTGCTAGTCTGCAAGAAGCATTTTCTGATCGTCAGCGTTTGCAACAATGGGGCGAGGAAAGTCAAAAAATTGTTTCTCAGTACAGTTATACTCAGGCAAGTCAGGGTTTAAAACAAGCATTAGACTATGTAATTTCATCTATCACGCCAAGTGAAAGTCAGGTAAAGCTAGTTATTTAAACAAAATAAGGCATTGCATAATAAAGGGATGAATTGAGGACACCTACTGTGCAATGTCCATACTGCGGAGCTACAAAAATTCGTAAGAACGGAAAGCGAAGAGGTAAGCAAAATTACATTTGTGTATCATGCGCTCGCCAATTCATTGATGTCTACAGCCCACTAAAAAGATACTCAGATGAGAAAAAAATAGAATGTTTAAAAGCATACGTTAATGGTGCTGGCTTTAGAGCAATTGAACGTCAGACAGGAGTTCATCATACGACGATAATTAACTGGGTAAAACAAATTGGTGAAAACTTACCAGAGGCACCGCCAACAGATAAAATACCATCCGTTGGGGAATTAGATGAACTGGAAACTTTTGTGCAGTCAAAAAAAACAAAATTTGGATATGGACGGCGTTAGACCACTTTAGTCAAGGAATTTTGGCTTGGGTTGTAGGAGACCATAGCGCAGAAACCTTTAAACCTTTATGGAGTATTGTTAGCTTCTGGGGATGCTATTTTTACGTCACAGATGGATGGCCTGTTTACGCTAGTTTCATTAACCCAGGAGACCATATTATTAGCAAAACATATATGACGAGAGTTGAAGGAGAAAATACACGTTTACGCCATTATCTGGCACGTCTACATCGCAAAACATTATGTTACTCCAAATCTGTAGATATGCTTAAGCTATCCATTAAATTGTTACTACATTACCTTAAGTATAGAGAAATACCTGTATTTAGCTAATTCATCCCGCATTTATGCAACGCCCAAAATAATATAATACCTACACAATTTTCCCAAAAGTGATTAAACAGCCCTCTAGCAAAAGTAAATACCGCTTTCATCTTTGGTTTCCTGCCCTATTCAACTCAACAGGGGGGATTCAGCGTTACTCTTCTTTGTGTTTAACAGCATTTCAAAGTCTTTACCCTGATTGTGTCTACGATATTGTGATTAAACATGATACAGGTGTACCACCAAAATCAGCTAATTTATGTTTTCATACGGCTGGTAATTGGCCTTTAGCCTTACGTACTCCAGCCCTTGCGGCTCAAATGATTGGTCTTGGGCTTCAGCAACGTCCCAAATTGATTTTTTCCACCCATCCCAACTTTAGTGTTACTGCTAACTTGTTGAAAAAGTTAATAGGCATTCCCTACTGGGTTGCAGCACATGGTATTGATGCTTGGGATATCCAAAATCCCCTAGTTAAGAAAGCCCTAGAAAATGCTGACTTGATTTTAGCCGTAAGTAGCTATACGCGCGATCGCCTTTTGCAAGAACAAAAACTACAGCCAGAGAAAGTTGTAGTTCTACCCAATACCTTCAATGCTGATAATTTTCAAATTGCATCTAAGCCGGATCATCTCCTCAAACAATATGGCTTAAATCCTCAGCAACCAGTTATTCTTACTGTTACCCGTCTTTCCCAATCACCACAAAGGTGTAAGGGCTATGACAAAATTTTGCAAGCTTTGCCTCAAATTCATCAAGCTATTCCCGATGTGCATTATGTTTTAGTGGGGGAAGGAAATGACCGCGCCAGAATTGAACAGTTAATAGTCAAACTACAACTCCAAGACTGTGTAACCTTAGCTGGCTATATCCCTGATCAAGAACTGCGGGATTATTATAATCTTTGTGATCTTTTTGCCATGCCCAGTAAGGGTGAAGGCTTTGGCATAGTTCACCTAGAAGCTATGGCCTGTGGTAAACCCACTCTGGGAGGTAATCAGGATGGTGCTGTTGATGCACTTTGCCAGGGAGAATTAGGCGCGCTGGTTGACCCAGATGATATAGAAGCGATCGCTCAAACTATAATTCAAATATTACGTGGGGAATATCCTAACTCCCTTATGTACCAACCAGAAGAATTAAGAAATAGGGTGATTACCAAATTTGGTTTTGACCACTTTCAAGAGAGCATTGGTTATTACTTTGAAAAACAGTTTAAGTAAATAATATTTTATATTCCTCTAATTTATTAGAACAACAAATATTTTATAATTAGTCATAATAGCTGAAAAGCAACAAAAAATTATATGCTGTTGCAGCCTAAAATAGTAGTTAATAAACCTCGAATTTGCCAAGTAGTTGCCAGTATCAACGAGAATGTCGGTGGGCCTGCTTACTCTATCACAAATCTAGCAAAAGCTTTATCTCATAACAATATATATTCACACTTATTCACTCTCGACTATCAATTAAATGGGCGACAGCTTCCTGTTGAAAGTGTAGAATTACATAGTCTAATTGCTAAAAAACTAGCAATATATGTCAGAGGATGGCAACCATCAGCTAGTAATTATCTGACAAAACTAGCATCACAAGAATTAGACCTAATTCATAATCATGGATTATGGATGTTTCCCAATCTTTATGCTCGCAAGGCGGCAGTTCGTAACAAAATACCTCTAGTTATTTCTCCTAGAGGTATGGTAGAATCATGGTCATTAAACAATAGCTGGTATAAAAAATGGCCTGCTTGGTTGTTATACGAGAAGCACAATTTAGATAATGCTACTGCCTTTCATGCAACCTCGGCTGAAGAAGTTCAGTCTATTCGCAACTTAGGATACAAACAACCAGTCGCGCTAATTCCTAACGGTGTTAGCATCCCTACAACTAATGAACAAGCTAATAGACAAGTATTAACCGAAATATTTCCTGAACTAGCTCAAAAAAAATGGTTGCTTTTCCTCTCAAGAATCCATCCAAAGAAAGGCTTGGATAACTTACTATACGTGTGGCAATCTTTAGCTAATTCCTTTCCTGATTGGCATCTAATTATTGCAGGTGCAGACTTAATTGGCTATCAATCAGAGTTACAAATGTTAGTTGAAAGGTTCAACTTGAAGCAACAGGTAACTTTTACTGGTATGCTTTCTGGACAATTGAAATATTCTGCCCTGACTAATGCTGATTTATTTGTATTGCCTACTCACTCAGAAAATTTTGGCATTGCGATCGCAGAATCGTTGGCTTACGGTGTGCCTGTTGTGACAACTAAGGGCGCACCTTGGCAAGAATTAGAAACCCATAGCTGTGGTTGGTGGATAGAAGATAATCAGCAAGCATTAGCGATTACTCTGACTGAGGCAATGAAAATTTCTGCTGCGGAGAGACAGAAAATGGGTGATAGAGGCAGAAATTTAGTACAAACAAGATATTCTTGGAACTCAGTAGCCAAGCAGATGTCTGACTTTTATTACTGGATTCTTGGTGGTGGCGAACCGCCTATTTGTGTTCACCTTTATTAGTTTTAGGGAGACATCAGCATGATTATTACTATTGTTACAGGGCCTTGGTTTCCCCTTCCTGCCATACAAGGAGGAGCGCATCATCGTCTCTGGCAAGGTTTAGCAGAAGAATTTGCTGCCGCAGGCCATGATGTCACTATCTTGTGTCGTTCCTATCCAGGGCAACCTCTAACAGAAACAATCAATGGTGTGCAATACATACGTCGGGGTGGATTTCCCCAAAGTACAAATATCTGGCTTGACCTGTTGAAAGATTTAGTTTATGCTCTTTTGACTTTTCCCACATTACCAAAATCAAACATATTGGTCATCAACGATTTTTGGTTGCCTGTATTTGCTCCTCTACGGTTTGGTGTTGGCAAAATTGTTATTAGTGTTGGACGATTTCCTAAAGGACAATACCGTTTATATGCTTATGCACATCGCTTTATCGTACTATCAAAAGCACTTTATGAAGGTATTGCCAAACAATATCCTGATGCTATTCCTCGCATAAAAATTATTCCTAATCCTGTTGACACACAAATATTTTCTCCACCTACTCTACCAAGACAAGACAGAGGAGAGAAAGTAATATTATATGTGGGTAGAATTCATCCCGAAAAAGGAATTCATTTATTATTAGAGGCGTTTTCAATCTTATCAAAGCAAATATCTCAAGTCAGACTCAGGATTATTGGCCCTATAAAAAGTAGTCAAGGTGGTGGTGGTGAAAAATATTTTGATCAATTGCAACTACAATCAGAATCTCTTAACGTTGAATTTTTAAACCCAATTTTTGATACCAAAAAATTGGCGGATATATATAGAGATGCAGATTTGTTTTGCTATCCTTCATTAGCAGAAAAAGGAGAAGCCTTTCCAATCGCACCTCTTGAAGCAATGGCAACTGGTCTAGTTCCAATAGTATCTAATTTATCTTGTTTTCAAGATTATATTCAGGATGGAGAAACAGGGTATTTCTTTAATCATCGTGGTAACGATGCAGCACAAAATTTAGCAGCAGTGTTTACCCATGTCATTCAAAACCCAGAAAAAATATCTTATATGAGTATGAAAGCTATTCAAAAAGCATGGGAATATAGATATGAGAAAGTAGCTGATTTATATCTTGCTGATTTTAAGCTTTTATTAGAAAAATAATTAAAATAAATTTTACGTAATTGAACCAGATATAAGTCATTATATAAATGCTGACAAAAATTACTCCCCTAATACTTACCTATAATGAAGCTGCCAATATTGATCGCACACTGCAACATCTTGACTGGGCTAAAACAATTATAGTTATTGACAGCTACAGCACAGACGAAACCTTAGAAATATTATCTTGCTATCCACAAGTTAAAGTTTTTCAACGTAAATTTGATACTCATACTCAACAGTGGAACTTTGGATTAGAGCAAGTTGCATCTCAATGGGTGCTTTCTTTAGATGCAGACTACATCGTTACAGATGAACTAATTACTGAAATTGCATCTTTGCCAACAAATGGATTAGTAAATGGCTATGCTGCCAAATTCAAATATTGTATTCTTGGTAAACCCTTAAGAGGTACTATACTTCCTCCGCGCCAAGTTTTATTTCGCCAAGATAAAGCAATTTATATAGATGATGGACACACTCAACTTTTGCAACTAACGGGCCAGTGTGCAATGCTTTCTAACTACATTCACCATGACGATCGCAAATCCTTGACGCGTTGGCTATGGGCGCAGGATCGTTATATGGTGATTGAGAGCAAAAAGCTACTGGAAACGCCTGCTAGTGAACTGAGTTTAGGCGATCGCATCCGCAAACAAAAAGTTCTAGCTCCCTTCATCATCCTCTTGTATTGCCTAATTCTCAAAGGCGGAATCTGGGATGGCTGGCCTGGTTGGTATTATGCTTTTCAACGAATGTTAGCTGAAATATTGTTATCTATTCGTTTAATTGAGTTAGAAAAGTTACACAATAAATCAACTGGAATAGACTAATCTTGCCAGCATCATCCAAGTATTTATCCCTGTTGTGTCACTATCGCGGTAGTATAAGGATGTATAACGCCCAGAACGAAGACACAGAGCATGGTAGAGCCTCGTCCACCCAAAGAAACCGTTAAATTTGTGGATGAATATTGTCTTTGGTATAAAAAGCTGTTTTCAGATGTGAGAAATTTTGAAGCATTTAAGTATCTGCATATAGGATGTATTTCTGAAGTAAAACGTAAAAGCTTGCCAGAAATAGCAAAAATTGTCGGGCTAGATAACTATCAAGGGCTACACCATTTCTTAACTACACCATCTTGGGAAGTAGAACAGTTGAGAGCTTTGCGCTTGTCACTAATTTTAGAAGTATTAAAAGGTAGACCAATCATTTTAATTATTGATGAAACCGGAGATAAAAAGAAAGGTAATAAAACAGATTATGTGAAACGGCAGTATATAGGCAATCTAGGAAAAGTAGAGAATGGAGTTGTGGCAGTCACAGCATACGGGGTCTTCTGCGGAATGACATTCCCATTACTCTTTGAAGTATACAAGCTGCGGGAGAAATTAAAGCCAGGAGATAAATATCTTACCAAGCCTCAAATTGGGGCAATGCTAATCCGAAAGTTACAGTCGATGGGTTTTAAATTCAACTTGGTACTGGTAGATAGTTTATATGGTGAGCAGCGCGTTGGGCGGCTTTGCCGACTTGAAGCGACTGCGAACCCGAAGGGAGAGAGTGGAACGAATTTCATATCAGTGTTAGATGAACTAGACTTAAACTATTTAGTAGCAATTCGCTCAAACCATTCTGTAGACTTGCTTAAGGGTCAGTATACTCAATACTTAAAGTGGCAGAAGTTTAAAAGAGTATTCTCTGATTTAAGCAGTGAGAATCGGTTTACTCGTGAAATAATTCATGGAAAACGTGGAGAGCATAGATATTGGCAAATTACCACAGACACTCTTAACTTACCAGGAAATTCTACCTGGTATGTCATGAGTAAATACCCAGACATTACATCAAGAGAAGTTGGGAATTTCTATGGCTTAAGAACCTGGGTTGAATATGGCTTAAAACAAAGTAAGAATGAGTTAGGTTGGGCAGATTATCGTTTTACTCGCTATGAAGATATTGAACGTTGGTGGGAAATTGTATGTAGTGCCTACCTCATGGTTAGTCTTCATTCAGAATCTCTGCGTCCTTCTCCAGGTGATTCTCAATCAACATTTGCTTCTCACCCTTGGTGGGATAATGGTAAAGGTTGGAAGAATATTTTGAATAATCTCCGTTTAATTGTTCAACCTTTTATTTTATTTAACCTCATATATCCCTGGTTAACAGTTTTTCCTATTCCTCAACTCTATAGTGGTTTTTCTAAACTTCAAGCCATCGTTTATCGGCTCACTTCTCCAATTTTTATCTTCCTAACTCACCCTGAATTCTATTTTTCCTCTGCCTAAAGTGACACAACAGGGTTAGTCCTGTTATGAAATTGTTAGCCTATAGACTCAAAAAAACTTGGATGTCTTTTTTGGCAGGTATGATTCTCGCTTTACTACTTACGATACCGATAAAACTAGCGATCACACATTACCAAACTCCCAAACCCCAAGCTATCTTAACTCTTGGTGGTGGTTCAAACAGAGAAGAATTTACTGCTTTATTTGCCCAATATTATCCAGATATGAAAATTTGGGTTTCTTCGGGTAAACCGCTACACAAAGCTAGGGCAATTTTTCACACCGCAGGTATTGCTGATAGTCGTCTTTATCTTGACTACCGTGCTAAGGATACTGTGACTAACTTTACTACATTAGTTGATGCTTTCCACCAACAGCAGATACAACACCTATTCCTAATTACTTCTGAATTTCATATGCCTAGAGCCAAGGCGATCGCTACTATTATTCTTGGTAGTCGAGGTATTGCCTTTACTCCTATCCCCGTACAATCTCAGCCGACGGAACTAGAATCCGTTCTTCGCATTTTTCGTGATGTTGCTCGCTCTCTACTTTGGATAATTACAGGTTATACAGGTGCATGATTTTAACCTGAGTTTTAGTTTATTTACTCATAGTACATATTTATTTTATAAATACAAAAAAATGAAACTCATAAGTGAGTTTCATCTTTTTGTAACAGATTTTTTCAACTAAGGCTAGATGTATCATATTCTAGCCTTCAAAAGTTCACTTTTTCTGGAACTACGCTGATTTTTTTCTAGCCCAGCGTGTTTCCTTCCAAATCAGAATAAACAAAACTGCGGATATCAAAGCTCCTATATTCCATCTTACAGAGTTTTTCAGTAAATTGAACGTTACAGAAGACTGATTTGTTTCCTTTTGAGTTTTGAGTTGTTGCTTGGTTTGGTTGAGTTGTGAAAGAATTTGATTTTTGACATCTTCTGGGCTTCTACCATTTAATGAACCACCTTGGCGCTTAATTAAATTATCTATGTCTGTGGGTGAAGTTTTATTTAGTTGCTGTTCAACCTGATTAGCTTGAGACAGTCTTTGTTCATAGCCAGTCTTAATTTGCTCAAGGTTAGTGTTATACAAACGTATTGTGTTAACCACACCTAAAGGAATTAGCAGCAAGTATAACAATGCAACTAACAGACTTAAACGAGATAATAACGCCAAAACACCTGATTCCCATCTGGCTCGTTTTGCTAACTTACCAGAAAAGACAAAAAGTAATCCAATTAATGGTATTCCCACTTGGTTTACCAACCTGCCCATCGTTTGAAATTCCCAAGTAGGATTCATAAAGCTTGGTGGCACAAAAATATCAACTAAGTCTAGAAGTGCCAACAACAGCATACCATAGCCAAGAAAACGCCAAAGATTAACTAGTTCTAGGAGAGGTTGTATATTCCCTACCAGTTTACTTAATTTAGTGAATTCTAACTCAACAAATTCACGGATGTCTGTTTCACGGCTAGTAGATTCACTAGTATTAGATTCACGAATGTTTGTTTCAGCCATAATTAAAAGGTAAATGAATTACAAAAGTAAAGTTATTAAAATTCAAAGTTTAGGAAATCGAGGTTGCCACCACTGATACCAAGAAAACCAAGCTTTTTCTAGTGTTTGGTAGGCTTCTTCAGGGGAAGACTTTTCTAAAGGAATTGATAAATATACCCATAAACAGCGTTTATCTAAAAGGGCTTCTTTTCCAAGTAAGATTGGTATTACACGATTCAAACTGATATCTTGAAAAATGCGATTTTCTCTAAACTGCGCGTGAGTGAATGTGCTACCCCCTCGTGGATTAATACAACTACTAAGATAAGCTTTTTGTTTATCTATTCCTAGTCCGTAGTACCCAACTCCTTTTTGTTGACGCATTAAGGTAGAAGATTTTATACCAAGATTGCGTTGAATGTATGCACCAATATCTGCATAATAAAAATTCTGCAAATAACGCATCTCAATATCTAACGATAAATCATTTTTAACGTATCTATAATGTTTTCTAGCTAATAAATCTGGGTTTTGCTGAGTTTCAGGTAAAGATTGTATTGGCATAGCAACACTAGCTTGCCATTGCGCTAAAGGTACTTCTTCAGAAAAGGTAAAGGTATGAGTTTGTTCTTTACTTGGAGGAAAAAAAATTGATTTTCCCGCAACTAATACCCCTACACTGAAGATGAAAGCTAAAAATTGAATGCGGTTTTCTTTCCAAAACATTACTTTGAGTAATTGATAGAATTTTTACTTTCTTTCTCATTTCTACTTAGTAAAAACCAGCAGAAACAACACAAAAATAAACTAGCTACTGTAGAAAATATTAAAGAACCATCTCCAAGATGCCAATATTCAAAAGCCTGATTATCACCTTGTGCTACCAAAATAGCCATTAATGCGACTCTAAATCCATTAATCACAAATCCTAAGCAGGCAGCTACTATAGGTATCATAATTTTTTGCTGCCAACTGAGATTTAACAAATAAATAAATAGTACTGCTAAACTTAATAAATCTATAATTAGATCAATTCCAGAACAGGCAGAATATACTTCTACACTTCCAGTTGGTAGATGTATCATAACGCCTGAACGATTGACCTTAAAACCTGTATACCAAAGAATAACTGTAGAGAATTTAGCTGTAACCAGAGTTAAATCTAACTTATTCATAATCATAAAATTACGTATAGTTAGAAATCCCAATAACCACAATTCTCTTTTATATTGCTTTAATCCTCTATAACCAGAAGCTAACAGGGCAATACCAAAACCAGATAGCAAAGGTGGAAATAAAAATAAAAAACCAATATTAATCTGAAAGAAACTGTAAATAAACACTAATGCTATCAAAAATGTACCTGTAATGCTAGATAACAGGTTGCTTTCCAGGTTCAATTGATTAGCTTTTTCTTTCAGTAACAAATAAACAGTTACTAAGAATAAAATATACACATAAAAATTAGTTGGATGGTCAACCCTGCTGACTAAGTTTAAATTAATAGCTATCAAGGTTCCGACAATTCCAATTAACCATATTTCAACATTCTTTAGTGAGATTGATAACCTGTTTTGCATATTTTTTATTTAATGGGGATTAAATTTTGGGTTTACAAAAAATATTTTTATAAACTTCATCACTACTTTATAAGATTATTCTTTAATTTAAATATTAACAGCATTTAATAACATTTTTACACTATAGCTATATTACTAAATTATCTAACTCTGATAAAAAAATCATGAAATACATTAAGGAATTACTTATCATCCATAGCCTAAAATGAATTCTCACAAATTGAGTTAAGTGTTGATTAAAGGTATATCCTCAATTTCGCAAGATAGGTATGAACTGAATTATGAATTTCAACAGTTGTGTCTATTGAGATTTCACTATTAGAGCAAGCCGGGGAACAAATATTTAAGTATTAAGAGAAACTCTTTAAACTATGTATAAAGAGTTTTCTACAAAAGACGGTGATTTCCATAAAGCCTGATCACCATTTCATAAAAAATACTGATATGTAAATACATTTGCATACAACGCACAACTAATACAACCTTGATGGAGATTTTTCATCAAATCTTCATTTGGTTTTAAGGTAGATGATTACTTATTTTACCGTTAGGTACGTACCACTGCGTTTTCATTTGCTTGATGTGACAAGGGTAACAAGCTCTTTACCTGGACTGTTATGGAAAATTCTTAATCTTTAGGTTTACATTGGATCTTCATAATCTTTATACAGAAACAATAACTTTTAGTTATTGTTTCTTGGTTGGGTAATATGTAATTTTACTGTCATATCTATTGCATTTAAGAATTTATACTTATAAGTATTATATATTACTTATTATTTGCAGGTGCAGGTTTCTGCTTGATTAAATGAGTGCCATTAGCAAAAAATGAAAAGGTCAAATTTTTAATATTGTTTCTCAAAGCCTGAATTTATATGCACTGAAAGTTTGTAGTTTAACAAATAGGAGTAGCTTGAGTGATTTACTGATAACTTGCCAACTTCCTTAATTTTTCCAAAAAATAGTAGTAAATTTTCTTACACAGCTAATTAAATGACTACAGGCTATCATCCAAAAAAATGCTGAGGTTGTTATCTCTATTTGTAATATATTATCTCAGGTGTCGCTCCGTAATAATTCGCGGACGTAGTAGCAGCTAGTTAACTGCAATTCCCTGTTTCCTGTTTTGATTCGGCTTAGAGGACATGACAAAAAATAAAATTAGTAAGTTTTTACTATACGCTGCGATCGCGTTAGTATTCAGCTTATCTGGCATTACTCATGGCAAAATTTCTATTTTTGAACCACTCCAACCTTCAGTAGCTGCAAGTACATCAACTATTCCATCGACCGCAAACGCACCTTGGCCGGTATTTCAGCGAATAGATGCTCTGAGTTTCTCATCCCGCTTTGGTCTAAATACAGTCTGGGGTGGTTATAACGAACGCAGTGAAAATCCGTTTTCTGTTGGATATACTGGACAATCCCAAGAACTGACCAACGCTGCCAATGGCAACTATGCAATATACAACAACCTTGACTTAGGTAGTGGTGTAGAAGCGTTGATGCTACGTGTTTCCTTAGATTCAGGAACAAATAGTGTTGAAGTACGTTTGGACTCACTGAATGGCCCTGTAGTTGGGACTTGCACCATCAATAATACTGGTTTGCAAACCTACCGTACAGTTCCTTGCCCTTTGAATAGCAATCTTGCCAAAAACACACCGAACAATGACACACGCAACCTAGTCATCAAGTTCACAGGCTCTAACAGCAATATGCGCTTTAATTGGTTTGCTTTCTGGGCTAAGGATACTGTGCAGAAAATAGACGATATCCAAAAAATCCAACCAGACCAAGTAAACAAAGGCGCTCCTATTATACCCATTTCTGGCAGACCAGTGCGGACACAAAACCTACTACCAGACAGTTCCGAAACTTTGGCCAGATCATACAGGTTGTGGTCTCCTGCCAAAACTGGGGAATGCCCAAAGTGGATGCACGACACCTATTGGACAAAGGCTGAAGATGGTAAGGTATACCCCACATGGCACCCGCCTGTAGACTTTAACCCAGAAACAAATATGTACTGTACATACGGACATGAGCATGGCGATGACCCACGCAGTTCTGAGGTATTTAATATTGTGGGTATGCCAGCATTTGGATATGTCAGCGAACAGCAAGAAGTTAATAGTCCATCTCACGCTAGGCATGAAGACCACTTTGGACACAAGGTTCTAGTGGCTAATAACTGGTATATGTACAACGCAAAGAACACCAGCTTAAAAACTACTTGTGATGTGACTATAAAACTGCACATGGGAAGCCATTCCCCAGATGCCTTAACAAATACAGCTCATGAAATGTTTGTGGGTGGGAAATGCGATGGAGAGGAGCCTTTTAACTTAAAACATTTTGCCTTGTTTGGTAAAGCTGGGCAATTCAAAGAACCTGAAACCTCTTTGTGTAGTCTGTTTGTTGTTGCTGGTATTTCACCCAACCCTATTGATCAGCCTTTAGACGGTGTACACAGAGCCATTCCCACTAAAGAATGTTTTGTGCGCGGTACACAGAAAGAACAGTTAGCTGGTGTTTTTGACAGAAGTAGGGAGTTTTGGTTAACAGGTTTTGCAGGTGGCAGCTTTTACTTTAATCTTAAAAATCCTTCACGTTTCTTTGATTCTTCTTCCGCTACGAAAATTAGCCGAACGGTGGATACTTGCTACAATTCTAGCCATCCTATGTCTAAGAGCCTATTGTGCCAAGAAGTTCTGGCGGCGGGAAGCAAAGTTACCTGGGATGACCCTCGTTCACCTTTCCGTGGAACAGTTAATTCTAATAGCCATTTTTCAGCACTAGCTTTTGCCGATTCTCCAAACTCTGTAATATACACAGATGCTTATGGAAAAAATGCAAAAACTGCACCAGATTCCTCTCAGGGCATTACTTTTAAGCAAATCGTTCCTGTTAAGGCTTTTCATTATAAGGTAGATGGACACGCAAGCCTCATACCTGTGGGAGACTATTCAGCTTACGGGAAAAATGGGGTAAGAGCGCCTAACTAAAAGCAACTAAATTAAACCGTAATAAAAAATAGCCTATGAATTTGCTCATGGGCTATTTTTTATTAGATATCTCGCAGATAAATTGGAAAATCAGAATATTTTTGATAAGCTATGCTGGTTTTAGCCTAAATACTTCTATATAAACTCTAGATGTAATAAAAAGCCTAAATCCGGTATTCTGAGATGAGCTTTAGGTACTTTATTAGAATGTAAGTAGGTAGGTACGAATAAACCCAACTATGTAACAGAATATAAATTCCTCAAAACCCTTGCGATTGCTTCACTTCGCTTCTCTCCGTTCGCAATGACTTAGTTATAAATTTTCGCGCCCACCTACTTAGATTTTTACGTTAATTTTAGTTAACTGATGATGTAAATATCTTTCACTCGTTGAAACACTGAGAAAGTTTAGTGGTGTTGATAATTAGGAAAACTGAACTCTAGCTACTGCCATAATTTGTTGTTAATCACTAAAATTTATCGCTTTTAATTGCAAAAACAGATTTACTTGTTTGCAAGTAGAGCTGATAAACAATAAGGGAATGCAAGTTAATAATTGGGGTTTGATAATATGAATCTTGCCCAATAGTTACGAATTAAGCTTTGACTAGCTTTTCGTCTTTTTTGGAATACCGCTTTCTGAGATATGCACCAAAGGTTGCACCCAGAGCTATACCACCCATTGTTAGAGGTTCAGGAACAGGCTGGACTTCAACAGCTTTCAGGAAGTAGTCGTCATCTGCACCGGTAACAGAGAAAACATAAGTGGGAGCGAATGGAGAACCACTAATAAGGACTGAGTAGATTCCTTGAGTGATCAGGTTTCCTTGACCAGAGATGTTTCCGCTCTGAGAAAAAGCACTACTAGGTATCGATACTATGTAATCATCTGTGCCATTATTGTCAACAGCAGAGAAGATAGCTCTTAAAAGTTTTACTTGAGGGTTAAAAGTCAATCGAAGTGATTCTCCAATATCTAACCCATCAACTTGATTATTATCATCACCGTTGTCGCCTGATAGTATTCCCAAACCAAGGTTATTACGGACAAGAAATACACTTTCTGAAGTGTTTGCAGTTGCCTCTGCTGTAAATTGAATACCACCCTGTGTACCAGTCAAAGTAGTGGGTCCTGGCGGCTGAAATACTGTTGTTGGCGTACCATTAAAGTTTATAGTAATGGCTGAGGCTTTTCCTGTACTAGCCATTACTGCCACCGTAGAAACAGCAGCTACTGTAGCCACGTTTTTAAGTATATTTAAATTTGCCATTTAGTTTGTTCCTCAGAAGAAAACTAGGTGTTAAGTAAACCAACATTGCTGTGTGGCAAAATTCCCAGATTTATCGCAGATACCAGCTTCTTGTTAGTAAAATTACGTCTTTAATAAAACACACGTACGTAGCCTAGAAAAGTTTAACTTGAAGCAATGTATACAGAATCCACACAAGTAGATTTCAAGTGAGTATGTTAGGTTAACCAAGGGGTTTTATGGAATATCCATACCCACACTTAAGTAATTGAACTTTATCAAGACTCAGTGTTTTTCTAAAACTTAAGATCCCGTAGTTACCATCAAGCTAGTTGATATCTACTCAATAAAGCTGACATAAATACACTTACATACAACACATGGAGAACACAATATTTACCTCATTCACTTCATAAAATCTTCATTTGCTATGGTTGTGTATCTTCGCAATACATTGATAGGACTGCTTCTCGGTGATTCACACAGTTATAAGCACACCACAACTACAAAGGATTGATTTTTCAGTAATTTCAACCACTACCCCTGTTGAGGATAAGACAGTTTCTTGCAAAAGCTTAGTTGAACTTTGTTGCACAGTTACTCTTTATAATCTTTATAATGTGACAAAAGAAAATATATAGTAATTTGATGTCGTATCCTTTACATAGACTAATATATATGTTTTTGTAAAGTTCAGCTAGTTTAGCTGACAGCTTTCCACTACTCTCTTATATAGTTTTGTGATAAATGCTTAGAATTTGTTTTTGATGCAAAAATATATAAAAATATGTCTTCTGAAAAATATTTGTTTTGTAGTAATATCTATTGATTCACTGTAAAACTTATATTTTGAACATTTTCTATAGCTTTATTACTGTATTTTAACTTTCCTAGTTGATTTTTTGACAAGCGAGAACTGAATTTTTCGGACAGTCACTAAAACAAGTTATTATTTATTAGCTTAATATATGCGGTTAGATAATTACACTCTTGGTACTTATACTCCTGGCGCACCTTTATGGAAACAAGTGTTGTGGTATTTCTTGGGTTCTGGGTTAGTGCAGAATCGGTGGTTGACTGCTTCAGGGTTAAAAGTTTGGTTACTTCGCTGTTTTGGAGCGCAGATTGGTGAGAATGTGCGGATTAAACCAGGTGTGCGGGTGAAGTTTCCCTGGCGATTAGTTGTCGGTGATCATGTGTGGATTGGGGAAGATGCTTGGATTGATAATCTAGCAACTGTAACGATTGAAAGTCATGTGTGTATATCTCAAGGCGTGTATCTCTGCACAGGCAACCATGACTGGAGTCATCCTGATTTTAAATTAATTACTGCGCCAATTCACATTCAAGAAGGTAGCTGGATTGCTGCTAAGTCGGTAATTGGCCCTGGAGTAACTGTTGGGAAGGGTGCGGTATTGAGTTTGGGTGGAGTTACAGGACGTTCTTTAGAAGCGATGACAATTTATGCCGGGAATCCGGCCCAACCTATTAAGGAGCGTAAGATTTAATTGTAGTGAAGGGCAATCGCACCAAATTTGCAGAGTATTCCTATCCGCAATTCAAAGTTAAATATTTTTTAGGAATGGTCAGCAGTTTTTATAATTCTGAAGCTGTATCTGGGGCAATAATTTCACCAGTACCTATTTCTAGGATCATGTCTTGATCAGTGATTAATTCACTCAATTCCTTGACTTGTAAATTCATTTCTGTACAAGCTTGACGGAGTTCTTGAGCAAAAGTGTTGAGATCATCACCATAGCCACATTGATAGGCAGCGGTTTCAATTCCTTGCTTGGCGTTTGCTCTGGCACAATCTACTAGTTCTGTGCCATACAATGGTTTTGCAGATGGCATAATTCTGATGTTTATTGATTAGATGTTGATTTTAGATTATCCATGATTAATTAATCGCACATCCCTCTGATGGAATAATCATCACTTGCAGCAATAATTACTATGCAGAAAGAGTGGCTTCAGCTAATAAATTGCAATCAGTATTTTGGTTAAAAGTAAGGATAATCTTTAGGTTGATATTTGTTGTATTTAGCGCCTGTTAGAAAATACTTTGGGAAGAAGTGCATCTTGGCCATAAAATTCTACACGGGGAACTAAACAGAGTGCATCCCCAATTTACTGTTAGCCAAGGAGTTTTGTTGTGGACTTATCCCGTATTCCTGCTCAACCAAAACCGGGTATTCTCAATGTTCTGATTGAAATCCCAGGCGGGAGCAAGAATAAATACGAGTATGACAAAGAACTGGAAGCTTTTGCCCTAGACCGAGTGCTTTATTCTTCGGTAAGATACCCCTACGATTACGGCTTTGTGCCGAATACTTTGGCTGATGATGGCGACCCGCTGGATGGGATGGTGATTATCGATGAGCCAACTTTCCCTGGTTGTATTATTGCTGCGCGACCAATAGGTATGCTGGAGATGATTGATGGTGGCGATCGCGATGAAAAAATTCTTTGTGTACCAGACAAAGACCCACGCTATACCCACGTCAAATCTCTCAATGACGTAGCGCCACACCGCTTAGATGAAATTGCTGAATTTTTCCGCAGTTATAAAAATCTGGAAAAGAAAGTAACAGAAATTCTTGGTTGGCAAGATGTTGGTACAGTTGCAGCCTTAGTTGAGCAGTGCATCAAAGCTGCTAAATAAGCATTGGTGACGTTCCTACACCAACCCCTGGGGTATGGTGTAGGCTTCTCAGGCATTCCGAAAAATGCGTAGAACTTCCTTGGAGGTATCATCAGTAATTGAGTCAACAAATACCATGCTACCTTTACGGCGTTTTATAGTGGGGAACACGTCCAGCCCCACTCTCTTGAGATTAATAGCGGCATTAATATCTCTATCAACCCAGAGCTTTTGTTCATTGTCCCAATACCCGCGAATAGAGCAATCGGTGAAAATCACTTCATCCCGATACGAAAGCAGTTGAGACGTGTAAGCAGGATTCTTCGCCATCGCATAAGCCCCAGCTTTTGCAGCTATGTGTCCCAGGATTTGGAAGAATTGACCGAATGCGGCATCTGCCCAACTCAAATTGAGTCCAGACTTGGCAGATTGACCATTCGGAATGAAAGCACCTGTCTCGTCTTTTTTGGGTGCATTACGTTTTGTCAGACCTTTAAGATTAAGGTCTTCATGGAAGAAAACTTTTTTACCCGTTCTCACCAATTCGTAAGCGGTTTTGTATTGGAAATCCTTACGACATCTCGCAATCTTTTGATGCTGTCTTCCTTCTCGTTTTGCTAATTTACGACGTGCCTTAGATCCGCGCTTACGAGCATTCTTTTTCTGTGAAATCCGAGTCAGTCTGCGCTGGTTTTTTCGCAACACCTTGAGGGATGGAAGTTTTACACCTTCAGAGGTTGCAAGGTAATCATCTTCATGAAGTACTGCATCCACCCCTAGCGAATTATCCCAGGTCGGCAGAATCGAATCGGGTGTTATCGTTGGAATAGTTGGATCTTCTAATCGCAGGTTAACGAACCATCCATCATTTTTCTTGACAAATTGAAGCTGTTTGAGAATTGCGCCATCAGGCAAATGACGATGTGAGCGAATCTTAATCAGCCCAATTTTCGGCACTTTGACATACAAATATTTGCCAGCAATCGAGCAGGAATGTAATTCCAGTCCAGCTCCTTCAATTACGAGTGAACGATAGCGTGAGTGCGACTTAAAGCGAGGTTTACCGCTTCTGTTGCCGTTACTGTCACCTGCGATGAATCGCTCAAAAGCTTTGTCTACTCGCTTACAAACTTCTTGCAGCGTGTTCGCAGGAACCCGTGATAAGTCTAACACCTCGCCTGACCATTCGACAGTTACAGGCTCTTTCTTGAGGTCTGGTAGATACTTCTTCTGGCTGTAATAGTTCGGCTTGTCTCGCAGTTGAGGTAATACTGTTACCAACGGGCAAGCATCAACTCTTGAGCGATTCATCTCCCACCAATCAAACCTATCTCCTAATTGACGGTTGTACCAATATTGGCAAATCCGCAGCCAATGATTTAACTCTAGCTTCTGGTCAGTGGTTGGAATTGCTTTGTACTGGTAGGTGTATTTCATACTATCATTGTATCGCAATCTGCAATACGTTACAATCATGACCAGCAAAGAATCTGTGAACATTCGACTCCCAAAACAAGAGAAGGAAATATTAGACCGATATTGCAAAACAGTTGGCAGATCCCAGACGGATGTGATTCGAGAGTTCATTCGTTCATTGCCTGAGAGATAGTTCGTTTTGTCGTTGCTGCTCTCTCTTGCCTGATTGCATTCGGCATCAGTCAAACAGCACTCCTCAACTCACGCGCATTCCTCTCACACCAAATCAGAGATTATGGTCTGAGGCTCCTGCTGCTCTAGCTGAGTTAGCAGTTAAGAATCAACACTCCTAACTCCTCAACGAAGTGCTAGGTACAAAATTCGTCAACCGCCCCACTCACAAGGGGATGGGGCTTGTAACTAGGAAAAAGAATTTCCTGAAACATACGGGGTATTGACATTAGCTTTCCTCTTACGACACAAGTAAGTGTTTACTGTCCCTCTGTTTATTTCAAGAATTTGAGCCACTTCTCGTTGGCTTATTCCTTCACTAATGAATTTGTCTATTTGAGCCTTGTCATCAACAGTCAATCGTCGTTTATATTTGCGCGTATCAAATCCATCGTCAGTTTGCGCCTGAAAAGGTACGGGAACAACAACTTTGTAAATATCCCATTTAGGGTAAAACTTAATTGAGCCTACAGAACCATTAGCGAATAGAACTTGTGACGGAACCAAATAACAGCTATCGGGTGTTACTACCCAAAGCGCATCAAAATCATTTGCGCTATATTTATGAACCACTGTTCTTGCTATGTTTGACTCATCCTTTTTGTAGCTACCACATACTTGAAGAGATACCCTGAAATAACCATCATCGCTAGTACCTGTTGTATATTTGCTTTGAATCCTTTGAAATGATCCATCCTTTTCACTAACCAAGTCATAATGACCTCTATCTCCAAAAGGCATTAAAACTTGATACCCTTCAGACAGCAAATAGGTAACACACAGGCTAACAGCATAATCGCCAAAAGCCTTGCTCTTTAAGTTAGCACCAATCACAACATTCGCCGTAAGTGATACAGCTATTGTATCAGAATAAATAGCGATCGCGTTAGCTTGCAACTGGTTTTACCGTCGCATTTGGAGTATCGCCTGACCCCTGCTCCTCTGTCCCTTTGGTAGAGGAGAGAATATAGTCATCCCTGACATTCTTAGCAGCATTGAGATCCGCGTGTGTTCGATGTCCACAGTTTTTGCAATGGAATCTGGACTTGTGGCGATTTGTTCGTCGAATGTGCTTACAGATGTTGCACTTCTGAGACGTGTAACGAGGATCTTGGTGAACTACTCGTTTACCCAATGCTTCTGCTTTGTAAGTCAGAAATTGCTCTTGTTGGTAAAAAGCCCAACTACCCAACCATTTATTCATTTTCTTGCCCCGTCGCTGTGTGCGAATACTGGACAAATCCTCTAGTACAAAAACCGCTATTCCTGGTTGGTTGGCTAACTTTTTACTGACACAATGATTCGTATCCCGCATGAACCGCTTCTCACGTCCAGACATCGCTTTTAAACAACGTTTGGTACTACGAGTGCCTTTTTGCTGGAGTTGACGACGATTGTATAAGTAACGTCTTTGTACTTTTCTAATCTTAGAAGAACTGAAGAATTGACCATCACTGGTAACAGCTTGGTGATATAAGCCTCTGTCAATTCCTTGAATTTGTCCTTCTATTTGTTGCGGATCTTCTGTCTCAAAAACCAATCTCACCCAGAATTGCTTGGTGTTTTTGGTATAAGTTACAGTTGCCCCACAAAAATCCCAAGTTTCAAAAATCTCTTGGAAATAATCAGGAATATCAAGAATTAAATTAACTCGCTTACCAATACAGCTAAGAGTTAATTGTTTCCCTCTTAGTGTCATCGTGCGCTTATCGTACCTTAATCCTGATGTTGGTTTTTTCTTGGGAATGCTTTTAAACTTTGTAGCTTTAATTGCCTCAAGTGCGTTATCTCGAACTGTTTGCAACAACGCAGAAGGCACACTTGGATGCTGAACCCTTAACAGGTGATACAGTTCCTTATGTGCCTTGTTTTTGTTATAGCTACTGTTAGCAATAGCCCAGTCAACGTGTGCATTAAATATTTCTGCACACTGGTTCATTAAAGGTAAAAACCTATCCGATGGTAAATCAACTGGGATGCTAACAGTACGTTTCATTATGCGGTTTGTCTTTGCTCAAACTGCTTAAATATTGACAGTTTTTGCAACTGAGGAGTTATTACAGAAATAGCATTTACTGGTATGCTTGCTGACTGCAAAACACCTATAGTTTCCAGTAATTCACTGTATGAATGACATACTTTAGCCAAGTAAACTAGATTAGTCTCTTTTGAATTTTTAGGATCGTTTTCTCCTAGATAATAGTAGTGTGACACCATCCCTACCGAGTCTAATGACTGTTCCAGATCGGATTGAGGTATTCCGCTTTTTACGTTAATAGTTACCGCTATTTGATTTGGTTCAAGTGTGGGAAGTGGTTCACATACCCACCCTTGGTTTTTGTTCCAAATAGAAGTTCCTGGCAATCTATCAGTGATTCTCATCTTGTTACTCCTACTGAAAGTGACAATCGTAGTTATTTCCACCTTGATGAGTCACATCCGTTAATTCGACATTATACTCATCGGCTAATTCTTGACAGGTTTCTTGTGCTGATTGGTCGTCCTCAGCTTCAATGGGTTCTGTCCAAGGTTCGCTTTCTTCTTCTGGATCATTTAAATATCTCGGATCTGGCATAATTAATTTGCTCCTAGTTCGGATTGGTCGGACTCAGGAGTAGCCTGTGTGGTGTGTCAGCACTACGCAGGCATTTTTATTTCCTGGTAAACTGAGTGTATCACGGAGTTTATATATTTTGGCGATATACACCGAAATGGAAATACTGTCAAGTTCACACGCTAAACATTGTCTGGGATACCACATTATCTTTTGTCCCCAATACCATCATCAAATCCTTGAAGGTGCAGTAGAAGTGGAGTTAAAACGTATCATCGGGGAAACCTGTAAAACCTACGGATGGATACTTCACGCATTGGAAATAATGCCTGATTACGTTCATGTATTCGTACAGGCAGATCACACAACTGCACCAATAGAAATTGCTAAAACTATGAAATCAATTTCTGCTGTGCATATATTTAATACATTTAAAGAATTTAAAAAACGTCGCTTTTGGGGTTCAGGGATGTGGAGTAATAGCACATTTTACTCATCTGTTGGTGGAGTCTCGGAAGAAGCAGTGAAGCAGTACATCGAGACTCAGAAATAGCGATGTGACTCGCTTACCCGAAATCATAATGCAACATAAAGACTGCCTCCTGCTTTCCTATACTAGAGTCAGGTAATTGCAAAAATAAACAGCTTGATATTTGCAAATTGCCGACCTGTCCACAAAAACTTTAAACCCAAATGCAGCGTACAGTCCTTTTGGCAAAAATACACAACTGCACCCTCACGGGGGCAAATATTAATTACGTAGGAAGTATCAGCATTGATGAAATGTTGTTAGAGAAAGCTGGCATTTTACCCTACGAGCAAGTGCAAGTAGTTAACGTTGCCAATGGTGAGCGCTTTATTACATATACAATCACGGCTCCAGCTAATTCGGGAATTATTGAATTAAATGGGGCTGCGGCACGTCTAGGCATTGTAGGCGATCGCTTGATTATAATGGCTTACGGGCAGTTCTCTTTGGAAGAGTTAAAAAATTACTCTCCTACGGTAGTCATTGTGGACGAAAAAAACCGACTATTAGAAGTGCGGCACTACGATGACCTGCTCAGTAAGGTCTAATTTTTCAGAAAAATGTCAAATCTTGCGCCGTCGGATTTCCAAAGTTCCGTAACTGAAACCGCAACTACGTCTCCTATTAGTTCAGCGGGTGAATTTTTTGTGCAGTTTTGGGGTGTTAGGGGTTTAATTGCCACTCCTGCTAGTAATGCCAATCGCTATGGTGGCAACACTGCTTGTGTAGAAATACAAGTAGCAGGTAAACGCTTGATTTTTGATGGTGGAACTGGTATACGCATACTCGGTAAATCTTTGCGACAACTGCAACAGCCCATAGAAGCACATTTATTTTTTACCAACTCCCAATCGAATCGCATTCAAGGGTTTCCTTTTTTTGCACCAGCTTTTGTCCCAGAAAACCACTTTCATATTTACGGTTCGGCTGCTTCTAATAGTGCTTCGATTAAACAATGCCTCTGCGACCAAATGCTACAGCCGCACTTTCCTTATCCATTCCAGGTGATGCAGTCGGAATTGCAGTTCTATAATTTGCTCCCTGGTGGCGAGGTGCAGTTAGATGATGTGGCGATCGCCACGGCATTGATTAATCAAACTCAGCGTTCTGTTGGCTACCGAGTTTCTTGGCAAAACAAAAGTGTTGCTTATATCAGTGATTTAACCAAAAATGCTGATCCTGTTGATCAAGAGCAGATTTTACAGCTGGTAAAAGGTGTGGATTTGCTGATTGCCAATGCTACTTACAGTCCGCCTACAGCTAACAACCATGAATCTTCTGATTTACACTGGCAAGCGGCTGTAGAATTAGCCCAAACTGCCGCAGTAAAGCAGTTAGTTATTTCTCATCATCATCCAGACGACGATGATGATTTTCTTGATCAAGTGCAAACCGATGTTAAATCTGTTTTTGCCCAAGGTTTACTAGCCTGTGAAGGTTTAGTATTATCGGTTGGCAAGTAATTTACTTAACACATTTAATAATTCCATATACTCCGCGAGTTTCTAGCTGTACACAGTCTGGATGAAACCCTGCGGCGATCGCCATCTGCGGCAATTCATCTGGAGTGAAAAAGCGAAAAACTATACTAGGTAACGGTTGCAGGAATGTAGTTGCAAACAGCTTACCGCCACTACGCAATGCTTGATAAATATTGCGTAGTCCTTGTGTAGCATCAGGCCAGCAGTGCATAGCAGCGCCACTATAAACGGCATCTAGAGAATTTGGTGTAAAGGGTAACGCTGCGACATCGCCTCGAATGATGGTTATCTGCGATGGTGATATGCCCTCTAGTTGCATTTGTTGTTGTAATTGCCCTAGCATTGCCTCTGAGTAATCCAGTGCAATAATTTGCTCACACTGCTGCAATAATGCCAAACGGCGGGAAAAAATACCTGTACCACAACTGATATCAGCTACAATTTCCAAGTTTTGACCAAAAAATTCTCTACACTCCTGAAATTCAATATCAATCCCACCAACATTACGTAACCCCATCGCCCAAATTGGTGGTAGGATGCGCTCGTATAAAAAGGAAATGATTGGTAAACGAAATAGCTCTGTGCGGAGAGGTTGTGAATCAACAGCATCATCAATCTCACCCTTGATTCGCTCAGGAGTTAAATCTAGTGAAGCAGAGGGTAGTTTTGCTAGTTCATTACGAAAGTAATTGTGACACTGGTTGCAATCTTGTGGTGCAGTGGTGAGAGTTTTGTAACAAACAGGACAGGCGATCGCTTCCTCTAAACTGGACATCATATAGTTCTAAATTTTGGATTGGGGAATCACCAATGAAAGTACTTAAATATGCTGCAAGGCATTCTGGGAAGCTGAATTAACTATTTGACTCAATTCTTGCAATTTAGCAGCGACTACACCATTAGTTAATAGTTCTTCTGTTTTGGCTATACCCGATCGCATATCTGAACAAATACCACTTTGCCACAGATAAAATCCCCCATTCCATAAGGCTGTTTGCATTAATTCCCCTGGTTTTCCGGCGAGAACATCTTGAATTTGGGTAATTAATTCTTCCGTAGTTCCTAAAGGTGCATTTTTGGTAGTGAAGTCGTAATCGTGGGGAGATAACAGCAATCTTTCTAAATTGGGAGTTGCTGATAAAGCGATAATTGCAGTGCGATCGCGTGGTAAGTCACAACTCCCTTCTAAACCTTTAATTAAGGTATATTTTTTCACTCCCCTGAGTTCTAATGCAGCTTGAAACATCCCTTCTGTCGGTGGGTGGACAAACCCAGCAATTAAATGAGCATCCCCAGCGTAAGGACACCAAATTAATTCCATTGTGGCAAAGGGCGGACGTTTACCAAGTTGGTCGCGGTATTCCCAAAGACTTTGGGTTAAGGGAAAATGATTTGGTGTATAGATAAAGCCAATTTTTGTTTGTTCAAAGACTTGCTGGGTTTGAGGTAACTGTAAAGCAGTCCAATCTACACCTAAACCCTGCCATATTTCTATTAAAGGTAAACCATATTTTGTGGGCAAGCGATCGCCACCGTGCATCACTACAGGTTGTCCAGCCGCCGCTAGGAGTAAAGCTGTGACGGGGCTAATGGGTGCAGTACGGGTTCTGCCATCATAGGGTATGCCCAGTACAATAACTGGAGATGCAGATGGAATTGCTTGGAGTTTTGCCCCTAGTTCATCATAAGCATCTAACATCCCTGCCAATTCTGCGCCCGTTGGTCGTTTGATGCGATGGGCAATTAAAAATGCACCGATTTGGGCTGGTGTTGCTTCTCCCAGCAACATCATTTTAGTAGCGATCGCAGCTTCAGTACGAGTTAAATTTTCTCCCGTATGATTGCCACTACCTACTTTTTTTAGTAGTTCCCTGAAGATATTGCTCATATTAGTCGTTGGTCATTTGTCAATGGTCATTAGTACAGACTTTTGACCATTGACTATGGACTGTTGACTCATCATACTTCAGGAAGCCGATCGCTGTTCTTCTAATTGCAGGGGAATATTTTCTAAGACTAGTTCCCAAAAGTGCTTAATTGGGGGAATATGCAAGCGGTCTTGAGTTGTTACCATCACTACACGACGAGTCAAGCCAGCATTATCTAACGGACTATTGGCTAAGGGGCGAACTGCTAAGGTTAGATCATGACGGGCTTCGACTAAGGCGGAAGTAGGAAGTAAGGCTATTAATTCGCCTTGACGTACAACTCCCCGGAAGGCATCAAGGGTATTAACTTCTAAAGCCGCATGAAGTGTAGCTTCTAAGCGCTCAAATTTATCTTGGACTAATCGCTGCATTCCATAACCATCTTTAAATACTACTTGGGGATAACGCACCAATTCTGACCAAGGGATACGTTCATATTGAGCGAGAGGATGATTCGCTGCGGTGAGGACTTCTATTGGTTCATCGTATAAAACTTCCACCACCATTTCTCTACCGGTGGTTAAAAAGCGATTATTCATCACGATCGCTAAATCTACTAAACCATCTTTGAGAACTTTTAAGGCGCGATCGCTGCCCAAAGATGTTACCCGCAATTGTACTTCGGGATAATCACGACAGAATTTTTGTAATACTGGCGGTAGGTAAGAAGCACATAACGAGTGAATTGAGGCAATGCACAATTCTGGCTGTTTTCCTGCCATTAAATCTGTTAACTCTTGTGTAGCAACTTGCCATTCCTGACAAATTTTGCGGACACGGGGTAATAAACGTTCTCCGCCCAAGGTTAATTTAGCATGAGTGTTGCGGTGAAACAGTTCCACACCCAAATCTGCTTCTAAGGCTTGAATCTGGCGACTGATAGTTGATTGGGTGACACCACATTGTCTGGCTGCTTGTTGGAAGCTACCACTATCGGCGATCGCTAAAAAAGCTTGCAACTGCTCTAGTCGCATGTTAATGTAGCCTGAATTACATTTATGGCTGTCATTAAGTTAACGGTTTTCCCTCCAAAATTTAGTAGAGTTTGTTACATATGCTAGTAATTGACATATTTTAATAGAAATTTAACTTTTCCTTGTGATCTAAATAAACCTCAGCAGTCAGAAGTCAGTAGGAATTTCGGTCAAAATTACGGTTTTTTACAATCGCTCAATTACTTGCATTAGGAATTTCCCAGAAATAAATTATCAAACATCCTCTCAGGAGTCAGGAGCCAGAATTTAGAGTTGAATTCTGTGTGACACTTCGGCCAGATCAGGGCATTGCTGGCGGATAAATAACTGTTTTCAGATCCCCACTAAAGCAAAGATTTAGCCGTTAAGTGCAAGTTGTAATCGCTGTGCTTCATTCAAGCGAGGAAACTTAGGCGATCATACGAATCAGTTGCAATATCACACTTCAAAAGTTGAAATCAAACTTATAGGACTTACGTGCTTTACAAAATAACTATCTTGTGAGTCAACGTAAATACATTGTTTCAGGCTTTTATCAATCGCCTTTAATTGAGTGTCGCCGCAGACATCGCTAAAATCTCATTGAAAAATCTAGCTAGAAGTTACGCATAGATAAAGTTCGTAATAAATTGACATTACTGCGAACTTTTTTGATGTAAGTTTTGATTTCTCAAAATCAAATAAACCAAAAATTAAGCTTTCAGCCTTTATTCATATAATTTTATTTTGTCAATTATATGAAAGTATTTTACTTAACTCAGTATTTATTAAGACATAATTAAAAAGCAAACAGATTAAACTATACATCGTATATAAAGTAACGGGAAAGCACTTGCAAATGACAAGCACAAAAGATAATTAAAGTTGTTACTGATTAACTACTTTGATGCTTGTCCAAATTTAATAGTTCCCAGCGACAAACTATACCCTAAAAATTCATAGTTGAAGGATAAAGCTATGCTTAGGTAAAAAGATTGGCTTGTATTGTTATACAAGCTTATAGATCATTATGTTTTTACTCAAGGTGATAGATATCTAAAATTAATATTATCTCAACCATTTGAGTGCCAAAGATGTCCTGAAAATGCCAATTTTCACATGGTAGAGCTAAAATGCCTTTTGTCAGAATTGAGACTAATCATGACTTCAGTCAAGAAGTTATTCAAAATGTAATAACTCAAGTTACGCAACAAGTTCATCTAATTAAAGGTGATCCCGAAGCCATGATTTTAGTAGTTGTCAACACCAAAGTGAACGTAGCTTTTGGTGGGGACTATGAAAAGCCTGCGGCCGTTGTGCAACTAATAAATTTGAGACTACCTGTAGAGATTACCACCAAACTAACAGAAAGTATCAGTGATATTTTGCTGGCAAAATTCAATGTTCCCGCTAACAGAATGTATATCTTCTTTGAAGAATTTACCAAAATGCATTTGGTTGGCTGGAATCGAACAACTTTCCAGCACATATTAGGTGCTGATGACTTAGCCGATGTTGAAGCGGCTAGACAAAAAACTGTGGCTGCAAAAAAAACAGCAATTTAGTGTAATAGGAGTGAAAACAAACATGACTAGCTTTCTTCAAAGAATTATTACTGGTGAAGTATCGCTTGAAGAGTATTCTGATACAGAAAAAGAACGTTTACTTTATAAACTTCTGTCTGATTTACCATCAAGCTCTATCTTAAAAATCAAACAATTTATCAAAGGTTCAAACCACGATACAATTACCAAATCACAACGCGCTTTTGGTAAGATAGTACATCGTGACTCACTGATACCTATTCCCAATTTAAGTTTAGAGTTATGGGATAGAGATCCGTTCGGAGGAAAAGATTATTTGGGTAGTACGGAAACGGATGAATCCGGAAATTTTGAAATTTTGTATGATCCAAAATTAGCCGGGTTTGGTGATCTACCAGATTTACAATTAAAAATATTTGACCCGCCACAAACTGTATATATTGATGGCAAAAAGAGTCAAGTTAGAAACTTAATTGAAGTAAAAAATGGCAGTGATAATGTCATAGGTGATTATGATTTTGGAGTTGTGCAGATTTTATATTATGAGTACGACTCAGAATATAAGCTATTTCCTTACAGCCTACCTGACTCTATTCGCCATGATTTCACACCAGAAGCTGAAGTCATAACAACAAAATCTGTAGCCAAGTATGGCCTGGTTATGGATGCTCTCATCCAAAGAAATCGCCGCAATCCTAATGAGCCATCTTACGATGAAATCCAAAAATCATTTCCCGAAACCTTAACGCTCATTTTAGAAAAAGAACGTCCCGGCTATACCAGAAGTGATGAATTTTTTGGCGAAAAGATGTTAAATGGTTTCAATCCAGTAATTTTTAAGAAGGATAAAAATAATCCTTCACTATATACCACTGCTTTTAATGGAGATAAATTTACCCTAACAGGCAAAATAGATTTGCCTAATTACAAAGTAAAATTTGAGTTAAAAGACGGAAAATTACTACCGATAGAAATCACGTTGCAATTCCGTGAAGATAATTGTTTGCAACCAAATTCACCGTTAAAAGCACCACAAACTTACACCCCGGCTGATGGTAAGAAGTGGTTGCAAGCTAAACGAGTTGTTCGCGCTACTCATTTGGGTGTTTTAGGTGAAGTCAAAGGACATTTAGCCCAGTGTCACTTTAACATGGAACAGTATGCGATCGCGTTCTTCAGAAACATTAGAAAGAATCCGATCCGTGGTTTCCTTTATCCCCACATCAAAGAAGTAGTTCATATTAATAAATTTGGGCGCAAAATCCTGATGGATCCGAAAGAAGGGTTTTTTGCCAAGCTAGAACCCATGTTGATTAACCCAGATATGTTGCAATGGGTCAGAACAAGTATGGGAACATATGATTGGACAGATTGGCAACCTAGAAAACCTCTGTCTGAAAATCATACATTTGCCAAACTCGGCAATTTATATTGGGATATTCTCACTACTCATGTAGATTCATTTTTCGCAACTCATCAAGAAGAAATTGTCAATAACTGGTCAGAAATACTCAATTTCTCCAATGAATTAGTGCAAAATAGTGTACCCTATCTTCCTTTAAGTTTGGAACAAGTAGATGATGGTGATCAATGGTATGATTTGAACGAAATTGAACATTCATCAAATCCACGACAAGAAATTAATGGTGAATTAAAAGCTGTTAGACCGATTACTGCATCAGCACAACCAACTGAGCAAGAAATAGCAAATCTCAAACAAGTTTGTAAGTATGTGATTTATCAATGCACCTTCTGGCATAGTTGGATTCACAACGAACATAATCCTGAATTTGGTGAATTGAAGTATGGTGATTTGTTAACTAATGGCTCAATGGGTGACGAAGATGATGAAAGTGTATTACCTGGTCGTCAGACAGCCAGCATAATTTTGGCTGTGTCTCATATGCTCACCAATTTTAAATACGGCTACATACTCAAAAACGAAGATGGAGATGTACCGCCAGACTTAATTGAACTCATTCAAAGTAAGAAAGCAGAGTTTGAACAATTAGGATTTGATCTCACAAACTTACGTTCTAGATTGAATAGCTAATATCTGGGATAAGTGGTAAAAGCAATAAGCCTTTTACCACTACTTTTTTGGAGATAAACAACTGAACTAACGCTTGAATACTGGAATTATTTTAATCCACCTTTCAGCAACTATTATGGAAGATTATCATGGCATTAACCACAGAATTAAAAACCAGAGATGAACTAGATTTTGGTGCATGGATATCACTGAACAATGTCCAAATAGTCCCACTAGAAATAAATTATTTTTGGTCAGCATTTGATAATTACCTGGAGTTTCTCACAGGTTTTAGTGGACGGACAAACGTTGAATTAGAAACTGATGCGGGAAAACCTACAAATAGTCCCGGTGCTATTGTGAGATTTGATTTTCAAGGCTCGTTAGTACGTGACAGATTGCTCTACAATGACCGCCAAAATTATGTCTGGAAAATGGATATACCGGAGGCGACTAACCTCTTTACTTTGTATATAGTTACCATCACTGCCCAGAAGATAGACGATAATTATACAAAAGTTTCTATTACTGTTGAGTTCGTGTTGCAAAGTCAAAACCGTGAGGAACGCGCCCAAGCTTTGCAAACACTTAAAGCATACCTCCCCAAACGCATCGGTGAAATTATCAAATTTCTACAACACAGAGATGGTCAGGGATTTAAGTTAGCATCTTTAAGTGAATTAGAAATAAGTCAACTGGCTCAAGATTTTTACGAAAAACTCGATCAACATGCTCCCCCAGAGGAAATTACGCCTTTTTTATCTCTGGCAGATAATGATTTTAAAATGCAATTTCCTAGCTCCACGTTGCACAATCACGAAGAATTTAATCAATGGTATAAAAACGCTGTCAATACATTTTATGATGAGATTCATGCAGTGAAAGAAATGACTGTGAAATGTCAAGCTGATCGCGCTGATGTTAACGCCATCATTCATTGGGAAGGTAGCACATGGAAAGCACCAAACGCTTACAGCAAAAGAGTTGTAGCCGATGCTCAACATAGCTGGGAAGTAGTGCGATCGCCAGATACATTTAAACCCATTTACAAAAGCTATATCGTTCACAAACTGGATTTTGCTCCTGGATCGTCCAAGCCATAACTTCTAATACTGCTATGGTTTTTGAGCCGCAGCGCAACTCCTCGTGCAAAAAGGGAATGTCTGCCAAAACCTTCGCAGTATTGTCATCATTTTCATTTTTTAAGTTCACAATTGTGGCAAAAAACAGAGTATATGACAGGTAAATTAAACACAAAAGTAGCTGTAGTCACCGGCGCTTCATCAGGTATAGGTGAGGCTACAGCCCTAGCATTAACCGCAGAAGGAGCTAGTGTGGCATTAGTAGCACGTCGCGCTGATCGCCTAGCCGCTTTACAACAACGCATTACGGAAAACGGAGGACAGGCGATCGCCATTTCTGCTGATATCGCTGACGAAAACCAAGCTTATGATGTTGTGCAGAAAGCTAATGCTGTATTTGGTCGCGTAGATATCCTCATCAACAACGCAGGTGTAATGCAACTCGGCTTAATTGACGGTGCAGATACAGAACAATGGCGCAGTATGATCAATATCAATCTTTTAGGCTTAATGTACGCTACCCATGCAGCTTTACCCATCATGAAAGCTCAGGGTACAGGACATATTGTGAATATTTCCTCTACAGCTGGTCTAGAAGCAAATGCTAACGCCGCCGTTTACTCTGCTACTAAATTTGGTGTAGGGGCATTTACGGAAGCATTGCGTAAAGAAAATCATATTCATAAAATCCGCGTAACACTGATTGAGCCGGGTGCTGTGGCTACAGAATTAGGCGATCGCATTACCGATCCTACCGCTAAACAATGGGCCCAATCATGGCTAGAAACCAAAAAACCACTCGCTAGTGATGACATCGCCTCTGGTATTGTTTATGCAGTTACACAACCACCCCATGTCAATGTTAACGAAATTGTGATTAGACCATTAGATCAGTAATAATCACTTACGGCGTTTTGCAAGTACATAATTAATCAGGCTGGTTTTTACTCGCTGACATTGCATCAAATTGCGCGAATTCACCACAAATCTAACGCCGTGTGCAACTTTTTCTCAAACCTAACCCCCAACCTCTTACGCCAGTGCGTTGCGGGGGGAACCCCCCTTCGGGTTCGCAGTTCCTTCTCCTAATCGGAGACGCTGCGCGAACAAGTCGGGCATTGCCCGCCCAACGGACTGCTCACCGCAACGCACTGGCTCCCCTACGAGGAAATCTTCGTTGAGGTAGCAGGGGGGCGGAGGAGCAGAGGGGAGAGGAATGGAAGTGGGGTTTCAAGAATAAGTCGCACATCGCTTCATCTATGATCACAAAGCGAATAACCGCGCACCTGCATTTGTCGCAGAACATTCTAACCAGGACAAATAATGAAATTTCTCCAGCCTGTACTTCTGTTTGTTCTATGCTTTACCTTAGTAAGCGTGCATTCATTTGGGCAAACCATTATGACCGCAGCGCCGCAACTGTTGACAGATCCATTTTTGCAACTGCCAACTGCAACCTCAGTCAGAGTAGTATGGTTTACTGAGTTTGTAGGTAAGAAACATACAGTTGCTTACGGTGAAAATTTACAGCAAATTGCCAAAGCGACGACGACTAAACTCAGCCGCACACGAGAAGACCAAAAATCACGAGTTGGGAACCAAACCCAAGATGGACAAGTTTATCAACAACCGACCAAACGTGATGTTTGGCGACACGAAGCTGAGGTGACAGAATTAACGCCAGGGGTGCGGGTGAATTATCGAGTTACCAGTGAGAGAGAAGATGGCGCAGCTGTTAGCAGCGATGTTTTTACCCTTGCAGCTAAACCTGAACCTGGTACACCACTAAAAATTCTCTTAACTTCCGACCATCAACTCAAGCCAATGACCGCTGCAAATCTACAAAAAGTAGTAGAAACCGTGGGGCGAGTAGATGCTGTGTGGTTTGCTGGTGATTTAATTAATGTGAGCGATCGCGCCTCGGAATGGTTTGATGATAATCGGGGGAATGCGTTATTTCCTGGTTTGCAAGGTCGTGCTAAATATGAAATGCAGCATGATGCCGTGAAAGTTACTTACACTGGCGGGCAAATTATTCAACATGCACCCATGTATAGTTGCATTGGTAATCATGAAGTCATGGGACGCTTTGCCAGAAAAAACAGTTTAAACAATGAATTTGATGATACATTTCCCCGTGCTGTTGCTCAAAAACTTTATAGCGGCAAATCTCTAATAGATAATTCTTTTAATACAACTACCTACGAAGAAATTTTAACCTTACCTCAAAGTAAAACAGGCGGAAAAAAATATTATGCAGTGAGTTTTGGTGATGTGCGTTTAATAGTTTTATACATCACAAATATGTGGCGCACTCCCAAGTTAGACGAAAAATATCCAGGTAGATATCGGGAAGCAGACAAAGATTTAGATAATCCTGAAAATTGGGGTTACGGGCAAATAATTTATGAGCCAATTACCCAAGGTAGTACACAATACAATTGGTTAGCAGCCGAACTCAACAGCCCGGAATTTCAACAAGCAAAATATAAAGTAGTGATGTTCCATCATCCGCCCCATACCCTAGGCGATAATATTGTCCCCGCCTACACTGACCCAGTGCAAATTATCCGCAATCAACAAGATAAAATTACATCTGTGCGTTACGAATATCCTCACAATGCCGACTATATTATTCGTGATGTTGTCCCCCTACTAGAAGCTGCTAATGTGCAGTTAGTATTTTATGGTCATTCTCATTTATGGAATCGCTTTATTAGTTCTGAGGGAATGCACTTTTTAGAAACATCAAATGTTGGTAATACTTATGGTGCAGCTTGGGGTGACAGAAAGCGAGAAGTTCCCACAGGTTATCAAGAGAAATATGTTGCCCTGGGCGACCCTAATGATTTAGAACCAGTAGTACCAAGCATTGCACCACTATTAGGTGAAGATGGTAAACCAATGCCTTATCTTGCTAGTAATAATATTACTGTTTTTAGTATCTTCGATACAGCTACAGGGAAAATTAGCAGTTACCTTTTTGATACGCGCAAACCAGATTCAGAAGTTATGAAATTTGATGAATTTCAGTTGAGATAAATAGGAATTATAGCTATTCCTAGTTAAGTGAGGCACAGAATTAATGTTTTTTAACGCAGAGGGGCGCAGAGTCAAGCGCAAAGTTGAGGCAGCGCGATCTTGGGGGTTTCCCCCATGAGCGACTGCCGACGCATAGAGAAGTTGCCAGGAGGGTTTCCCTCCAAGCAAACTTCGGTGGGTTTGCCTAATTTTATGAGCAATGTATTCAGTACCTCAGCAAATTAGGAAATGCTATATGCACAAAGATTGTCTGAGAAGAGTGTCAGGGCTTTTAACATTTATACCCTGACACCCTTAGTTTTCTTGCGTAAGTCCTAATACCAATTCTCTAAAATGAGGCAACACATTCAAACCCCGAAAACCATGCCCTATCTGACTTTCGTAATGGTATAACTAGCTACTCAAAGCCTTGATAAATCGTTGTAAACTCTTAAACATACTGGGTTTTTTCATGGGTGTAGCGTCAGTTGATGTTTGCCCTTGTCCTTGCATCAGCAGATAATCTATATCATCACCCGATGGTTTTTTGGGTAGTTCGGCAATTTTTTCCCAAGTTTCGCCTTTTTGGACTAAAACTTCCCATTGTCCGGGATAGCAGCGAAAGACGGCGGTGTTTTCATCTACTGGACGCAAGTAATAACAAGATTCAATGGTATTGAGAAAACGCTCCCGAATTTGTCTAGCAGCATAACCAATACCCACAGTACCAGAATCTTCTAGGCGTGGGTTCAACATCACCAAAGGGCGATCGCCAATAATTTCACAAACTTTTTCCAGTTGGGGAATTTCTACAGCACTGGGGGAAACAAATAAGAAAATTTCGTCTTCTGGTTGAATTTTAGATTGAATAGAGGCAGCCCTACCTGTACCAATATCCAGAATTTGAAATGCTGCATCTACCCAATCACGACGAGCTAAGGCTGCACCACCAGCATCAGCAAAGAACACTTTCAACCGTGACTCGTATTCAGCAAATAATGGCAGAAATTGTTCCGCTACAGGCATTTGTTTGAGTTCAGGGAACAGCAAATCAACTTGCACACGGGTGTAACCGTCTGCTAAAGCGGCTTTTGTAGCTTCACGAGCTTGAGCGATCGCATCTTCAAGAGTATCAGGAAGTTGAGTCATAGTTGATATCGAGTCTGAGAAATTGCATCACCAATGCTTAATTTTTACAGTTTTACTGCCCAGCGATCGCTTGTTCAACCATAAACCTCACTTACCTTTGTCATCTGGCCCTACATTAGCTATCTCGTAACCATTGGGATAACTGGGGATGGGAGAATCAATATAAAAATTAGTCTGACTTCGAGGCGGGAGCAAGTGCATTAATCTGGCGCGGAATTTCAGCAGTCGCACTATACTAGAGCGCAACAATGGTGAAGGGTGTTCAAAACCAAAAGCATCAAGCATTGTCTCATCAAGTAAAGCATAGATAATTGGTTTTAAGGGTTTTTCCATCCATCGAGGAAACCAACTCAAAAATAAACCTAGAGTTGCTTCTCCAACACGCCGATTTGTGTCGGAATAGCGAAAATTTTCGCGTTCGTAGTCTAGTTTATAGCGTTCAAACTCTGCGTAGGTTTCAGGAATATTTTGAATCTGCATCTGTTTACCTACTTCCCGCCAAAAATAAAAGCAAGCTAATTTTTCTTGTTCGCACATCAACCGCCAACCAAAATTAGCATTCCAGTGGATAGGATCGTAAATAAAGGTCGAAAGTACATATAAAAAATCGGCGTTATCAATCTTAAAACGTCCGTGGATGGCGTTCATCCGTTGTAATGCTTGTTTACCGCGATCGCTCTCATAACCCCACTTGACAATTTCTACTAGCAAAATCGATGTGTCATCATAGCGTTTTTGCGGACGCTGATAAAATTCTTTGGTCTTATCGAGTAATTTAGACATACTGGGAACGCAGTATGTTCGCATTAAGGCTATTTCGAGCGATCGCTGCATTTCCCAAGAAAATTCATAACCCGACATCAGGTAATATATCTGGCTATGGTCTTTTACTGGGTCAAGTTGCTGAATCAGATTCAGGTTTTGATAACGGTTGGAAAGCATAATTCATAACCATGACTGTATTTATTGTTAATTATCTTGGTCAGGATTGATTTCCAACTATTAATTATGTTATTTTTAATCAGACCAACTGGTCGGTAATGCTTTTATGTCTAAAGGCGAAGAAACAAAGACTAGAATTCTCCAACAAGCGGCGGAACTGTTTAACCAACAGGGATATGCGGGTTCGTCGATCTCGGATATTATGCGTGTTACCGGATTGCAGAAAGGAGGAATTTACAATCACTTTTCTAGCAAAGATGAATTAGCACTCCAAGCCTTTGATTTTGCGATCGCTCTTGTCAGTCAGCGGACAAGAGCCGCAGTCCGCAGTAAACATGATGCAATTGAACGCCTGGAAGCGATTATGGAAGTATTTAGCAGCTTTGTCGAGCATCCACCAATTAAAGGTGGTTGTCCATTGTTGAATACAGCGATTGAGAGTGATGATGCTCATCCAGCATTGCGCGATCGGGCGCAACAAGCAATGAATTCTTGGCGTAACTTAATTACTCAAATTATTACCAAAGGAATTGATAGAAGTGAAATTCGCCCTGAAGTAAATGCTGATGAAGTCGCAACTATTATGATTGCCACTTTAGAAGGAGCGATAATGATGAGCAAGTTATACGACGATATAATTCACATACAAAGGGTAATTAATCACTTAAAACAGTATATAAATACTAATCTTAAAAGCTATGGTACAAATTAAAATATATGGTTTGGCAGATAAACTTAATCCCATTAAATCCGATTTATCTAATATTATTCATACCTGCCTGATTGAAATTATCAAAGTTCCCCCTGAAAAAAGGTTTCAGCGATTTTTTCCCTTAGAATCAGAAAACTTTTACTATCCTAACGACAGGTCAGATAATTATCTAGTCATCGAAATTATCATGTTTGAAGGACGTTCGTTAGAAACCAAAAAAGAGCTAATTCGGAAGTTAATTAAAGATATTCATGAAACATTTGGTATTTTTGTTAACGACATTGAAATCACCCTTTTTGAAACACCAAAATCTAACTGGGGAATTAGAGGTACAACCGGAGATGAATTAAATTTGAATTACAAAGTAGAAGTTTAAATTTATTTTTAAGTGATAAATCAAGATTTAATCCCCAAATAATTATCCAATGTAGATAATTATTAAATTTTTTTTGCCTGATTACAAACCGTTCGGTCTTTTATTGCGAGAAATATTGAGTTATGTTGAAGTTTTACTACAATCCTATTTCACCTAATGCGCGGCGTGTATGGCTAACTTTGCTAGAAAAAGAAATTGCTTTTGAGCCGATATTGATGAATTTAGATGGCGATCAATTACAAGCAGAATTTTTAACCGTTAATCCTTTTCATCATATTCCCGTGCTAGTTGATGATGGTTTCCAAATAGTCGAATCTCTAGCAATTATGGACTATTTAGAAGCAAAGTATCCGACACCTTCACTGCTACCTAAAGAGTCGCAAGCTTTAGCAAAAGTGCGAATGGTGCAGTATGTGACGGCTAATGAATTATTTCCCCAAATAGTCTCATTAATTTATGAAAATGCAGACTCACCGCAATTTCTTCAAGCCAAACAGCATATAGATAAAGTGTTGTTATTTTTGACAGAGGTATTAGATAATTCTCTCTACGTTGGCAGTGAACAGTTAACTTTAGCAGATATTGTTGCTGGTACTGCTGTACCTTCTTTACCAAGTTTAGGCATTAACTTGAATCATTATCCCAAAATAAATGGATGGACTGAGCGACTGATGCAACGTCCAGTCTGGCAGAAAACAAAATTGAGTGCTGATGACTTTGAACAGTTCAAGCGGCGAGTCAGAATTTTGGTAAAGTTGCGTAGGCGCAAGTTAAATCAGGGAAATAAAAAGTAAATTTTCGCAGATAAATTCTTAAAAAATGTATTTCTAAGTTTTTTCAACATTGTTGATTACTAAGATTATCGAGTAAAGTGCAAGCATTGTCATTGGGCTAGGATTACAATGCTTGTATTTTTTATTCATGGTGTAGCTGAATCAAAGGTTAAATTTGCTGAACCATTAAAATCTTTAATTAAAAATGAGTTTTTAACTAGAGGTAAGTCTTTGCCTTATTTCCATACAGGTTTCTATGCTGATGTTTTAAACTCTAAAGGAAAAATATGGAATTTTATACAACAAGAGTTAGAAAGTATTCGCCAAGAATATCCCAAAAGTAATACTCAAGATATTTTTCGTGGTCAAGAATTTAGAGAACAGTTTCTTTCTGATTTTATAGGAGATGCCTTTGCCTATCTTAATCTTGAAAGAGGTGCAAAAATTAGAGCATCTATTACGGAACACTTAGAAGATTTTATTAATAATCATCCTGAAGAGAAAGAAATACATATAGTTGCTCATTCTATGGGTACTGTAATTTTATGGGATATGCTATTTTCCAATAAATTTCAGCATGGTGATGCAGTATTTAAATTTCGTTCACTAATTAAAGATAAGGTAGATTTAGTAAGTATCACTACTATGGGTTCCCCAGTAATTTTATTTAATATGATATTTGATATTAAAGCTGAAACTATTAATGAATTTTTAGTGCAATATCAAAAAGAAAATCTCAAATGGATAAATATTATTCATTCTTCAGATATGATTGCTTATCCCATTAGTACGAGTTTAACCTCTGGGAAGAGCTATTTACATGTCGAAAATAAATTTATTACGACAGAAGCTAATCACATAGAGAAATCTATAAAGAACTTAGGAAAATCTTCACCTGTTGAAGCTGCTAGTCAATTAAATGCAGGTATTAGTCACGCTTTTTCTTTTGCAACGCTTGCTGCTGGCGCTGGCGACGCTCATATTAATTATTGGAAGTGTCCGCAAACAGCAAAGATGATTGTAGACAATATATTAGATACTAAAGAAAAAATAATTAATCTAGTAATTGCACATTTAGAATCAGTACCTGGAATGACAACTCATTTTCATGGAGTTACAGATTTTATAGAAAAAACTATACCTAATACTAAAAATAAATGGGGAGAGTGGTTAGGTGATGTCGATAAACTGACTTATGATTTAAGGTTTGTCGATGGTAGTGGCAGGTTAAGATTACGTCAAAATATAGCACAGATACCTCATGTTTCTGTGTATGATAGTGATGATAAATGCCAATTTAGAGGTTATGTAGGCTTAATTCATGCTAATGGTCTTCAAAAAGAAGTTGAAATTATTCAACAAAAATACTGCCTGCTAAATATAACAGCTTTATAGCTTGATATTTAATGTATGTATACTTGAAAAGCTTATATTTACTAATGTGTCTGTGCTAGATTACCATCAGACAAGATAACCTGCATAAACTCATAACCCCACACCTATTGATTGAGTGAAGGGATGAAACACTCACACCAAAAGGAAAACAGTTATGAAAACACATATTTTATTGAGCCTTGCTTGTTCTCTGTCTTTGTTTGGCGCAGTCATATCACCTGCTCATGCTCAACCAGCCGCGACTGTAGAACCTCAAGCACAAGCAGTCAGTTCCGAAATCACCATTCCCCAAGATACGGCAATTATCGTTTCTTTTCCTGCTACTGTTACCGTAGATGTGGGAAATAAGAAAGATTATCCTCTAACTCTTCCTTTAGCTAGTGCAATTAAAGATGCTCAAGGTAATACTCTCGCTCCTGAAAATACCCCTGTAAGTATAGTTTTGCAACCAAAAGAAGGGGGAGCAAAAATTGTGGCGCAGTCTCTAGTAATTAATGGACGAATTGTCACAATTAAAGCCGCTAGTCAAGTTATTCCTGGTACTACCATTACTCATAAGCGAGCTAATGATAAAGCAGTTGAAAATGGTTCTGTTTGGGGACGAATTGGTGGTAGTACTTTAGGCTTTTTAAGCCAAGGAGATCCTGAGCAATTTGATCGAGGAGCCATGTTAGGAAGTGCTGTGGGATTACTAACAGGCTTGCGTTCCGCAGAAAATACCCGGATTGTGCAAATTCCTCAAAGCAGTGTTTATGTCTTATCCCTTGAGGCTCCTATTAGTTTAACTCCTCGTTAATGTCAGAAAACTACAGCAAAATAACTGGAAAATTTTAAACTGATTGCAAGATAGCTAAACGAAAATTATGCCGATTTTCAACCATCAAATATTTTTCTTGTAATGGTTGCCACTGATGCCATAATTGGTAACGATTTTCTGCTAATAAATTCGCAAGTGTGGGCAGATGAGTATTAAATTCTGACTTAAATATATCTGTCAGCCACTCACCCATGACTACACTGTCTTGAATGCTCCCTAAAATGTCTTGTATGCTTTTGATCTCTGCAAGATAAGTTGCGTAAGATTCAGGATATAAGTCAGCAAATAACTCCATTTGATAACGCATACGTTTTGCTTGTTTGCGTAAGTCATGAATGGTATCACCTTTACTAGTTAAATGTTGTTCTATTTTTTCGGCTTTCCAATCACTGCGAATCTGCACTTCCGACTCGACAATTTGAGTTCCCACTAGCCATCCTGGATGTAGAAAGAAAATACTAACTTCAGGTAACAGTAAATCTGGTAGTACTTGCTGAATTGGCAGAGATGCTAAAGATTGATAGCTAGGCTTTTCTAACCATTCTTCTAAGGTTTGCTTGAAAGATTTATATGGATCATCTTTGAGTGTATTCAACACATCAGCTAATGCAGCTTGTCGCTGTTGTGCTAAAGCATTAAATACTTTATGGAGAGATTTATTTTCTTTATTTGGTAGTTTTGGTTGGTAGAGATTCTCTAAATTTTCTTTGAGTACATCTAAGTCCCGTAAGCTACCAAGACGACGAGCAATTTTGCCAATGTTTTTATCACTGGCTGGCTTTGGCAAATTGAGTACTAAATCAAATCTACTAACTGCGGTGCGGAGGCGGCGCATCCCAACACGCATTTGGTGTAGCGCTTCGGGGTCTTCATCTTTTTTAACAGTTTTTTCGTATTTTAAAGTTTTACTAAAATGCTTTTGAATCGCTTGGTAAGCGTATTCCCCTAAAGTTTTTACTGTGGGTTTTGTAGCTATTTTCATAATTAATAGCAATTAGATACTGAGTTGGATTATTGCATAATAGCATTAGTTAAAAATGTATATCTATCTTTTGATATGCTTTTTAAACTTACAGTTATGACAATAGGTGTTTATGTTAACATTAGATATTGATTATTTGTAACAAAATATAATTAAAACTTGCCTCAAAATTGAAATATTAGCTATTAGGAATAATTTTAACTATATATAGAAATTTATTATTCTGCTGTCAACAACCTCAAGACTTAAATTTGCAGTTTAATTTACTTAATCAATAAAAATGAATGACACAGCAAGATAACTTGCTATGTCATCAGGAATAAATGACTAAAAATTTTATGAGATATTTAATATGAGATTTGGGATGATGATATTCTCATTAGCTTAAAGGTTGGTAGAAATCGCTTGTACAGGACAAGTCGGAATACACTGTTCACAGACAATACAGCGCGATCGCGTGAATGTTAACTTATATGTCTCTGGGTGCAAACTCAGTGCTTCTGTGGGACATACTCCAGTACACAAACCACAGTCAACACATATATCTTCATCAATAGCAATTTCTCCTAAACTCGAAGACACACCAATATGGCGCGATCGCATCCATTCAATTGCTGCATCTAACTGATCAATATCTCCCGATAGTTCTACCACCAGTTTACCAATTTGATTGGGGGCAACTTGGGCGCGGATAATATTGGCAGCTACATTAAAATCTTTTGCCAGTACATAAGTTACAGGCATTTGAATGGCACGTTTGGGAAATGTTAGGGTAACTCGTTTTTTCATAGGTTTAACAGAGACTTGTCGAGGTTTAAGCAAGCAGAAGCGGACATACAAAGAGAAAGCGATAAACTAGCATAGTGGCAATAGTTAATCAGTATAAATAAATTTGCTATGACGACAGAAACACCCGTTAATTCTCCCGCCAAGCCGGAATCTAAATTTGGGGCGCGTTTGAGAAACTTCTTAATTGTAATAGTAGCGATCGCCCTTAGCGTTGCCCTCTTCTTAGGGTTAAGAACTGAAAGTAATTCCATTTCCGTTTCAGAGTTGGGTAAAAACTCTACCCCTCTAGATGTTGCGTTGAGTAACGGTAAACCATCCATAGTTGAGTTTTACGCTGACTGGTGTACTGTCTGCCAAAAAATGGCACCAGACATGGCACAACTAGAACAGCAGTATGCCGATCAAGCTAATTTTGTCATGCTGAACGTAGATAATAACAAGTGGTTGCCAGAAATGTTGAAATATCGTGTAGATGGCATTCCCCATTTTGTCTTCTTAACTAAAGGTGGAGAAAGCATAGCCCAGGCGATCGGTGATATACCCCGTACTATCATGGGCAATAATATCGAAGCATTAGTGGCTGGTACACCTTTACCTTATGCCCAGGCAAATGGTAAAACTTCTAAAGTTTCCACACCAATTGCACCAAAAGGCCAAGATGATCCTCGCAGTCATGGTAGTCAAGTAGTCAACTAGTTGTGTTCATCTAAATTTTGAAAAATACTGTGAGACTTTTAGCAAATTCAATTTACATAATCATTAAAATTTGTTAATAATTTGCTCAACAAAACTCTTCCTGTTTTGTTCGCCTAGATTCTCACCAGCAACAAATCAACATTATTTGAGCATATTTAACTTTTCACTATAGAGGTGCTTGTGATTGCAGGCATCTCTATAGTTTTTGCATTGTTATTATCAGCATATTTGCTTGTTTTCATTTCCACCTAGTTTTTAGGTGATTTTAAAATTATTTTTTACTTGTTGTATATATCTAGTCTTAAATACAGCAATAGTACTATAATCTTGGCTTAATCAACTAATTGATGTGTTTCCTCACCTTATTTGCTTGGGTTTAAAAACTTAAATTTTGTCAAAAATACCTTGTAAAAATATGCGATTAGGAATCAAATTTTCTCCTCCAACTAAAATAAAAAGTGGTAGTGCTTATACTTTTGCTACTAACTTAATTCCTATTTTGTATAAACAAAATCCTGATCTCAAAATATTTACAGCAAGTCCGCAGGTATTTTCTGAACTAGAAGGCTTATTCATTAACTATACAGAAAATCCATTTTGGCAATCATCTCCTACAAAAAAAATAGCTTCTTGGCTATACCAACAAGTAACCTTAGAACATCAACTAATCCAGGAAAAAGTTGATACTTTATATTGTCCTTTCAATTATGAATCTTTACTCTGGACACGTAAAATACCTCAAGTAATTACTGTTCATGACTTGATTCCTTTAATGTGGCAAGAAGATTTTAAGGCAACTTCAACTCTTTGGAAATATCTTTATATCCCAGCAATTAAAAATGCCAAAGCTATTATTACAGAATCAGAAAATACTAAAAGAGATATTCTAAAATTCTGTAATATTTCACATGAAAAAATCTTTGTCATTCCTATAGGATTTACCTTTAAAGAAATTAAATCAGAAGATTGTAGCTACAAACAAGAGCCTTATATACTTTATGTTTGTAGCACTCATTATCCTTATAAAAACTTACCCAAATTATTCACAGCTTATCAGGCAATTCATCATAATATTCCTCATAAACTGGTCATTGTTGGTAAATCAATAGCACGATTTACTCCACAAATTAAAGCCCAAATTTCCGAACTGGGTTTGTCAGAAAAAATAGTTTTAAGAGAGAATCTTTCGGATACAGAATTAGCAATAATTTATAAAAATGCTGATTTGTTTGTTTACCCCTCGCTTTATGAAGGTTTCGGTATACCACCTCTAGAAGCTATGTCTTATGGTGTTCCTGTTATAGCTTCGGGTGTAGCATCCATACCAGAGGTGTGTGGAGATGCTGCTTTCTATATTGAGCCTCATTCTGTGGAAAGTATAGCGGATGGTATTGTTAAAGGACTAACTGACTCTGATTTAAGACAAAAGCTAAAAATAGCAGGGCAAGAGAGAGTTAAATTATTTAATTGGGAAACCTCTGCTGAGAAAATATTAGAAGTTTGTCAAATAGTCAGTCAATCAACTTAAGACTTTGGGAATAGAATTTTCAGTTATCTTCTACACCAATACAAATCAACCAGTAGAATACCTTCAGGTATTCTACTGGTTTCAACAAAAGCTTTGGATAAACAAGGAATGATTGAAAATAGTTTTTCGCTATTTTATTAAAGACATATTATTTGGCAATCCTAGATGTTATTGACTTAACCGCCTGCAACAGCGGGGACAATACTCACTTCGTCACCATCTTTTAATGGTGTCTCTGTTCCATCTAAAAAGCGAATATCTTCACTATTTACATACAAATTTAAAAAACGTCGTGGTTGTCCTTGTTCATCACACAAGCGAGATTTGATACCAGGACAGTTTGTTTCTAGAGAATCGAACAACTCAGAAATATTATTACCACTGCATTCTATGACAGCTTGATTATCTGTGAACTTTTGGAGAGCAGTAGGGACTAAAACAGTAACAGCCATATTTGAAGTGTGAAGTGTGAAGTGTGAAGTGTGAAATCAAGCTTTTCAGCTTTTACCCTTGATAACTTTAGACTAGAACTTGTTGCCATTCTAAGCGGTCAAGGGTGCGAGAACGTTCTAGCGCACGTTCAAAGCTATCGAGTTTGGCATCAATTGTCAACGGTTCGCCAACGTAGCCTTGAACTGCTTCTTGGGTTTTCAAACCATTCCCAGTGATATAAACCACAGTAGTTTCATCTGGATCAATTTTGCCAGCTTCTACCAATTTTTTCAGCACGGCTACGGTTGTACCACCAGCTGTTTCTGTAAATATACCTTCGGTTTCTGCCAACAGCTTGATGCCTTCAATAATTTCTGCATCAGTGACTGATTCTATATTACCGCCTGTCTTCTTAGCAATTTCGACAGCATATACACCATCTGCTGGATTCCCAATTGCGATCGATTTAGCAATTGTATTTGGTTTCACAGGTTTAATGAAGTCGCGGTCTTCTCTAAATGCTTGGGCGATGGGAGAACAACCTTCAGCTTGTGCGCCGCTGAAGCGAACATTTTTACCTTCTACCAAACCAACTTCTACAAATTCTTTGAAGCCTTTATAGATTTTGGTAAACAGCGAACCAGAAGCCAAAGGCGCAACTATATGATCTGGGAGTTCCCAGCCGAGTTGTTCTGCAACTTCAAAGCCAAGGGTTTTAGAACCTTCAGAATAATAAGGGCGCAGATTGATGTTCACAAAGCCCCAACCATGTGTGTTTGCAACTTCCGAACACAGGCGGTTTACTTGATCATAGTTGCCTTTGACAGCCATAAGAGTAGGACTGTAAATCAAGCTGCCTAAGACTTTACCTGCTTCTAAGTCGGAGGGGATGAAAACGCAACAGTCTAAACCTGCATGGGCTGCGATCGCAGCTGTAGAATTTGCTAGGTTGCCAGTGCTGGCACAAGATACTGTAGTAAAACCTAACTCTCGTGCGCGAGACAGCGCCACAGATACCACCCGATCCTTGAAGCTGAGGGTGGGCATGTTGACGGCATCATTTTTAATGTAAAGCTTGTTGAGACCCAGGCGACGCGCCAAACGTTGGGAACGCACCAAAGGAGTCATCCCAGTTCCCACGTCAATTACATTGTCAGTTGCAACAGGTAAAAATTCACGATAGCGCCAAATTGAATTTGGCCCGGCTTGAATTTTTTCGCGGCTCACACTCAGGCGGATATTGTCATAGTTATATTTCACTTCCAACGGCCCAAAGCAAAACTCACAAACATGACTGGCTTTGAGTTCGTATTCCGCGCCACATTCCTTACACTTCAAAGCTTCTAAGGTGGCTGTGGTTGTTTGGGTGTGTGTGGAGGTTGCCTGAGTCATAGCGATCGCTTTCCCTGTTTGTCCATCAACTGTCGCTTGATAGTATCACGAGTAAAAATACCAGTCAAACATACCCGATAAAAATAGTCGGATATGCTTGAGCCATCTACAAATTTCTTGAGCAAGCAAAAACTTGTTGATGAACACTCAGTATTACGATATTGCCATATCAACGAAGTATAAAAAATTGGATTTGTCTTAATTATGACTTAGTAAAAAATACTGGATACCTTTGAGTATGAATTTTTGGTATACCAGTATTTCGACTGTTTTTTAATTCCAGAGGCTTGATTTAAGGTTGTTATTGTTACGCAACATTGGTGTAACCAGTAATAGCCAAAGTGTCGGTAAATTAGACGGAATCTAAGTAAAATCTGTAACTCATAACAAATTAGGATTACATCACATTCAGAATTGAATAATTCAATTCCAGCATTTATATCGACTCTCACCGAAATTAACCAGATTGCACCGTATTTAGCGACTACACCCAATGAAATCTCGTTATCAAATTAAAAAGCCTAAAAACTGCATATTTCGCAATACTTTAGTGGTAACAGTATTTTTAGCTAACGGGTTTTTTTTGGTCTCCCCAGGGTTAGCTCAAACTACGCCAACCGCAGCTGGTTCAACTATTGACAACCAAGCGACAGCCACCTACGAAGACCCTAATAATCCCAATGTACCAATTAACAGTACTTCTAACACCGTAACTGTTACCATAGCGGAAGTAGCGGGGATATCTGTTGTTGCTGGTACACCTGAAGATAGCAACGGTGGAAGTGTCCAAACAGGCGATATCATATATTTTCCTTTTATAATCACTAATGTTGGTAACGACCCAACTAAGTTCCAAATTCCCACCCAATCTGGTATTACAGGCCCTGGTACACAAGGCACAATACAATATAGTACCGACGGTGGCACAACATGGACAAATGTTCCCAATGGTGGCTTCACTACACCTTCCATCCCTGTCAACGGAACTATACAGGTACGAGTACCAGTCACAGTCAATTCCGGTGTAACATCAGGTCAAACTATCAAAGTTACTCTAGGGGAAACTAACCCTGCTGACACCGCAACAAACTCGCCTCGTAGCGGCTCAGTTAATGATGCTAGAGATATTTATACAGTAGATAATGCAAATGGTACACCGGAAGAAGTTCTAGGTACGCCTGCCAACGGTGTAGTAGAAGGCAGTGCATCCGCCAGCATTACCATTAATCCGAAAAATTATTCGTTAGCTACCATCTTCAAAACGCGTGGTACTTATGACAATAAAAATACTTTTGGAGATATAACAGACGATACCATCAACTACAACTTAAGTTTGCAAGTTAGGTCTACTGACAATACAGGACAAAACATCACTCCTTCAGCTTTAGCTGGTTCTGATGTACCTGGTCTTGCGGGTAAAAATATTTTAGTTTCCGATGCTATTCCGCCTGGGACACAACTAGCAGTTGCGCCAACTGCTCCCAGTGGATGGACTGTCGTTTATTCCACTACTGCTGTCAGCACATCAGCAAATGCAGCCACTTGGACAACTACAGCACCTACTTTATCTACAGTCACTCGTGTTGGTTTTATTAAACCCACTACAGATGGTAATCCAGCCACTTACCTTGCTGCGGCTGATGCACAATTAACTTCATTCTCCATTCAGCTAAAAGTTAAAAATGGAGAGACTCCACCTCTCACCATAGCCAACATCGCCCAAGTATTTGGTAAAACGCCAGAAACAGATGCGCCTGTGTTAGATGAGTCTGGTGATCAAAATCCCAGTAACTTTAATGGAATTTCCGGTAACATGACACCCCCATCAAACACAGACACGAATGGAGATGGTGTACCAGATCAGTTACCACCCACTGTACCTGATGGTTATATCAATAACCAAACTGATTTAGAAACAACGGGAACTGATACTGCTGGTAACAATACTGGTGATAGTAATAACACAACCGCCAACTCTGGCGGTGAAGCCAACGTATTCACACTCGATGCTGTTTTATTGCTCAATGGGCCTAACGGTTCTCCTGGAGCAGTAGGGCCGAGTAATAACAATGATGACTTCACTAATAAATCTTCTGATGTTCCTGCTAATACAACTCCAGGTTCGACATTTGATCCAGACCCTGTGACTTTTACTAACACCATTAAGAATACAGGAAATCAACCAGCCAATATTTCTTTATTACCTACACTACCAGCTAACCCAAATGACTTGCCTAACGATACAGTTGTGACTATATCTGCTAACAATGGTACAACGTCTGCTACTTATAAATACAATAACGGTGTATTTACGTTTATAAGCGGCTCTGGTAAGGTAGGAGGAAACTCAGTTAGTGCCACAAATCCTGTACGCATTGATGGCGTAACATCAAATGGAACGGCTAACTATACTGTCACTATTGACTTACCTACAGATACTCCACTTTCCACTGATCCTGGTATTGAACACGGTTTTCCTGTACCAATTACAGCATTTATAGACACTGATGGAGATGGTTTGGCAGTCGATGAGCGAGCGACAAACATCACAATTAATCGCGTCTACACTGGTTTCTTGCAACTCATCAAACAGTCACGAGTTTTAAAAGGAACTGGCCCAGCCGTTCAAGGTACTGATGGGACTTTGAGTACAACACCAAAAAAACCAGCACCAGGAAACATTATTGAGTACGTGATTCAGTACAAAAATATTTCTGAACAACAGCCTGCGAGTGGTAGCAATAATGTCATTTTGAATGCTTCCCAAGTGGTGATTACAGAAGATGGCACTGTAACTCCGAATAATTGGGCAAAAGATAATGATGGCAACGCTGCAATTGATACTAGCCATATTTCTGGATCAGCGCAAGATTCTGGCGGAACAATAACATTCTTTAGTGGTAATCCTGCTACTACTTCTGCTACTAACACAACTAGCGGTACTACTGTGACTACCGATGTCACTAAATATGTAGACACCGTTAATAGTAATGTTCCTCCTGGTACGACAGGAACCTTTACCTTTCAACGCAAAGTTAACTAATAGTAATTGATCAGGGTGACTACAATGAAACAAATTTTAATGACGGGAATAGGGGCAAGTTTATTGTTGACTACAGCCTCATTTATCAGTAATTTACCAGATGCTTGGCAAACTAACAGAGCAGTTGCCCAAAACCCTACAAAACAACAGGCTTTAAAGTTAGTTTTAACAGCAGAAAAGCAAGTATTAATTAAGGATGAACAAAGCAAGCCAAAAATAACATGGCAAGCTTTGAATGATAAAGCAACTGTCAAACCAGGAGATATATTACGCTATACCTTGACTGGTGAAAATACAAGCGATCGCCCGCTCAAAAATTTAAATCTCAATCAACCTATTGCCAAAGGTATGATTTATGTTTTGAAATCAGCTAATTTTACTGGTAATGCCAAAATTAGCTACAGCATTGATGGCGGACGCAGTTTTGTAGAAAACCCCACAATTAAAGTTACTTTGACTAACGGCAATATCACAACTCAGCCTGCACCGGCCAAGGCTTATACACATATTCGCTTTTATAGCCCAGTAATTGCAGCCAAAACTACGCTCAAAGTCACCTATCAAACGCAGGTACGTTAAACAATAAATCAAAAAAAATTAATTTGGATAATTCATCACTTTTTTATTATTTAGCCTTTACAACTCAAATATTAATTTTTAGAATGTAAATCCATCTACTAAAAATGGCATTTCAAACAAATGAAGTTAGTCAGTATTGCAAAAAAGCAAAAACAGATTATTTTTAGTAGTAAATGGCAACATAAATTGTCTAGCATTATTGTGGCAATTAGTTTCTTATCTACCAATTTACCTTTCAAAGCAACGGCACAACAAGCAAGTAATAATATTGTTAACCAAGCTGGTTACACTTATACAGATTCAAGTAATAATAAGAAATATCAAGGAATTTCTAGTGAACTGCAACTATTAACTGATATTATTATTTCCAGTAGCAAATCAGGCAGAATTTTAGGTTGTGCTGGCACAACATTGTCTGACTATACAGGTTTCTCAGTAGGTTTATATGAAGCTGACATTACTGATCCAACAGGTACAGAATTAGGCAAAATAGTATCTTTAATTCGCACAGAGTTACCGGATGTTCCAAATAATAATCTGCCTGGTGGACAAACCCCAAATATTGAAAATTCTAATCCTTTTTTCTTGAGAAATAGTCCAGCAGGTGTTTACAATCTGCTGCTTGATCCAAATAGAGGTCAAACTGAGGTTGGTAAAACTTACATTTTGGTAGTCAATCCACCACAAAATTCCAGTTACCAACAACGGCGAATTAAAATTCAGATTACTGGTGTTGATAGCACTAATAAAAACAATGTTAAATATGTAGCAGCTTCTTTGGATGGAGAACCTTTGAATAGTACAGGTGCAACCAGAGTTGAAGACACATTAGTTATGGTTGCGAATGCAGAAGTTAACCAACGTAGTTTATTAGCTTTGGCATTTACAGCTAATTTATGTACAGCACAGCAATTACAGATTATTAAAACAGGCGATCGCGCCACGGCGGAACCAGGGGATACAGTTATTTACCGCATATCTGTGAAAAACTTATCTGATTCTGGTTTAAATAACTTAGTTGTTACTGATCACTTGCCTTTAGGCTTTCATTTCATTCACAAATCTGTGCGCGGTGAGTTGGATGGTCAAGCAGTTAACATTACCACAGAGCGCAATGGTAATACAGTTATCTTCCGCACAGATGTGACGATTCCATCTCAAAAAGTGGTGAATATTGCCTACGCTGCCCAACTCACACCTGATGCAGTGCGGGGGACTGGTCGCAATAGTGCGATCGCGCGTGTACTCAGAACTGACAATAACTTAGCTGCCAAGGATGGCCCAGCAACTCACCAATTAGTCATTCGTCCTGGAATTGTGGCTGACTGCGGCACAATTATCGGTCGTGTGTTTGAAGATAAAAACTTTGACGGTGAACAGCAAAATGGTGAACCAGGAATTCCCAATGCCGTAATTTTCTTAGAAAACGGTAATCGCATCACCACAGATCCCAATGGTTTGTTTTCTGTTGCTAATGTTTTGCCAGGAAGCCATACAGGAGTACTCGACCTCAGCAGTATTCCTGACTATACCTTAGCTCCCAACCGCAAATTCCGCGAACGCAATACGCAATCTCGCTGGGTGCGTCTAGAACCTGGCGGCTTAGTCAGAATGAACTTTGCTGTCACCCCCAGCAGGAGTAAATAAAGTATGAAACCTCAACTACACGGTGTAACTACCTTTAATCTCAGGCTGATGGGTGCTGTAGCAGGTGCAATCAGCGTTGTTTTGTATCCGGCTGTTGTTAAAGCCCAAACATTCATTCCGCAAACAGAAAATAGTGTCCAGAATCAGTTTCCCTCTACTTCTACCTTAGCCGCAGCAGAGCATCAGACTTCTGTGAATACATTTAGAGAAGTTGATGAACTTTCTCAGCCAAATCCTTTGTTACAAGACAATCAGATTGATAGTTCCTTGCCAAATATTAACGAACTGACCGCGGTTGAGCCTACTGTCACAACAACCGGCATACAACCATTTCAACCTGCAACTGATATTCAAATTCCTAAAAACTTACGTAAAATTGCGGCATCTGTAGACAATCAAAATACAACCATCAAAATTCTTAACCCATCTACTGATAGTGTTGTGGATATTCCTGCGGCTAACGTGAGTGTGCAATTTCCTAGTGGTAGTCAGATAGAATTGCGCGTCAATGGCGTATTGGTAGATTCTTCATTAGTTGGACAAACAGAAACTGATAGTCAGACCAATTTAGTCACACAGACATGGTATGGTGTCTCACTCCAAGCCGGAGAAAATATCATCTCTGCACAAGAAGTTGGAAAACCAGAATCATCTGTAAAAGTAAGGATAATAGTGCCGAGTGCGCCAAAAAAACTCACACTAGAAACAGTAGAAGCTCGTATTCCTGCTGATGGACGTTCAACTGCAACTATCCGTGGTGAATTAATAGATGAAAATGGCAATCGCTCTAACCACGATGCTGTTGTGACTTTGATACCGACGGCGGGAGAATTAATCGGGAAGGACTTCAAACCTGATGAACCAGGATTTCAGGTAGAAGCGAAAGCTGGGGAGTTTACCGCCACATTGCGTTCTGATTTAAAAGCCCAAACAGTCCGTATTCGCGCCGCAGCCAATGATTTAGAAGCTTTTACCCAACTGCAATTTGAAACAGCCTTGCGTCCCAGTTTATTAACTGGCGTTATCGATGTCCGTTTAGGTGCGAGAGGTACAGATTATTACAGTAGTTTTCGAGATTTTGTCCGTCCTGACAAAGATACCAGCACTCAATTAGATTTTCACTCAGCGATATTTGCCACAGGTGCAATAGGCGAATGGTTATTTACAGGTGCATATAACAGTTCCCGGACTCTCAACGAAGATTGTAACTGCGACAACCGTCTATTTAGAAACTACCAATTTAACGAACAAAATTATCCTGTTTATGGTGATAGTTCCCGAACTGATGTTGTTGCACCTTCCATTGATAGTGTATTTTTGCGGTTTGAACGTACTTCTAAAACTCCCAATGCTGCTCCTGATTATTTGATGTGGGGTGATTATGACACAGAAGAGTTTGCCCGGACATCACAACAATTTACTTCTATCACTCGTCAATTACATGGGTTTAAAGCCAACTATAACTTTGGGAATCTCCAATTTACAGGCTTATATGGCAATAATCTAGAAGGCTTTCAAAGAGACACCATTGCACCTGATGGTACGAGTGGTTATTACTTCCTTTCCAGAAGGTTAGTCATCGCTGGTAGTGAAAATGTCTTTCTAGAATTAGAAGAACTAAATCGTCCTGGTACTGTATTGGAGCGTAAACAACTCAGTCGCGGCCCAGACTACGAAATTGATTATGATCGCGGTACATTAATTTTTCGTGAACCGATTCTTCGTACAGATATAGATAGTAATGGACAAGTCTTAGTCCGACGCATTGTAGTGAGCTATCAATATGAAAGCCAAGACTCTGACAGTAATATTTATGCAGGTCGATTACAATATCATTTTTCCCGCGGCTTGAACCAAGAAAGTTGGTTAGGTGCAACTTTTGTCCAAGAAAATCAAGGAGTGCGAGACTTTCAACTGTATGGTGCAGATGCGCTGATTTCTTTAGGTAGTAATAGCAGGCTAATTGCTGAATATGCTCATTCCAGCAATGATTCAGAAGTGATTGGTAAAGTCAGTGGTGCGGCTTACCGCTTAGAAGCTGAGGGACAAATTAGCAATGCGATTCAAGGACGTGCTTATTATCGATTTGCTGATACAGGCTTTGCCAATAATGCCACCATTAGCTTTGTACCTGGACAAACTCGCTATGGTGGACAAGTCACAGCGAGACTCTCGCAAACAACCAATTTTCGGGCGCAATATGACCACGAAGATAACTTTGGAATTGCACCCCAGCCTCTAGATACCTTTGAACAACTATTTACACCACGTTCGGAAGCTATACCAGGGAGTAAAGTTGATAACTCTTTAACAACAATTTCCGCCGGGATTCAACAACGCTTAGGTAAGGCTACCGTTGACGTTGATTGGATTCATCGCCATCGAGAAGATAGGATTCCAGTGAATGCGTTAACAAGTGATTCTCATCAGATGCGATCGCGTCTGACTTTTCCCATCGCCAAAAACCTAACCTTCGCTGCCCAAAATGAACTTACTCTCTCTTCCAGTGCAGATACTGTTTACCCAGACCGTACCATCTTGGGTTTGAATTGGGCTGCTATTCCTGGTGTGAATATCAGTCTCGCTCAACAGTTTTACAGTAGCGGTCAACAAAGTGGGAATTCTATCACCAGTTTAAGCATCAATGGTGAACATAAACTCGGCACAGATACAACTTTGACAGCGCGTTACTCAATTTTAGGAGGTGCTAACCAACTCACAACTCAAGGGGCTATTGGCCTAAATAACCGTTGGGCGATCGCTCCTGGTTTACGGTTGAATCTGGCTTATGAACATGTATTTGGCAACTTCTTCAACCGCACCGGCGCAGGACAACAATACGCCCAACCTTTTACAGTCGGTCAAGCTGCTTCATCTATTGGGTTTGAGAGTGGCGATAGTTACAGCGCTGGCTTAGAATACAGTGATAACCCTGAGTTTCAAGCCAGTGCGCGTTATGAACATAGGACTTCTGCTAGTGGCTCTAATACAGTAATTTCGGCAGCAGCCACAGGCAAAATTTCGCCAGCACTGACGGCTTTAGCACGTTATCAACAGGCAAACTCAGCTAATCAAAAACTTACAGGTTTAGGTGATACGGTGAACCTGAAATTGGGTTTAGCTTACCGTGACCCCAGCAATGATAAATTTAATGCTTTGCTGCGGTATGAATACCGAGAAAATCCAGCGGTGATTCCTGACACGATTTTGTTAGGTAGTGGTACAGGCTCTCAAGACCATACTTTTGCTCTAGAAACCATCTATGCACCCAACTGGCAATGGGAATTTTACGGTAAATATGCTTTGCGTAACAGCACATCTTACCTAGCCAACGATTTAGTAGGCACTAGTACCGTTAACTTGGGGCAATTGAGAGCTACATACCGCTTGGGATACAAGATGGATTTAGTAGGAGAGGCGCGTTGGATAGGGCAAGGTAATTATAGTGAGACAGGCTTTGTTGTCGAAACTGGTTACTACTTATCACCTAACCTGCGTTTAGCTGCTGGATATGCTTTTGGGAGAGTTGATGACCGAGATTTTTCCGGTGTGCGTTCTGCTGGTGGCCCTTATTTGGGTTTAACGTTGAAACTCAACGAATTATTTGAAGGTTTTGGACAGCAGAAAATCCCGCCACCACAGCGTTAGAGCCTGGAAATCTAGCTTTTTAACTAATTGGTGGTAGATTTAGCGAGACTTTGGGAAATCTAAAAGCTAAAGACTTGGTAAATGAGTTAGTCATTTTTCGCCAATAGTATTTCTGAATATACCGGGAATTTAGTGGTGCGATCGCGATCATTCAATCGACATCAGGAGCTAATAACACAGCAATGTATTTACTGTACAGACGAAAATGCTATCAGAGATTATTCAACAGTTTAGGATTATCACTATTAGCCCTGAGTGTTTGCTCGCAAACTGTCCGAGCCGAAGGAAGCCGCACACTTTATCCTAGTGGAGCTACTGGTAATCGTGCTAACATTGAATGGCGTAATAGTACTTATGGTAATTTAGTACAGCGTCGTACCTTACTCAAAGTCTATGCACAGGCTGGTGAATATATTCTCATGGGGTCTTCGGCGGTCAAAGTTAATAGTGGCAATATTCGGGTGTTTAATCCTGGTGCTGTGACCGGTTCAGTTGGTAACGAAACAATTCCTACTTCCGCAGATTTTAGCTGTGCCGCCCAAACAGGAACAAACACAGGTAAAATTACCAGTCGGATTCTAGAGTTAGCCGGGCCACGTTCTGCTAATGGTATGGGTAACACCAGTGGCTACATACCTTGTGTTTATCAAGCGCCAACAACTGGCGTTTACACTATCGTTTTTTCTGGCCCATCAGGAGAAAACTCTAACAACGAAACAGCCTCCACGGGTGACATTGAGTTAACTAGTGCCGACAATTTTAATAGTAAGCAAACTACCAGTGTTGCAGCTTGGGATGTCACAGTCCGTAGCAGTGCAAGCTCAACAACAGATATCAACGGCAGGTTATTCACTTACTATTTTGCCTTTTTTACTGGTGATAACGGTCGATATCTCAATTTTCCCGTTTATCCAGTCACGACAGATGGCTACCAATATGAAATCAAGCTCAGAGGTACAGACCCGAATGGATTCATTCTTTACGGCAACCAAGTAGGATTTTATGATAGCGATGGTAAGACACCCCTCTATCATGATGTTCTGGCCAAAGATAATACCCTGAGTCCCGTAGAAGCGGGTACTAGCTTATCTCGTCCACAATATGCCACATTTTTGAATCCTTTAGATTCTACAGTACTTTCATCTATTGATCGCTACAGACCAGATGGCACCTTAGATGGCACTGGTGTTCCTCTTAGCCCTATTCCACCCACTGTCAACAGTTTAAATTTTATAGGTACAGCCAGTGGAAATACAAGTTCTTTAGGTACAGGCGGTAATTTTACTTTTAACACCAACATCACAGGTAACTACGAAATCGTTATTAGTAGAGATGGCTCAGATTTTGACCCCACTAACAGCCAAAACCGTGTGCTGAGAGGTGTGATGAACACATCCGGCCTACAGTCTGTTAGTTGGAATGGTAAAGATAATAGCGGTGATAATTTCCCAGTAGGTACTAATTATCAAGTCCGCGTCAAAGTTCATGCAGGTGAATACCACTTTCCTTTACTGGATGCAGAGAATAATTTTTCGGGTGGGCCGACCATTACAATGCTGAACAGCAGTAATCCCTTGGGAAATACCACTGTATTTTATGATGACCGCGGATATACAACCATTGGTGGGACAAATGTTGGTGTTCCAGGTAGTGTACTTTGTGGTGTTGGTCAACCAAGCCCAGCTTTTAGCAACCCGATTTCTGGGTTTAAGAGCAGTGACAATGACCGGAAATTTGGTCAGTTTGGTAATAATGGTAACACCAATGCAAAATGTACTGGTTCTTTTGGAGATAGTAAAGGACTGGATTTATGGACTTTTTATCCCAGTAATACGGAAACAACACCATTAAATATTATTAATTTTGGTACAACTATCTCAGGCACTTTATATCAAGATAGCGATCGCGGAGATGATTTTGATCCTGGTGAACCAACTTTACCTGCTGGAATTAATGTCAAACTAATCAAAGCTAGTGATAACTCTGTTGTGACGGTGACTAGCACAAAAGCAGATGGTACTTACGGCTTTACTGGTGTGGTAGATGGTAGTTATAAAATTCAAGTTGATACCACCAATAGCAACATTCCTGTGGGGTTTTCTTTGGGTACACCTTATGAACTAGCAGTTACCGTCTCTGGAAGTGCGATAACCAATCAAAACTTCGGCTTTGATGTTTATAAAGTCTCGCCTCAAGCCGGCAAAATTATTATTAATGAAGTGCTATATAACGAAACAGGCACAGGGAATATGGCTAGTAATAACGATGAGTTTATCGAACTTTATAATGCTTCTTCCTCGGCTGTTGACTTGAGTGGTGTAAAATTAGCCGATGGCAATCTGATTGCTAACAGTGTTGAAACGGCAGCAAATAGCTTTAATTACACATTCCCCAATGGGACAACTCTACAACCAGGACAATACGCCGTTATTTGGATAGGTTCTACTCAAACCAATAACCAAGCCCCAGACGCAGCTTTTCAAGCTTGGTTAGGATTTTCGACTCGACTGACTAACGGTGGTGACGATGTCTGGTTGTACGATAGCCAAAATCAAATTATTGATTATGTTGCTTATGGTTCTGGTAATGCAATCAGCACACCTCCGCCTAGTTCTCTCAATATTTGGGACATTACTTATCAATCTTCCTTATCTGGGGCTAATGATGCTCAGTCGATTAGCTTAACCCGAAATGGTAATGATACTAACACCAGTGCTTGTTGGGAAGCAACGACTAGTGGTAACGCCAGCAGTAGGTGTCCCAGCTATCTACCAACTAGAGATACGGATAATGTAGGTACTAGAGTCACCAGCGTGGGTGTTAATAATAATGGTAGTCCCAAGGTACTGCTAGTGAAACGCATTACCCGCATTAATAGTGACGATTTAAACGATAGTGTAGATGGTGCTGGTACTGATGATAATGATTCTAAATGGCCGAGTGGTTACTTGCGAGGCAAGATAAATGCTACTGGTGTCAAGCCAGGAGATGAGGTGGAGTACACTATTTATTTTCTCTCTAACGGTAATAGTAGTGTTACTAATGTAAAATTCTGTGATTTAGTTCCAAGAAATACTACTTTTATTCCTTCAGCTTTTAATGGTCAAACTCCTAATGATGGTGTTGCAGGTGGAAACCAAGGAATTGCAATGGCTATTGGTTCTACTACACCAACTGTTTATTTTAGTAATGCAGTAGACTCCGATCGCGGAGCTTTTTACCCCACTAATGATTCATCTACTCCTGCAAGTTGTGGTAGTAATACAAATGGGGCTGTAGCAGTCAATGTGACAAATTCTAGTCTAACTAGCTTACCTGCGGCGACTGGACAAGGCACACCTACTAATTCTTATGGTTTTATTAGGTTCCGTGTCAAAATAAACTAATCAAATTTTGTGCGATCGCCATACTTGTATACTCTATTGTGTGTTGTTAGAGTATTGCCGCAGTTTGCACAGGGTATGGCAGAACCAATTCAGATTCTTTTACAAACTACTATTCCCACTACTGAAGATGACTGGAGCATTTTTCGTTTCTCCATGCTTCAGGAATATTTAGCATCGATTCAAGATGAAGCGGGAAATTGTTTATTTAAAGTTGTAGCACGCGATCGCTCTGCCGACGCAGAAGGCAATGATCCAATTTTAGGAAGCCTTGACCAATCTGATTTTGATGAACTTTGGCTATTTGCTTTAGATGTTGGTGATGGTTTAACAGCCAAAGATATTGCCGGAATTAACGCTTTTCGCCGACGCGGTGGCGGTATTTTAACCACTCGCGACCATCAAGATATGGGCTGTTCTATGTGCGATTTAATTGATATTGGCGATATCCATTATTTCAATACCAAAAATCCCGACCCTGATGAATCTCGCTGGTGTCGAGATGACCCCTATACAACTTATATTTCTTGGCCTAACTATCATTCAGGCGCGAATGGTGACTATCAAAAAATTGCTGCTGTTGAACCTGTTCACGAACTATTAAAAAATCCGCATTCACCTTCAGGAAAGATTGAAATTTTCCCCGCTCATCCCCACGAAGGTGGCATTGGTATACCTCCTAGCAATTCCAAAGCACAGGTAATTGCTTTAGGAAAAAGCTTAGTTACAGGTCGTGATTTTAATTTGATTGTAGCGCTCGACCATTACCAAGATGTACAAGGTAATAACTTAGGGCGTACTGTAGCTACTTCCAGTTTCCATCATTTTGTGGATTACAACTGGGATATTACTAAAGGTTGTCCTACTTTTGTAGATGAACCGCCTGGAGATGGGATGAAAAACGAGCCACGGGCTTTAGAAGATATTAAAACTTATGTGCGTAATCTTGCCTTGTGGTTGGCAAACAAATGCTGAAGGCTGAATTCTGAAGTCTGAAATGAAGAAACTTGTACAGTCAGGCTTTTAGCAATTTAGAATGGTTTAGCGTATTGTCAAGATGAAGTATGAAGATGAAAGCATGAAATTTCACACCTCATACTTCACACTTCATACTTCTAATTACGCTTCATCTAAAGCAGCAATACCGGGCAGAACTTTGCCTTCGAGTAGTTCTAAGCTGGCGCCGCCACCGGTGGAGATATGGCTCATTTGGTCAGCTAAACCAACTTTTTCTACAGCCGCAACAGAGTCACCACCACCAATGATGGTAGTTGTACCTGTTTTGCTAATGTCTGCGAGAGTGTGTGCGATCGCTTCTGTACCAACAGCAAACTTATCAAACTCAAACACACCCATTGGCCCATTCCAAATTACAGTCTTGCAATCAGCCAAAGCTTCTTGGAAGACTTTCACAGAATCAGGGCCAATATCCAAGCCCATACCATCAGCAGGGATGTTATCAATGCTGACAGTGGTTGCATTGGCATCAGGTGCAAATTTATCAGCCGATACAATATCTGTAGGTAGCAAGAAGGTAACACCTTTTTCCTTAGCTTTTGCTTCCAAAGATTTTGCTAGTTCTAGCTTGTCTTCTTCCACCAAAGATTTACCAACATTCAAACCACGGGCTTTGTAGAAAGTGAAAATCATCCCACCACCAATGATCAGCTTGTCGCACTTCTCTAGCAGAGTTTCGATAACGCCGATTTTGCTAGATACTTTGGAACCACCAACAATTGCAGCCAAAGGACGTTGGGGATTTTCAATTGCATTTTGTAGATATTGCAATTCTTTCTCCACCAAATATCCAGCCACAGAGGGACTCAGGAATTGAGTCACCCCTTCAGTAGAAGCATGGGCGCGGTGTGCAGTACCGAAAGCATCATTTACATAAAAGTCAGCATTAGCTGCTAATTTTTTCGCAAATTCTGGATCGTTTTTCTCTTCTTCTTTGTAAAAGCGGACATTTTCTAGTAAAAGCACTTGCCCATTTTGCAAAGCGCTAACTGCTTCAGCGACCTCATCGCCGATAGAGTCATCCGTCTTGACAACTTCTTGACCCAACAACTCAGACAAACGCTTGGCCACTGGTGTTAAACGCAGTTTCTCGTCCACGCCCTTGGGACGACCAAAATGGCTTACCAGAATTACCTTAGCACCCTTGTTTGTTAAATCTTGGATGGTTGGCAGCGCAGCGCGGATACGAGTATCATCGGTAATGTTACCTTGATCATCAACAGGCACATTAAAGTCAACTCGCACTAAGGCACGTTTACCAGAAATATCAGCCGCCGATAAACTTGCTAAACTTTTTTTGGACACAGCCAAACCCTCCTGATTGCCTTTTTGTTATCGTTTTGAAAGTATAACCATCAAGATTTTACCGGAGTCTGGGGTGCGGAGGAGAGATATGTTTAAGACAGTGTTATTTCCAATCGATCAAAGTCGGGAAGCACGGGAGGCTGCTGATGTAGTTGCCAATGTCGTGCAGAAGTACGGAAGCCGCTTGGTGTTGCTATCTGTGGTTGAGGAAACCTCGGCAGAAGCACCAAGTCCTGATCCGATGGTTTCACCAGAGGTAGTTGCTAAACTGCTAGAAAATGCTCAAGCCTTATTTTTACAGGAGGGTATTCAGTCTGAAGTTTTGGAACGGCAAGGTAAACCAGCATTTACCATTTGTGATGTTGCTGATGAAATCGGCGCGGATCTAATTGTTATGGGCTGTCGCGGACTAGGCTTAACTGATGAGGGTGCAACTGATAGTGTAACGACACGGGTAATTAATCTTTCTCCATGCCCAGTTTTGATAGTGCCTTAATTGGCTTGGAGACCAAAATCAATGGTTTAGACAGGTGTAGGAATATCGGGGTGTAAGTGAGCAAAAACTTTACACCCCATTTTAACAACTCCAGATTTTGTGTATGCAAATAATCTGTTGCCGTTTATTTCTTGACTAAAAAATATGCTGTAGCATACTCTGGTAATTGACTGATATACTGACCAAATTCTTGTCGATTTTGAAAAATTCCTGCTAAAAAATCGAGTTGATAAAGGTTCGGTAAAAATGCTCCACCTGTATCGGCAATTACGCCCATTCGCAAATTTTTCCGTCCGCCTTGGTTATTCTCTATTACTACTATTTTACCTACGCCAATATTCAAAACATCTCCAGCAAAAGTCACTCCTGGTTTAATGGAAATTTTGGCATCTATTTTATGACCATAACCTTTAATGGCATCTACCTTTTTAAAATACCAATAACGTTTCTGGGCTGTTCCTTTTAAGCCCCGAATATAAGACATACCATTATTTCTATCTACATTGAAAAATGCTTGAGAACCATCAGTAAATTTAATTAAGATAGTACCCTGCAAAAGGGCTTCTTCTAAACCATCACGGGTCAGGTAAGCTAAAGGTTGAACTTTGCCAAATTCTTTACCACCAGGCTCATAAATCCCTGATAAAACATCTTGTTTCGTATATTTAGTATAAAACTTATCTTTATATGAGCTATCTTTTAAACTATAAATTGGTGTATTAAACTTAGCTGTTTTAGTGGGAGAACCTTGATGAGTAAAAACGGCATATTTGGTGATGCGTAGTTGTTTTTGACTAGTATTTTGCTTATTGTAAGCATTCCATTTAATCACACGAAAATTTTTGTTGATAAAATTAGGCTCTTGTAGCCGAGTCGGACGATTATTTGCAATGTCTTCTTTTAAGACAACAATCATAAAATCTAAAGTTTTGAGAACGTCTTCTACACTAACTCCTTGAGTTCCTAATAAACCTTTGCGTTGAATATCTGGATCATCAGCAGCGTGGTCTTGGAAATATTGACGGGTATTAACAAGGGTACTTAATAAATCTGATTGATTGAAATTAATTTTACTAGTAGGTAATTTAGCTGTAGATAAAATTTGATTACCGTTAATACTAAATTTATAATTTTTCCACTCATCGATAACTGGATAGCCTACAGATACTGAAGCTGCATATTTATCAGACACTTGCTCTAAGATCGGCTGATTTAAACTAGCCGTTTGCATAGAAGCTAGAGAAATTTGCGGTTGAGAGAGGGTAAAATTATCTTGAATGTTTTCTGGTTGAGCTAGTTCTGGACTTTTTGCCGGAGAGTAGAAATAGCCATGCGCGAAAATAGCTGTTAATACAGCGGCGGTACCCAAAGAGAGGCTAATTTTTTGACTGAATAAGTTACTCATAGTTGAAAAAAAATTTCTATAAATCAATAATAATTACACTTGCTTAATATCTGGGTGATATTAATTTGACAATCCAGAAACCCTGATTACAATAGTGGCATTATAACTGGTTCAAATTGTATTTATATCTGCTCAGACAGGTTAACTCTGTTAATTTTACCAAGTTCATCTTGGTGTAATTAGCGTAGCAAAAATCAGTACTTACCATATTCACCCAATACAGATACTCAGTCAGAACATAGCCATGAAACTCTTGTGCTAATTCGTTCGGAGGATTCATGAAAATTTTTCGAGATTTATTCAGAAGAAAATAACTCATATTACCGTTTTTCTGTCAATACGTAACATTTATACAAATGGCAGCAAATGATACTGTCAAAAATCTTACATACCTGTTTAATCATCAGTAATCTAAAAAAATCTCAAAAATGTTAAGTATATCCATTAATCAACCTTTACCGAGTGTGCCGCGTTTGGTAACAGCTTTACCAGGAACTCGCGCTCAAGCAATTGTAGAACGCGATCGCGCTGTAACTTCCCCATCTTATACCCGCGACTATCCTCTAGTGGTAGCACGCGGTCAAGGCTGCATGGTGGAAGATGTGGACGGCAATGTATTTTTAGATATGACTGCTGGTATTGCTGTCACAGCTACCGGACACGCCCATCCGGAAGTTGTCAAAGCTATTCAAGACCAGTCAGCTTGCTTGCTGCACATGTCCGGTACGGATTTTTATTATGAACCGATGGTGGAATTGGCGGAAAAGTTAGCCTTTCGCGCCCCTTTTCCTGGAGGTGCAAAAATATTTTTTACCAATTCTGGGGCGGAGTCTAATGAAGGGGCGATTAAACTAGCTCGATATTACACCAAGCGATCGCTCATCGTTGCTTTTTTGGGCGCATTCCACGGACGCACTTACGGCGCAATGTCTCTGACTGCTTCTAAAACAGTGCAAAGGGCTAACTTTGGGGCGTTAGTTCCAGGAGTAACTCATATTCCTTACGGCACTCACGCGAGTTTAGATTATTTAGAAAAACAACTATTTAATACCATACTACCGCCCCAGGAAGTAGCAGCTATATTCGTTGAGCCAATTCAAGGAGAAGGCGGTTATATTGTCCCCGAAGATGGATTTTTACAAAGAATTCGAGATATCTGCGATCGCTACGGCATATTAATGGTAGTAGATGAAGTGCAATCAGGGATGGGACGTACAGGTCGCTTGTTTGCCACTGAACATTGGGGTGTGATGCCTGATATTATCACCACAGCTAAAGGTCTTGCTAGTGGTTTACCTCTCGGCGCAATTCTCGCCCGCCCAGAATTAATGACATGGCCGCCTGGTTCCCACGCCACCACCTTTGGCGGAAATCCTGTGGCTTGTGCGGCTGGTTTGGCAACATTGCGACTGTTAGAAAGTGGCTTGATGACCAACGCTACCCAAATGGGCGAACTATTACAAGCTGGCTTAACTCAATTGCACCAAAGATTTCCTAAAATGTCTTTACCTAGAGGTAAAGGTTTGATGGTAGCAGTGGATTTAGTTGATGAAGCAGGTAACTATAATAGTAAACTACGCGATCGCATCATCCAAGAAGCCTTTTTACGTGGGCTGCTATTACTCGGTTGCGGTAAAGCCGCCATTCGTTTTTGTCCACCCTTAATCATTGACAGCAACCAAATACAAACCGCCCTCGAAATTCTCTCTGACATTCTTAAAAGTGCTGAGGGCTGTTAGCGGTAGCGGGGCGTTTAGCCCGTGCTGAGTGCTGAATAACAATAACAATTATAATTCTTCCCCTGCTCCCCCTGCTTCACTCTGTCCGCTGTCACCTGTCCTCTGTTCCCTTCTTCTCTATATGAAACCCGAACTCGCATCTGATCTCTGGGAATCACTTTGGCAAGAATATCAAGCCAGAGTCAATTATGCCCAAATCTACCAAAACATGATTAGGGAGGCGGGTGGAACCGTCGCCAACGACCATATTGCTTTTCGGTCTTTGCGTTTAGTAGTCGATAGTCCTCAAGGTAAAATTAACTTAGGTATCAACCACTTAGCACAAATAGCCGAAGTCTTGGGTTACGAACCTGCGGGGGAACATACATTTGCAGCCACCCATCTTTACGCGCGTCATTATCGCCATCCTCAGCAAGCAGAATTCGATTTACCCAAACTATTTATTAGTGAATTAATTGTTGATGAATTACCGGATACTATTGCGAAATTAATCTATCAAACAGTATCCACAATTTCCGCAGAAGTTCTTCCTGTTTTGACACCTGTTTTACTAGATGAGAATAATTTTGCCAGCATCATCCAACAATTAAAGCAAACCTTCACTCGGCCTTGGCAAATTCCTCGACGTTCCGTTTTAGAAGAAGTGAATAAAATTACCCAATATGGCGCTTGGGTGTTACTGCATGGTTACGCCGTCAATCACTTCACAGGCTACATTAACCGCCAAAATACTCCTGTATATCCTGATATAGATACTACTGCTGAAGCTTTGGCGAATTTGGGTGTACCGATGAAAGCCGAAATTGAAGGTAATGTTACTTGTGGTTTACGCCAAACTGCAACTCAAGCGGTCACAGAAATGGTAGCTGTGCTAGATGACAGCAGTCATACAGAAATTCAAATTCCCTGGACTTACGCTTATTATGAACTCGCCCAGCGTTACATCATAGAAATTGAGCCTGGAAAGCCAGCACTTTTTGAGGCTTTTTTAGGTAAAAATGCCCAACAATTATTTGAAATGACTCGACGTTAATCATTTCCTTTCTCATATCTGGGAAACATAAGCTCCTGATGGACATTCATGGTAAACGTAAGATTTAATCGAAGTATTTTGAGTAGTCAGGATTTTTTGCAGGAAACGGATGAACAAAATTATACTAAGCTTACTTTCGACCCCTGTGCTGATTAATTCGATTTTGTCTATGACGGCTATGTTTAATCCAGCACAAGCAGCCGAACCAGCGGTAAAAGCCACAGAAGACCGTCTATCTTGTATCCGCAACAAGCATAAGGTTGGCTTAGTGTGTGCTAGAGTTTCGGTGTTAGCACAAATCCCCACACAGCAGGCTGAGGTGGAATTTTCACAAGAAGATGTGCCGATGCTAGAGTTTAGTGACCAAGAAAGCGATATGGCAATTAATTTGTTTGGTTGTGACTGTCCAGCCTGCATCAATTCGTTGCGTCAGATGAGTGGTGCTAGACCTTTAGTTTATTAGAATTTTACGAGCGATCGCTTGAATTTTAGCTGTTATAGACAAAAATTTAGGGACACAACAGCGATTGTGTCCCTATGAAACCCTATACTCACTAATAACAGCCAGCCCAAGTTACCCATTTATGAGATAAGCCTAAGTGCATTACTTTGCCAGTCATCTCATATTCCGTAACAATTGCTTTTGTGAAATCAGCATTGCTAATTTCTGCTTCATTAATATTACTAGCAATCAAATTTGCTTTCTTGAGATTAGCACCAGTCAAATCTGCACCACTCATTTCTGCTTCGCTGAGGTTTGCTTTTAGCAAGTTTGCTAGTAATAAATTAGCACCCCGCAAATCTGCACGACTGAGATTTGTTCCTTCGAGGTTAGCCTTAATTAAGTCTGCGCCTATTAAGTTTACTTCACTCAAATTTGCGCCACTCAGATTACCTCCGCTGATATCTGCATCAGTCAGATTTGCTCGGCTGAAGTTACATCCACTTAAATTAGTCTGGCTTAAATCTGCTCCACTTAAGTCAGCTTCAACAAAGTTTGCGCCTCTCAAATCAGCACCGCAAAGATTAACTTGATGCAGATTTGCACCCACGAAGTCTCGCTCTCCTGCTGCATATAAATTCAGGAGTTTGTTAGCATCCATATTTTCACCTCAACTTGTCTACAGGTACGCAAGTCTGTGCATTAACACTACCCAAACCACACCAAAGACTATTTTTTGAGTTGCTATAGCAATTGGGAATTGTAAGAAAAACTCGTTCTTTTATTTTCCTATACCTTCCTCGATTTGTAACTATGGCTTCATGGAAATATACTTACAGCATTGTTCTGGTTGAATCTTGATGTAAAAAGACCCGTCTTACTCATTCTGAAGGACTTTTATCACTTTTGCTAAAAACTGGGATGGTTCCAACTGTTGTCAATGCTCAACACTAGTAATGTTTTCATAAATCAAACTATATTTCTTTTGAATATTTTTATACTTTTTTAACTATCATGTTTTCATTCGCATGAACTGAGAATGATTGAGGCAAGTCTAGATAGAAGGAAACAACTGTCGGCGAATAGCAAAATTTGCTAACCTAGCAGGTACACGAGAACGTTTTAGAACTGGCAATCGGAGAAATTTACCTGTTAACAAACGAGCTATGCCTTTTATCCGTGCTTGAAGTCTCACCAAGAAAAAATTAAAATAGTCTACACCTGTTTTTGAGGCATACATAGGCATAAAAGCCAGTTGATTATAGAGAACATCTGCTCTATGGGTTTTACTTAATCCATGACGAGAATGTTCTAGATTTGGTAAGCCACCATGCTCTCCATAATTTCGGAAAGGGATGTAGTTTTTCAGGTGATGATGGCGCAGAAAATTATCAAGATAAGTATCCCAAGTAGAATAAGCATTAGGGTCTGATTGTTGTATAAGTTCTTCTGCAAATTTAATTAATTTATCAGCCCCTTGGGGAGTAACAATGTAAGCAACGGTTGAGACTGAAGAACCTTCAGCATAGCCATCTGCTGAAATACTATATATCTGAGAAGCACAAGTATATAGCCAGCACATACCAACATTAGTTTGATAGGGATTAAAAGGTAAAGGTAGTTTGCCCAATCCTACAACTGGGACAAAATCTGCTTCAACAATTAAAGTGGGTTGAGTTTCTCTTGCAGCTAATTTCCATGCACTTAAGTGATTGAGTAGACAAAGATAACTCGGAGAAAAGTTTTTATACTCTGGTTGGTGCTTTTGTCTCAAAACTTCACACTGTAAGCCTTCTTTAATCAATGTCGATTCAAGTAAATTAGTTTGTTCTTTATAGGCAATAATAAAAGCTCGTCCAATCACATCAGCAATTTGTAAAGAAGTAAAGGTTTTATTTTTTGATCCTCTTCGGGGATATTTGTACTCTTCTAGAACCTTTTCAAGGGTAGCTTGAGAATTAAAATAGTTTTTGTTTTTAATGCCTAGCTCTAACATATAAATGCCCCTGTTACTGATAATGATATGTTGCTACTTAAAGAATAATATGCAGTACAAAAATATGGAATATACAGGTTGTATGATTGATTTTTTACTGGTTAATACTTAATTTCGCTGTTTATATCAAAAATAACTAGGGTGATATTACTGAGAGAATATTTAAACTCTGTAAATTATGTTTGATGCTGGAATATAGTAATGTAGCAATAACTTTACTTTCATTGTCCGATGTTGATAGAAACTTCAAACTTTTGGAATAGATAATATGTTTAAATTTACCGATATAAGATTTTTAGATTGTCAGTTTTGGCAAAATTGTTAATACTGCTCAATTATTCTTGATTAATAATTTATTTAATACCTTAAATAAGTTATTAATTTCAGTAGAGGAAATTTTTAAACTTGCTTTTACTGAGAAAACTTGCAGAGATTATAGTTTTATAATCTCTGGTTTCAGTATAATTACATTAATCCTAATAAAAAATCTAATTTTTGTACCTAAAAATAGTAAATACTACTAAAACTTTAAACTTACAATAAAATATTAGATGTAAAAATTAGTGTTATCCACATTGCCAATCACTATCATTATGGTTTTTGAGAAAACGATAATGATTTTTAGATGAATTAATTGCCATTTAACATTACTATAGTTATATTTGTTTCAAGTAAGCCGCTGCATCTACCAGAATTATTCGTGCATTTACCTAAAAACTGATCATAATATTAATCGTTGTATTCGGGCGGAGAAGAATTAGATATACAACAGTAAGTACTATCAGAGTAATTTTAATTTTTAAATTGCTCTGATATTAAGCTACATAATATTTGACTTGGTAGATATTTGAACTAAATCTATCACAATATCTATAAGTCAAGTTTGGGAATTTTACAAGATTTAACAACATAATGCTGTTGGCACAAATCAGAAATTAAATCAATTTTATTTGTGTGCTTTTAGTGATTCAAAAGCTAAATATACGGTCAACATGACTGAGAGTGCAGATGACTTATTTGAACTAATGGAAATTATCAAAAATCTAATTAAAACTAAAAAATATAAATTTTATGTGTTGAATATAAAACAATCTGGATATAAAAAATGGTTAGACGAATAACATAATATTCAATTTGCATACTTCGTTTGATGTCTAATATATAGTGTTTTAAATAATCATGATTAATTATTTCCAATAATCACTTCTCATCATTTGTTCTTTTGAATAAAAAATACATTTTTTTAATATAGCTATGAAGTTGGTACAAGACTGGAAGCAAAATTATCTTTTCTTGCTTCTGTTGCTTCCTGGAATTTTTTCTGTTGGCATTTCAGCCGTAATTGCTGATGAAACTACTAATACAGCCGTGTTGGGAGGCGATAATATTCAGCCTGTTACTTCTAATACTGTGTTTTTTACTAGAAGTGCAACTGCATTAGAGATTGTCAAAACGGCCGATCGCATCGCCGTCGAACCAGGTGATACTGTTGTTTATCGGCTGGCTATCCGCAACACTGGTAACTCTCCCGCCAGCAATATTACTCTGACTGATACTCTCCCCCTCGGCTTGAATTTCGAGACGCGATCGCTGCAAGTCTCTTTAACCAGCAGTAACACTACCACCCCTGTAACTGTATCAAATAGCCAAGATAACCGCACAGTAACCATTAACTACGCTGGTACTATCCCTGCACAGGGAACGATGAATGTAGCCTATGCAGTCACAGTCACACCCGATGCAGTACGCGGAACAGGCAAAAACTTAGCCGTCGCCGCCGCAGGTAATATCCGCAGTAACACAGCCAGTCATTTACTAAAAATTCGTCCTGGTATCATCTCCGATTGTGCAACTTTAATTGGACGAGTCTTTGTTGATAAAAACTTTGACGGCGAACAACAACCAGGCGAACCAGGCATACCCAACGCCGTAATTTATATGGATGACGGAAATCGTATCCTTACCGATGCCAACGGAATGTTCTCTCTAGCCAATGTGATTGCTGGTAATCGGACTGGAACTTTAGACTTAACCAGCCTACCCGGATATAGTCTCGCACCCAACCTCTACAACATTGAAAAAAATAGCCAATCGCGCCTCGTCCGACTCGCACCCAGAAGTATGGGACGGATGAATTTTGCAGTCACACCAGCATCAGGGGAGGCACGTAAGTAAGATGACGCAGATTAGTGCCAGAAGAACTGTATTAACCGTTTGTAGTGCATTTCCAATTCTCCCGGTTGCGAGTGCTGTTGCACAAACACCCCCGCAAACTCAACAAAAAGTTGAATCTCCCAATTTACCAGAGTTAATTGCACCTGTAGAAGATGATATCGAAGCTGTTTTCTCCCCACCAAGACCAAGCCAACCTGATAAATTAGTCGCTTTAGATCAGATTGAATCTTTCACGTCTATAGAGACAGCAGAAAACGAGCAGGTGAAGATTTCCTCAAATCAGATAGACTCTTTCACTTCTGGAGAGAAAACCGAAAACAAACAGACACCAGAAAAAGCAGAAGCACCTATTTCCTCCGAAATCCGTATTATCACGCCAGTTGCAGGTGTGACTACTGCCAAAACTACTAACTTGGGAGTTCAATATCACCCTAATAACCAAGTAACGGTGACATTGAATGGTAAACCCATTGATGCAGCTATCTCTCAATACTTGCATAAAGACGAAGCACAACAGTTAAACACCTTAATTTGGTATAACGTGCCATTAAATAAAGGTGAAAATACAATCATTGCTCAAGATGCTGATGGTAAATCAACCAGTGTGAAAGTCACGGTTGAAGAGGTGCAGAAAAAAATTGCGATCGCACCCATCCAAGAACCCAGAATCCCCGCCGATGGACGTTCCACCATCACCTTAGAAGGTAAAATTACTGACGAAAAAGGCGAAATTATTACCGAAGATATTCCTGTCACCTTAACAGCTAGTGCAGGTCAATTTGTGGGTGCAGACCAAGATAAAGATGCACCAGGGTTTCAGGTACTTGCGCGTAAAGGTGAGTTTACGGCCACACTGCAAGCAGGTTTAATTGCTCAAAACGTGAAAATTCGGGCGGCTATTAATCAAGATGCAGAACTCGAAGCTTATACCAATGTAGAATTTATTACTAACTTGCGCCCTTCCTTAACCACAGGTAGCATCAACGTCAGGATTGGCGCAGGTGGTACGGATTATCGAGGTAGTTTCCGCGACTATCTCAACCCTAATAAAATCGGTCGGACTGATGTAGATATAGATGCAGCCGTCTTCGCCACGGGTAAAGTTGGAGATTGGCTATTTACAGGCGCATTCAATAGCAAACGTCCACTAAATCAAGACTGCAACGGAGATAATCGCCTGTTTGGTGGTATCCAATCTTGTGAAAAAGACTATCCCGTATATGGCGATAGTTCTAGCTTTACTAACACTGCGCCTTCTACAGATAGTGTGTATGCTCGCATTGAACGTACACCAGACATCCCAGGCGCAGAATCAGACTATTTTATGTGGGGTGACTACAATACTGAAGAGTTTGCTAGATCATCCCAGTTATATACAGCGACTACTAGACAACTGCACGGCTTCAAAGGTAATTACAACTTTGGTAACCTGCAACTAACAGCCTTATACGCCAACAATATTCAAGGCTTCCAACGCGATACAATTACCCCCAACGGAACCAGTGGTTACTACTTCCTCTCCCGCCGCTTAGTTATTCCCGGTAGTGAAAACGTCTTTATTGAAGGTGAAGAAATCAATCGTCCCGGTACAGTCTTGGAACGTAAAGCTTTATCTCGTGGTTCCGACTATGAAATAGATTACGATCGCGGTACATTATTATTCCGTCGCCCCATTGTCGCCACAGAATTAAACCCCTTTGGTAAAACTTTAGTACGCCGCATTGTTGTTACCTATCAAAACGACGCGGGAGAAGACAGCAAACTTTACGCCGGACGACTGCAATATAACCTGAGAAATTCCGACACCGTAAATAGTCCCAACGGACATCCATTTATTGGTGCAAGTTACCTCAAAGAAGACCAAGGACAGCAAGATTTTGAACTATACGGATTTGATTTCTTTGCACCTTTAGGCAATTCTGGGCAAATTATTGGGGAATATGCCCACTCTCGTCATAATACCCTCGCCTTTGGTAATGTCAATGGTTCTGCGTACCGTTTAGAAGCCATTGGTAATCTTGGTAAAAACTTCCAAGGACAAGCTTACTACCGTTCAGTTAGCGAAAACTTTGCTAACAACGCCACTTGGAGTTTTACACCGGGACAAACTCGCTACGGCGCATCTCTCATTGGGAAATTAGGTCAAACCACTAGCTTTAACTTAGGATACGATCGCGAAGATAATTTCGGTATCGCCCCAGCCGAACGCACCCAATTAGTTGACTTATTCAATCCCCAACCGCAACCCGCACCAGGAAGCAAAATTGATAATTCCCTTACCACCTTGCGTGCAGGTATCCAACAAAAAATCGGTCAATCTGATTTAAGTCTTGAATACGTCAACCGTTCGCGGGAAGACCGAATTACTAACAAGTTCAACGGTAACGCCAGCCAGTTAGTCTCCCGTCTTGACGTTCCTTTATCTGAATCACTAACATTTCGCGCTCAAAACGAACTTAATTTAGGTAATAGCGACCAACTCTATCCCAACCGCACGACTTTCGGCTTAGATTGGGCATTGTATCCCGGCGTAAGTATGCGACTAGCACACCAATTCTTTGAAGGTGGCTTACTACAAGGTAATAGCATCACCAGCCTAGATACGATTGTTGAACACAAATTTTCTCAAGATACCACCGTTAGAGGTCGTTACTCAATTTTAGGCGGTGCTGATGGGATGACCGACCAAGGTTCCATAGCACTAAATCACGGTATCCACCTCGCACCAGGATTGAAATTAAGTTTGGGTTACGAACACATATTCAAAGATATTTTTGGTGACACAGCCACAGGTATCAAGTTTGCTCAACCATATTCAGTCGGACAAAGTGCTTCCTCGTTAGGTTTGTTTGCGGGTGATGTTTACAGCATCGGACTAGATTACACTGATAATCCCAACTTCCAAGCCAACACCAGGTTAGAACATCGTAGTGGCAACGAAGGAAATCATACAGTAATTTCCGCAGCAGCCTCTGGTAGACTTTCCCCAGCTTTAACTGCGGCAGTTCGCTATCAACAAGCAGGTGGCGCAAATCAACTATTGCAAGGGCTTGGAGATACTGCAAATCTGCGTGTCGGGTTAGCCTACCGTGACCCCAACGACGATAAATTCAATGCTTTGTTGGGGTATGAATATCGCCAAAACCCCGCTACTACACCCGATACCTTATTAGCTGGTAGTGGTAACGGTTCCATTGACCATATTTTCTCTGCCGAAGCTATTTATGCACCCAACTGGCAATGGGAATTGTATGGTAAATACGCCTTCCGCAGCAGTTCTACTTCCCTATCCGAAGATTTTACCAACCATAGCAGCGTTCATTTAGCGCAATTACGCACAACTTATCAATTAGGCTACCGCACAGACTTAGCCGTAGAAGGACGTTGGTTAGGTCAACCAGAACAAGGTTTTAACGAATTTGGTTTAGCTGTTGAAGGTGGGTATCATTTAACACCAGATTTACGAATTGGTGTCGGTTACGCCTTTGGAAGTGCAGATGACCGTGATTTTAGCGGTTATCGCTCCGCAGGCGGCCCCTATTTAAACATCAGCTTTAAACTCAACGAGCTTTTTGGTGGTTTCGGTAGGCAAAAAGTAGTACCACCACAACAGCAAGAGTCAGTAGTTCAACCAGTAGCCTTAGAGCCGAAGTGAGGAAAATAATGATACCAAAAAATCCCCCTAATTCCTTAAAACCCACGAAAAAACCCTCTCTTCTTCCTCTTCCTTCGTGTCCTTTGCGGTTCGTTTTTTCTTTACTTGTTTACCTAACAACCCTCCCCCAAATTGCGATCGCTCAATCATCCCCCGCATCTTTACAAGTCATAGTCAACAGTAACCAAGACGGACAAATACAACCAGACGACAAACTCACCTTACGCGAAGCCATTGCCCTAGTAAACGGTAATCTCTCCGTAGAAAAACTGAGTAACCAAGAAAAAGCGCAAGTACAACCCAGCAATGACAACGCGCGAATAGAATTTAACTTACCGCCAAATCAAACCACTATCCAACTACAACAGGAATTACCACCCCTAGCCACACCAAAATTAATCATAGACGGTACTAGCCAACCGAATTACGATGCTTCCCGTTCTGCAACGGCGGAAATTGCCATTCCTCAACCAATAATAGCTATCACCCCCGCCACCAACCAAGAGATATTACGTGGTTTTACGGTAGTTGCTGATAATGTGCAGATTCGCGGTTTAAGTATCTACGGTTTCCGTTTCCTGAACCAAGGCGCAACCTTAACCACACCGCCAGCCGATATTTTTATTTCCCATCGCTTACCGCCTCCTAATACCAAACAGCAACAACCACCAAACAGTAACTTTCCTTTTGGAGACAAAGACATTCCACCCAAAGGCGTGGTAATTGAAAATAACTGGTTAGGCATTACTCCAGATGAGAAAATGCCAGAGAGAACCTCAGCTTTTGGTGTCTACCTTTTCAACAGCACCGCGACAAAAATTCGCCGTAACCGTATTTCTTACCATGAAGGTAGTGCAATTATTACTTCTGTACGTGCTGAAAATACTTTAATAGCAGAAAACATCATTGTTGGAAATGGCATAGCCGGAATGCCTGACGCTGTGAGGTTAGAAGGTATAATTGCCAATTCCCAACTGCAAGGAAATTTGATTTGCGGTAATGATGGGGCTGGTGTTTATTTATTCAAGCCCACAGGTAACGTCAAAATTCATGATAACCGCATCACCTTTAACGGTAGACGTTTGCGCCGCGCCGCAGTTTACTTAATGGGGAACGAAAATCAAGTTACCGATAACGAAATTCGCAACCAAACCGGCCCGGGAGTAACAGTTACAGCATTTGGTTCTCATGGTAGTGGTTTTGGTAATGCGATCGCTAACATTATCCAAAATAATAAATTTAGCAACTTAGAAGGTTTAAGTATAGACCTCAACACCCAGCAGCAACTAGATATCAGCGACTTTCAACGAGGAGACGGCCCCAACCCCAAACGCAACAGTCCCAACCGCAGACTCGAAACAGCAAATGGCGCGGTGAACGCACCAGAATTCGCCAGTTCTCAGTTATTGCTAGTGAACGGTCAAGCCTTAATTAGTGGTCAAGCCGATCCTGGTACTCAAGTGCAAATATATCGAGTCCAGGGAGAAGACAAATACGGCCCTTTAAGTGAACCACTCACAACATTAACCGTCGATGAAAAAGGTAACTTTAGCGGTAGTTTAGCAGGTTTGCGGGCTGGGGATAAGATAAGTGCGATCGCCACCCATCCCAAATACGGTACATCCGAACCAGCCTACAACGCAATCATCACAGACCCATCTCAGGGAAATTACTCTCCCTCTCCCGTAAAAAATTCCCCACCGCCCAAATGTGTCAGCGCACCCCAACCTCCTGAACCACACCCACAACCTGAACCAAAACCAGAACCCATCCGGCTGAAAGTTCCGCGCATCATTCACTTTGCTTTAGATAAAGACTTCATCAGCCAAGAAAGCACTTTAGTGCTAAATCAAGTTGCCCAAGTATTACAACAATATCCCTTCATTGTCATTGAAATTGAAGGCCATACCGATATCCGCGCCAGTGATGCCTACAACTTAGATTTAGGCAAACGCCGCGCCATGTCCGCTAGAAACTACCTACTCAAACAAGGCATTACCGCCGAAAGAATGACCATTCGCACCCTTGGCGAAAAACAACGACGCACTTCTGGTAACACCGTCATCGATACAGCCAGAGATAGACGAGTAGAAATAATTTTCAAAGATACCAGAGGACTAGAAATCATCCTTGAAGAACAAGAGAAAGACTTACAAATAGAACCAACTCCTTAACTCTCATTTCTCTGTGATCTCTGTGCCTCTGTGGTTCGTATTTCTTAGTTTATTTATTCAAAATGCTAAAATCCCAAACCTCTCAAACCCATCCCCTCAAACTCATCCGTAGTTTAACCCTCATCCTCACTACCCTCAGCTATCAAAGCCTAATATTACTCACCCAAACACCAGCCATAGCCCAATTTGCACCCCGCTTGTGTGCCACCCCCGGTAAAGACGGCCCCAGCAGCTTAGGTGGCATCATCAATACTTACTACGCTGGTGCGACAAATACAACCGTTGCCGCAGGCTCAACCTCCATTCCTGTCGGCGCAATTAACCCCAACGGTTCTACCACTCCCATTGCTGCTGGTGACTTATTGTTAATTATCCAAATGCAAGGCGCAGATATTGATGCCAGCAACACTGATAGTTACGGTAACGGAGTTTCTGGTGGTGGTAACAATAGTAATGTCTCCCTTACTCCCGTAACCACAGGCGCTAGTGGCAACCTCAACAATGCCAACTTCACAGCAGGTAATTACGAATACGTTGTCGCTACTGGGCCAATAGCTGGTGGTTCCATCCCCATTCAAGGCACAAATGGCGGAGGATTAATTAATTCCTACAGTAATACCCCATTTGGTACTCAAGGACAAAGAACCTATCAAGTAATTCGTGTACCGCAATATTCTAGTGCCACTATGAGTTCTAGCCTCACCGCCGCGCCGTGGAATGGGGCGACAGGAGGAATTTTAATTTATGACGTTGCAGGCAATTTGAATTTAGCCAGCGCCACTGTAGATGTGAGTGGTATTGGTTTCCGTGGCGGTGCAGGTCGTCAGTTAACTGGTACTACTGGTCTCCTCCGTACAGATTATGTAACTTCATCCACTAGTGATGCCAACGGTTCCAAAGGAGAAGGTACTGCTGGCACACCCCGCTATGTACTTAACTCAGCCACCATCTCAGCTACTGATAATGGTGTTGAAGGCTATCCTGGTGGGAGTTACGGCCGTGGCGCACCTGGTAACGCTGGCGGTGGTAGCACCGATGGTCAACCAATCAACAACAGACACAATTCCGGTGGTGGTGGTGGTAGTAACGGCGGTACTGGTGGTCTAGGCGGTCGTTCTTGGACATCTGGAGTATATGTTGGTGGTTTTGGTGGTGCTAGTTTTCCTGCTAACAGTAATCGGGTTGTTTTAGGTGGCGGCGGTGGTGCTGGTACCACAAATCAGGCAACTAGTGCAACTACAGGTGTTCCGACTAATGGTATTGCTAGTAGTGGCGCTAATGGTGGCGGTATGGTGTTAATTCGCACAGCTAGTGTCAGTGGTAGCGGGACTATCAATGCAAACGGAGCCACTGCTTTTGATGTGCGTCAAGATGGCACTGGTGGCGGTGGTGCTGGTGGTAGCGTGATGGTGACATCTGCAAATAATAACCTTGCTGGTTTAACTGTGAATGCTAGAGGTGGTAATGGTGGCAACGTTAAATACAGCAATGCTGCTGAACCTTTTGGTGGCGCTCATGGCCCTGGCGGTGGCGGCGGTGGCGGGGTTGTTTTTACTAGTGCTGGTGCTAATGTTAACGTTACAGGTGGGCAAAGTGGCACAGCGAAAGACCCCATTGATCCTGTAGACCCTTACTTTGGTGCTACCGCAGGTGCAGGTGGTATCAGCCAAGCTGTTGGCGCTGTCCCTGGGGCAAATTCTGGTGCAGAATGCGTCCCCCAACTGACTATTACTAAAACCACCAGTACACCAGGGCCAATTATCAAGCCAGGTAAGGCAACTTATACCATCACTGTGGCCAATGCGGCTAACCGAGCAACTGCTACCAATATTGATATTACCGATCCTTTGCCGAGCGGTTTTAGTTTTGATGGCTCTGTTGCTCCTACTGTGACATTGAATGGCGGTGCAACACGCACTAGTGTGACTAACCCAGCTACTGGCGCAACGACGCTGAATTTTAGCAGCTTCAACATTCCCGGTGGCGCAAGTGTGCAAATTACCTTTACTACAGATGTTGCTGCGACTGTGCCTGATGGAGTGTACAACAATGGTGCTACTGCAACTTATCTTGACCCTACCCGAACAATAGCAAATGGTACAACCAGCGTCACTTACGACCCAGCAACAGTAGGAGAGGAAGTAGCTGTAGGTTCTGCTGCACCAACTCCCATTCTCAGGTTGCGTGGTGTGAAACGAATTACCAATGTTGTGAGAAATGGTTTGCCTTTGAGCGGTGTTAACTTTGGTAGTTTTATTAATGATCCTAATGACCAAAACGATAACGCTCCAGGTTGGTCTCAACTTTCCCCAGTAGGCATTATTAATCTGAGTTCGCAATTCACTTTACAAAGTGGCGATGAAGTGGAATATACAATTTACTTTCTTGCCGATGGCAACCAGCCAATACAAAACGCTAGATTTTGTGACCCTATCCCTACAGGTACAACATTTATTAGTAACAGCTTTGCTTCCGCTAGTGGAATTTTAGTAAATTTAGCTAATACCAATACACCCAGAACTAATGCTGCGGATGGCGATAATGGTAGCTTTTTCTCGCCTTTAGCTCCTTTAAGTGCTAATAATGTATGTCCTAATCAAACTAATCCCACAGGTGCAGTAGTTGTGAATTTTGGTACTCTCAACTATACATCAGGTAATAATTTCGGGTTTGTACGCTTCCGTGTCCGTGTAGATTAATCAATAGTAAGATGCGTTTACCCTGTTGACACACTGCAATTGCTTGTGACACTGCGTAAGCCCTGGTTGATGCTCTGGCTCCAGTAATGCGCTTGGTTGAAATTTAGTAACCTTCTCGTTAGGAATAAAAAGCTTTGCATATTCAACCATCATCGGTTGGAGAGAAAACATACCTGCTTTAGTATTAATACAGGCTCGTGATTGTAGTATTTCTAAAGTTTCTAAAAGTTCTTGAGATGAAATTGAAGATGGGATCATCGTTCGTAGTTGTGAAAAAGAAATTGGTTGATGATGAAGTGCCATGTATTGAATTGTCTCTTTAGATACATCTGAAAGCTGCTCAAATTCTGGATATAATTGGTTAATAATACTCCCGAAAACTGCGACGTTTTGTTTTAAGAATTCAGTTATACTACCATCAAAGAACTGTTGAATGGTCGTGGCAATGCGGTTGAGAATATGAGGATTTCCTGCGTAGATTTTAGTTAATTGATTCCAGTCTTCTGCTGTTCCTCTAAAGTTTCCTTTTGTTTGGAAAAGTTCTGGTATGTCTTTTACCTCTAATCCTTGGAGAGAAAATACTCGCATAGGCCTTGTGTTTCCTTCCAGTGGGGTGATCTCATAGGATTGGAGGCGACTGGTTAAAATTAAGCAACTTTGATGAATAGTTTCTCCTACCTTTCTAAATAATTCACAATACTCTCCACTGGTTTTTTGATAGATCCAAATGCAGTCTCGACAAGTAATTTCTGAAACTGCACATTCTTGGAGGAGCCTATCAGCGCCGTCTAAAATCAGTAAGCAACGATGATTTTGCAAATAATGAATCAATCGGGAAATTCTGTAAGCAAATGATTCTGGTAGATTAGTTTCTTGACCTTCTGAGAGGATAGTGATCAAGTCTGCGAGAAGTTCGTTAACCGGAGGAGCAGGAAGAAGCGATCGCCAAATCACAAACTCGAACTGATCCTGAAGTTGTTCAGCCAGCTTCACCGATAGCCAAGTTTTGCCCATACCACTCATACCCAATAGAGTAATCAAACGACAGGGTATGGCTGAATTTTGAGGAGATTCAGCGATAATCCAGTGTTTGAGAGTTTCTAATTCTGTTGTGCGTCCACAAAAAAGCGATACATCTGGCGCTGTTCCCAAATCAATTTGAGTCTTTGTATAGCTTTTTTGTGGGTTGATATCTGGATTAGCAAGCTGGTAATCATCAGGTTCTAGCTGGAGGTTCAAGGCTTTAAAACAGTAACTTAAAGTTTGTCTATCTACCCCGACTTCACAGTTAAATACCTTTGCTACTGTATCGGGATCTAAACCCATACGAAAGCCTAAAGCTTCACGACTATAACGTTTACCAAAATTTTCAACATTTTCTAATTCAGATTTTGCATTTTGGAGTTTCTGTAATCCTTGAAGCGTGAGGATTACACCACGTCTACGATTTCTTTGTTGTAATTTCATTGCGGATGTTGCAAGTGATCAATGAATATCAAATAAACAAGCACGAATGTATGTAGCACATCTTATCGATGCACTAACAAACAGGAGATGACTCAATATTGTTCGGAGAAGCAAAGATAGGTAAACGCAGCAGGAAAAGATTTATTCACTTCCCTTAAGCTGTGAATCTTCCATCTTTAAAACATGTCTTAATACTTATCCGAACCACATTGAAAGATATATGACACAGATCAGTCTTCAATAACTTTTGCTAAATTTGCACCTCTTCAAAGATTTTTTCCGAAGTTATCTTAGGGAACACAGGTGTAAAGCAATATTTAACACTAACAGCAGATGAGAATTATAAACACTGAATAAAAGCAAGCTACTCAGCTAATTTGATGTTATTTGCTTTATTATAGCACCTGAGTTCAGTAATTTTACTGTTAGCATTTAAGTTCGCTATGAAAAGTTACTGATACGTAAAGTAGTATGAAGCGTTGTGTTATTGAGATGTTGAGTGCTTACAGGTTTTGATGTAGAGGCGATCGCAAATTCCTAATTTCTAGTTTAGTTTCGTGGTTTAGTCCGGTTTTGGCTTGATGGGTGCGATCGCTTTTATACAAAATATCTGCGGCTAGTTTTGAAGCTCTGACGTTAGTTATTAAGTTCGTCAACTTCGGTTGTGAAAACTGGATGCAAATGTATTGGCGATCGCATGGTTGAAGCCAAAATATGGGGCGATCGCTCTTTCTTTAGATGGTGATCGCACTTTTTTATGTATTATTGAGAGCGATGGATTGTCTACGAATCGTACCTTTCTTTGTTTACTTATAATTACCTATTTTTAGAAGGTTTCCAGGGCTGGAAATGCTTGCTCATAATGGCTTCAGCAAATTGATAACAAGAAATCCTTAACTTCGTTTTTATGTTCCTAAACTTCGGTTGCTGTATGTAAGTCGAACAATCAAACTAGATGCAGAAGGATATTGAAGATTCTACGAAGTTATTAAAAAATGGAGATGCCTTATAGCTATGCATACAATATATCGTCCGGGTACAGAAATAAAACATTGGCATGGAGTCGAGGTTTGGCAAAGACAGCAAGGTGAGTTCCAAAATATCACTCTTATTTGGAGTTGGTCAACAACTGAACATCAACACTACGAAGTAAATAATCTCCCCACAGGTTCTTATTGGATACCTGTGTCCACCAACCCTCCTAGTGCTTGGCACCCTGTTAAAGTCCAAGGTACAGTACCTCCAGGGGTTAGACCAGTCAATCCAAATGGAACAGAATATCGACCCGATCAAACGTATATCTGGATTCCTCGGGAAAGCACTCCGCAGCTAGTAGGTACAACTACAAATCGGGTAGATTGCGACTGTCCACATAATTATCCACCAGTAGCAATAGCCATACACTTATCTTTGCTGAATAAGGTGGCTAATTTCTTAGCGACAATGAAAATTAAAATTTTTGGCTATCTGAAAAAGAATCCTACAAAGATGTTGCCAGGGAATAGGCCACCCACAGGATGACTCAGAAATTGATTTTTGCTCTCAGATTCAGCAGAGTTACAAGATGAATTACCATAACCATCTTTATGGCTTTGCATTTCTTGCCTCATTTCCTGAGCTACTTCCCTCCCCAATAAAGGAGAAGTTTTTAACTTAGTTCGTAAGTTCGTCAACTTCGGTTGCTCAAAACAAGGTGGAGGGGGAAATTGGAATTAAGACATGAACTCTATCTGTGTTGGTAGCTCTCATTTTTAAAGCTTTGAACTCGTAGCTTGGTTTACAGGATAGACCAGAAAATCAAATCAATTACGTCAATATATAAGGAGCATAATCCCATGCCATCATCTATTCCCTATGATCCCTCACTCGCACTAGCTAATGTTGTTCCTCTAGCTAAACTTGCAATTCTTGAAGAGATTGCGGGTATTCAAGCACCAGTCGATGCAGCGGAAGAAAACTTAAACTCAGCTATCTTAACATTAAGAAGTCTTGATCTAACATCTGTAGAGATGTCAAACCTTGGCATTTCCACTACGGAAGAGTTCAATAAAGCAAGGCAAGAGGCTGAACAAAAAGTTCTACAAGCAGCAACTACCGTTGTAAAAGGACGTTTAGAGGCTTATCCAAAGATTGCAGAGCTAAAAGCGAAACTAGCAACAATTAACGAGAGTTTAGAAAGTCCGGTTGATTATAATAAAACCGAAATTAAGAAGATGCCGTTATCGGCTGACTCTCTGAAGATGGATGCTCAGTATTTCTCATTTGATGAAGAAAAGGAGTATGCCACAACGACACTCAACAAACTTAATTCATTTGTTTCAGGAGCCACTAGTTTTTTAGGAACAGAGAGAAGTGCTCAAGTAGCAATCGCAGCCACATTACAAACGTCGCAACAACATCAACTTCATAATACACAGGGTACACTTGTTATTACTGTATCCTGTACCCATAAGGATGCAGTGCTGTTAGCTCCATTTGTTCTTGATGTTGATAAAGCAATAAGAGTATGGAACGAAATGTTTCATGACGATCAGATTCCGAGAGACAAAGTTAGCGATATGCAAAAGATTGCTCAGCAATCGCCAGACCAAAAGCCTAAACAAATGTATATTCTATCGGGCGCAACCTATGGCTCAAGCTTTGTTGGCATGGTACATATATTACGAACAGAAAGCACATCAGCTATCCAAACTATGATCTCAACAGCGGCAAGCTTGCAAGCACAGATGGAAACAGGAAGTTGGTTTGCTAGTATGAAGGGCGGATTCGGAGTCGATGAAACATTTGCAACTGATGCGAAAAATTTATTAAGCTCTCAGCAAATTTCTTCACACATCAGCATAATTACAGTTGGTTCGATTCCCTCTATCAAATCAAATGAGATTGCAATCGGAGTCAAGGAATTCGCAGATTTCGATCCATCAAAAATGATGGCTAAACTTGCTACTTTTGCAAACGCAACAACAACAGACCAAGACTCTGTAAAAGCAGCAGCAGAACGTGCTCGTACAGGTGGACAAATGCTACAAATTCGACGTTCTGAGATTGAAAGTGTAATGTCTGGATTGGGTCAGGTCGATGATGGCAAGAATAAAATCCTAGATATTAACTCGTTGATGACAGCATTTGAAGATTACGTTCAAAAGGCACTTGCTGGAAATATTGGAGCGCCAATCACCTACTACTTAAAACCTATTGATAAATTGCAATTGGCTCAAATGTGGGTAGCTAAGTATTTTCCTGGTAAGTATTTAACACCTTCTGGTGATGACAATCCGCCACCACCACCACCACCAAAGACACTATCAACTTCATCTCCATTACCATCGCCTGCATCGCCAGTTCCAAATTCGTCGTCATTACCTGCTCTCGCTAACGGGGTGACAAGTCATTTATAAGCCAGGTTACAAGCTTTTCAGAGGATTACTTGTCGAAAAGATCAATGAAGAAAGAGCGATCGCGTAGTGTATATGATCGCTCTTTCTTCAGATATGCACAGAAGGCGAGGGATGTGATCGCATCTCCTCTGTTTACTGACTGTCTCTATTTAAAATGTGATCGCTTTTTTCATCAGTTATCGAGAGCGATCGCTTGGTTGTGGGAAAAATGAACCACAGTCAGTAAGATATAATTCAATAAAGATTTCCGCGCATAACCCAAGAATGTAAAGTAACCTGATGTCTCTTCAAGAACTTAAAGAGCAAGCTTTCAAACTATCAGTGAGCGATCGCCTGGCACTTGTTAGCGCAATTATTGACTCTCTACAAAACACACTTAGTTCTCAACCCAATCGCAAAGTCTTAATTCAGCAAATGCGGGGTTTGCTGAAAACAGATCAACCTTCACCCACAGATGCTCAAGTTGAGGAAATGTTGCAAGAACGGCGAGTGGAGAAGTATCTCAAGTGAAAGGGTTGGTTGATACAAATATTGTGCTAGATTTCTTGCTAGAACGAGAGCCATTTTTGCAAGACGCAGAAGCGTTGTTTGAAGCGATCAGTTCTGGTCAAGTTGTTGGTTATGTGACTGCTACAACCTTAACTGACATCTTCTACATTGCTAGAAGACAAACCCAGGATATTCAACGTGCAAGGCAAGCTGTATCAAGCATACTGGCTGTTATGGAAATCTGCTCAGTTGATCGGCCTGTTTTAGAAGTTGCTCTAACTCTTGCAATGACAGATTTTGAAGATGCTGTTCAGGTGGGATGCGCTCTTACTCAAGGTTTGGATGCAATTGTCACTCGTGATGCTGACTTTGCAAGCACGTTAATCCCGATATTGTCTGTGAGCGAGACTCTACAACAGCTAGAGTCTTCCTAACAAACTGGCAAATTGGCAAGTGCGATCGCCCCCACAACAGCAAAATAGCGATCGCATTTCTTCTGTTTGCTGACTGTCCCTGTTAAAGTGCGATCGCCTGAACTAAAATTTCTTTGGGTAGCTGTGGCAGGTAGACGGATTTTTACACAATTAGAAACAGTGTTTAGCGATCGCTATTTTATGGCATCCAATGAACTCAATCTGCTCAATACCATTCTGCTAGAAGATGAAGCAGAGTAAAATTCTTAGACAATTGAGAAGAGTTGATTTCAGGAGCAAGCATCTGTCTTTACAATTTATCAATGTCCCCCCGGCTAATTCTCAACCCCCGGTTGGCTTAATTGTCGCTTTGCACGGTTGGGGTGCTAATGCTGAGGATGTGGCATCTTTATTGCCTTATTTTCAATTACCGAATTACCAGTTTGTTTTTCCCAATGCACCTTATCCCCATCCTTATTCTTCTGTGGGTAAGGCGTGGTATGAATTGCGAAATGAGAATATGTATGAGGGTTTGGCTGAAAGTCGGCAATTACTCACTGACTTTTTGGAATCTTTAGAAAGCAGCACTGGTGTACCTTTATCGCGGACGATTTTGTGTGGGTTTTCTCAAGGTGGGGCGATGACTTTAGAAGTGGGGTTAAAGTTACCTTTAGCTGGTTTAACGGTAATGAGTGGCTATTTACATCCTGATGCTGTACCGACGGGTAAAAAGGAAATTCCGCCGACTTTGGTTATGCACGGTACTCAAGATGAAGTTGTGCCATTACAAGCAGCCATCAGAACCCGGGAAACTTTGCAGTCTCTGGGTTTTGCCTTAGATTACCTGGAATTTGAGGCGGGACATGAAATTAATTTGCAAATGTTAGAGGCGTTACGCAATTTTGTTTTAAAGACAATTGGGTAGCCTTAAATACAATTTTTTTACAATTATGGTAAAAATCATGCAAATTTTTACGAAACAAATGCCGTCTAATGAGTAATATAGATTGGGTGGTTGCGTCAAGCGCAACTTTACCCAAGCTGGATGCAAATGCTGCATAAGGGAGGGGCGAGCATTATGAAGACTGTAGGCATTTCCAGAACAGAAATTGCTGCCATGACCGCAGCAGATGTGGAAGACTTAGCTACGCGTCTGGAACTTGATAATTATAGCAATGCTTTTGAAGGTTTGAACGATTGGCATCTACTCCGAGCGATCGCCTTTCAGCGTCCAGAATTAGTGGAACCCTATATCTACCTCTTAGATTTAGAACCTTACGATGAAGCTTAGATGAAGTATGAAGTATAAAGTATGAAGTATGAAATTAATTTCAGGCTTCATCTTTTTTTTCTGATGTCTAATCTTCAATCTCCAAGTGAAAATCGCAACAAAAGGGTTCTTATTTGTGTAGGCGGCGGTATCGCCGCCTATAAAGTTTGTGAGGTGGTTTCGACGCTGTTTAAAAGCGGGGTAGAAGTTCGCGTAATTCTCACCCGTTCAGCGCAAGAATTTATCACACCTCTGACTTTAGCTACTCTTTCCCGTCACCCTGCCTATACAGATAATGATTTTTGGCAACCAACTCACTCTCGTCCGTTGCATATTGAGTTGGGAGAATGGGCTGATTTAATCGTAATTGCACCTTTAACAGCGAATACATTAGCTAAGTTAACCTACGGAATGGCTGATAATTTGCTGACGAATACGGTGTTAGCTTCGACTTGTCCGGTGTTGTTAGCGCCAGCGATGAATACGGATATGTGGGAACAGTTGACGGTGCAACGCAATTGGCAACAGTTGTTAACAGATAGCCGTTATCATGGGATGAGTACAGCATCAGGGTTATTAGCGTGCGATCGCATCGGTGCTGGTAGAATGGCGGAACCATCAGAAATTGTCACTCGCATTCAATCTTTATTACATACTGGCGGTAAGCGAGATTTAGTCGGTAAACACATATTGATTAGTGCTGGGGGAACGCGAGAGTATCTCGACCCAGTAAGATTTATTGGCAACCCTTCTACAGGAAAAATGGGTTTGGCGTTAGCCCAAGCCGCACTGCATCGCGGTGCAAATGTGACTTTAGTGCATGGTGTAGCTAGTTGGGATGTACCTCTAGGTTTGCAAGCTATACCTGTGATTTCAGCCGAGGAAATGCAACAGGTAATGCTGGAATATTTACCGAATGCTGATGTGATTGTGATGTCAGCAGCTGTGGCTGATGTCAAGCCTAAATATTATAGTACCGAGAAATTGCCCAAGCGATCGCTCCCCCAAGCGTTACCTCTAGAACCTGTACCTGATATCGTTGCCCAACTAGCACAACTTAAACAACCACATCAATTATTAATTGGCTTCGCTGCACAAACGGGAGATATCATCACCCCTGCAAAGGAAAAGTTGCAGACTAAGAAATTAGATGTAATTGTTGCTAATCCCATCGATCAGCCTGATAGTGGTTTTGGGAGTAATAATAATCAAGCCATATTTTTAGATGGGCAGAATCATCAATTAGAAATTGCCCATTGTTCTAAGTTGGAAATGGCGCATCATCTGTTTAATTTTGTGATGAGTCGCAATGCTTGATGATGTTTCTCCAATCAATGATGGAGAACAAGAATTTTTATGCCTCACGCAAAGGCGCAAAGAGTTGGAAAAAGTTTGCTTGTTTAGTAGACAGTTATTTCTTCGCGTGAATTACTTGCAAACTCCCGCCTGCATATAATTGTTTCTTCTCTATTTTGAAGCCGATTTCCTTTAATAACTCTGGTAAATCGGTTTTGATTAACTCCCAAGCTGTTTCTGTTTCAAACAATAGTAAAAAAACTGAGACACCAGGCCAAAATATGGGATTATTCGGAGCATGAAAATCTACTAATGTAAACACACCGCCTGGTTTCAGCACTCGATATACTTCTTGAATAATTTGTCGTAATTGTTCAGCGTGCATTTCATGTAATGCGGCGCTGGTATGTACCACATCAAAAGAATTCTCGGCAAAGGGCATTTTTTCGGCAAAAGCTTCTATATATGAGGCTTCTGGGACGTTTTGTTTTGCTCTTTGCAAAGATTTTGGTGAGGCATCTAATCCTGTTACATTTTGTGAATATTTCACTAAAAATTGTGTAGATTGCCCACTACCACAACATAAATCTAATACCTTAGTATCTGAATTAATTGTTAAGCCTTGTAAGGCAAGTTGGCGAAAACGGGTTTCACCACCGACGCTGATAGCAGCTACGCGGGAAATAGCATCATACAACCATTGATAGCGGTAACTTAAATCACGTAAAATTGTGGCCATTGCATCTTTCCTGACTATTAAGCTTTATATTTAATAAAGATATATTGTTAACATTAGTAAAAAATCTGAAAAGGTTGGGGGAAAATAACTGCTATGGGTCGTGTAGGCGTTTTATTACTCAATCTCGGTGGCCCCGATAAGTTAGAGGATGTCGGGCCATTTTTGTACAATTTATTTTCTGATCCCGAAATCATTCGCCTACCATTTCGCTGGTTGCAAAGACCCCTAGCGTGGTTCATTGCCTCGCGGCGTGTGAAAACTTCTCAAGAAAATTATAAACAAATTGGTGGTGGTTCTCCCTTACGGCGAATTACAGAAGCGCAAGGAGAAGCTTTAAAAGAACAGTTGAGTGATTTAGGGCAAGAAGCTAACATCTACGTAGGTATGCGTTATTGGCATCCTTATACAGAAGAAGCGATCGCCCTCCTAACTCAAGATGATATCGATAAACTGGTCATTCTGCCTCTTTATCCACAATTTTCCATTAGTACTAGTGGTTCTAGTTTCCGGTTATTAGAAAAACTTTGGCAAGAAGACCCAAAACTACAACGTCTTGAATACACTGTTATTCCTTCCTGGTACAAACAACCAAATTACCTACGAGCGATGGCGGATCTTATCGCTCAGGAAATAGACCAATGTCTTAATCCTGATGAGGTACATATCTTCTTTAGCGCTCACGGTGTACCTAAAAGCTACGTTGAAGAAGCAGGCGACCCCTATCAGCAAGAAATTGAGGAATGCACATATTTAATTATGCAGACCCTCAATCGTCCTAATGCTCACACTTTGGCTTATCAAAGCCGTGTCGGCCCGGTAGAATGGCTGCAACCTTATACTGAAGATGCGCTGAAAGAATTAGGCGCACAAGGCGTAAAAGATATAGTAGTTGTACCCATCAGTTTTGTCTCCGAACACATCGAGACACTGCAAGAAATTGACATTGAATATCGAGAAATTGCGGAAGAAGCCGGAATTCACAACTTCCGTCGCGCACCTGCACCGAATACTCATCCAGTGTTTATTAGAGCCTTGGCTGATTTAGTTGTTGAAGCACTGGAACAACCTAATTTCAAGCTGTCACAAGCAGCCCAAATGAAAAAAAGGGTGAAGATGTACCCGCCAGAAAGTTGGGAATGGGGTATGACTACCAGTGCAGAAGTCTGGAATGGTCGAATTGCCATGTTAGGGTTTATTGCTTTAATTATTGAGTTAGTGACTGGTCATGGCTTATTACACATGATTGGACTGTTGCAATAAAACAGGGGCCAGGGGCTAGAGACTAGGGACGATAAAGTAGTATTTTTTCAGTAAATTTCACAATGAATTTATGAAAGTCTTTTAATCCCTAAACCCCATTCCCTACTCACCACTCCCTACTTAATATGTTTAAAACATTAGTTTTCTACGGTTCCTACAGGAGCGATCGCCAAGGCATCAAAGCTGCTAGATTTATCATTGATCAACTCCAGCAAAGAAATCATGAGGTAATTTTTGTCGATGCTATGGAGTATGACTTTGGCATCTTAGACCGAATGTATAAGGAGTATGATCAAGGTCAGGCTCCGGCAAAAATGGCAGAATTGGCAGAACATATCCGCACAGCCGACGGTTTTGTTGTGATTACTGGAGAATACAATCATTCCATTCAGCCAGGATTGAGTAATCTGATGGATCATTATCTTGAAGAATACTATTTCCGTCCAGCTGGTATTGTCTCCTACTCAGCTGGTGGCTTTGGCGGTGTACGCGCAGCTATACAGTTACGCTCGTTTCTAGGAGAGATGGGAATGGTTACTATTTCCACCATGTTTGCTATCTCCAAAATTGGCGACTCTTTAGATGAATCAGGTACTGCACAAGAAGCGAGTTTGACTAAGCGAGTTGGTCAATTTTTACAGGAATTGGAGTGGTACGAAGAAGCATTGCAACGCCAACGAAAAGAAAAAGGCACTCCGTTCTAATCCAGTTAATTTTAACTATCTATTTTCAAACCAAGCTTCTAAATCAGTAGTGGTTGTAAAATCTAGCAAAGCCTCGCCTAAATCTTCTAACTCCGCAGATGATAAGCCTTGAATTTGTGCTTGCAATTGTGGATTCACTTCACCTAAACGGCGGTTAAGTAAGCGTAAAATCAGCTTTGCTTCACCTTGCTGTATTCCTTGTCTCATCCAACTGGTAACGATTTGCATAACTCTTTCCTCCTGCTGTGGTTCAATACTAGCAAGTTGCTCTTGAAATATTCTTTCTTCTTGAGCATTCAAATCGAGATATGTATCAATAAACCCTGATATCAATTGTACTTGTGCTGGGTTGAGTTCTAAGTTCGCCAGCAATTGTAAAGACGTTAGTTTTACTATTGGGCGTTCTTGAATATTCATCCGCATTTTAGCTATCAAAGCACTAGCAACAGGATTTCTTTGATTGAGAAAGTCTTGCCATCTTAATTGATTTAATTGCACAACGTCATAATTAAATTCCAGCACCTTTTTGTTGGGAAAATCAATACGGTATGAATTTGGTTCTGGTGTCAGTGGTGTGTCATGGGAATAAATGACTATAGGATATATAGGTAGAGCATATTTTTCATGCAGTCGAGCGAAGTATGTAAACATTCGCTGATTAAAATTAGTTTGTGAATAAGATTGATGTTCAGTGTGGATGATGAATAAAGTATTTTGATTTCTAAATGCAACTTTAGCGGCTACATCGAGTATTTTACGCTCTCCCTCAGTCACATCTGTAAATACTTCTTGTGGTAAAAACTCGATAGAGTCTCGTTCCCAATAAGCACTGATATCGGGGAAAAATAACTCAATAAACTCAGGGAAGAAGTTAGAAAGAAGTTCTTTAAATAAACGGTCATGGTCAATCATCGAGAAATTCAGTCCTGAGTACAAACCATTGCTACTTTAATTACTTGACGCGCTTTCATCTCCTGAAAAACTTGTTCTAGATCCTTTAAAGGTCGCTTTTCACTGATAAGTAATTCTAAAGGTTTTTTGCGACTGGCTATCATTGCAAGTGCCGATCGCACAGATTCCGGTGTGTTGTGAAATACGCCTTTTAATGTGAGTTCGCTGTAGTGCAATTGTTCTGTATTCACGGTAATGGTCGTATCTCTGGGACAGCCGCCGAATAAGTTGACTGTTGCACCCGGACGGGCGCAGGCGATCGCAGTTTCCCATACACTAGGTACACCAGTGGCTTCAATCACTACATCTGCACCCCAGCCTTGGGTAAGTTCTTTCACCACACCAGGAATATCGGGAATTTGATGATAGTTAAATGTTTGGGCTGCGCCGAGTTTTTGACCAATTTCTAGCCTGTGGTCATTTCCGCCCCAGAGTATTACTTCAGATGTATCAGCTAATGCGGCGACAAACATTAAACCAATCGCCCCATCTCCCAACACAACTACTTTATCTTTGGGTTTGATATGGGAACGGGCGACACCATGTAATACACAAGCTAATGGTTCTGTCATCGCCGCCAACTCTAAGGGCAATTCATCAGGAAGATGCAATAAATTATGCTTGACTATGGGTGCAGGAATTTTTAGGTATTCGGCAAATGTGCCATTATTCCAAGTCAAATTAGGGCATAAGGAATACTCTTGGCGTTGACAAAAAAAGCATTTTATGCAGGGGGCAGAGTTATTCGCCACGACACGATCGCCTACTTGCCAATCGTTGACACCTGCACCCACCGCTACAATCACTCCAGCGGCTTCATGACCAAACAATGTGGGTGGTTTCAACATCTTGGCATGACCACCACGCCGCCACACTTTCAAATCTGTACCGCAAGTTGTCGCTGCACCCACTTGAATGACAACTTCACCAGCTGCTGGTGTGGGGTCAGCGACTTGCTCTAACCGTAAATCTTCCTGGCCATAAAGTAATGCTGCTAACAAGGCTTGTGACCCAATTCAAAAGCTCCACCTGATTTTATCAGGTGGAGACTTACATACTAAAATAGCCAAGCTTGTTTTACTTTTGAATTCTGACTTTTGAATTCTTTTGCAGCCACAAGACTTAAGTATTGATTTTTGGTGGTGTCAGCACTCCTGTATTCCGGGTTTCTCCATTATTTAAGCGATTAACTGTTAATAGCGGTACTTCTTGTCGGCACGACAGGCAAAACCAATATAGTTCACCATGACGGACATGACGCAGTAGGGAACCACCGCAACATGGGCAATTGTTGGCTCGCATACTCATTCCAATGTCCTCCTTAAAATAAGATTGATGTTAAAACGCAGGTAAAAAGGTTGTAAATTATTGCCGAACTTTAGCGGCATGGATGTAACCGTTGAGGTTGATGCGATTTTTTATAATTTGTTTGTAGACTGCTTCGTAACCGTCTACCATTTGAGTAACGCTAAATTTGTTTTTGACGTGTTCTCTACAAGTGTGGCGATTTAGTTTCAAAGCTGCGGGAATCATGGCTGCCATTTCTTCATAGTTTTGGCAGATAAAACCTGTTTGACCTTGAACAATAACCTCCGGTACAGAACCTAAATTTATGGCAATTACTGGTGTACCAGTGGCCATTGATTCGATCATCACCAAACCAAAAGGTTCTTGCCAAGAAATAGGGAAAAGAGTAATTGCAGCATTGCCGAGAAGTTCAGCTTTTGCGGTATGGTTAATTTCACCGAGATATTCAATTTGCTGACCATCTATTTGAGGGGCAATCTCTTGTTCAAAAAACTTCGAGTCGGCTACATCAACTTTTCCGGCCATTTTTAAGCGCCAGCCAGTTTGCTTCGCAATTGCGATCGCTTGGTGTGGCCCTTTTTCGGGAGAAAAACGTCCCAAGAATGCCAAGTATGGCGGTTCTTTTGGTTGGGCTATAAACGGATAATCTGTAAGCTGAATTCCGTTATAGACGGTGGCAACATAATTTAAATTAATTTGCCTTTGGGCGTTACTAATGCTGACGTACGCTTGTTTTTGGTGATGACTGTATACGTTAATGTTATCTTTTGTAAAATTGCCGTGCAGAGTATGCACACTGGGAGTTGAAACCAAACTCGCCAAGGCTAATGCCGCAATTCCCACATGAGAATGAATGATATCGAATTCCGCAGCTTGTTGATAAGCTTGGCTCAGTTCTAACATTTCATACACTGCATACTCTTTGACATCACTGTCTAAACGTAAAGCGCGTGGATAAATTGCTGCTAAACGAGCCAGAGTTTGTGAATCACCAGAAGCAAATAAAGTTACTTCATGGCCGCGACGCACTAATTCATCGGTCAAGCGACTCACTACCAGTTCAATTCCCCCATAATTTGGAGGTGGAACTTGTTCCCATAAGGGGGCTACCTGAGCGATTTTCATAAGTTGTTTTGGTTCGGACTCTAAGAAAGTCTTTTTGTAAAGATTAGTAAAATCTTTTCTAGAAGACAAAGCATTTTTACTGACTCTTTTAAGATTTCAATTAACTTAACTGACTCTGAAGAGTGCAACATTAGTTAACAGTAATGTCCAAGTCTACCAATACATTTAAGACCATTTACTATGTTGTAAACACTAAGTGCCTACCCCTATAAAATATAGCTCACCTTCATTGAATTTCATCTATCTTGGGGATCAGAATTAACTAGACTATTTTGTAGCGGAACTTACAAAAATGCAGATTTTGTAGCTGTAAATACTAAAAATCATAGCCGGGATCAATTTTAGAGAAATGTCAAACTGTGCAAAAATAGGCAATTGCGAGGATCATTAACATAAAGATTAAATAATACTAAAATTTTGATAATTGAGAATATCACGCATTAATTCGATAAATAACTAAATGAAAATTGTTACTTGGAATGTTAATTCGATTCGCACTCGTCTAGAACAGGTGAGCAATTGGTTGAGTGAGAATCCGGTAGATGTGCTTTGTTTGCAAGAGACTAAAGTCATAGATGCCGACTTTCCGCGATCGCCCTTTACAGAATTAGGTTATCACGTCTATATATCAGGACAAAAAGCTTATAACGGTGTAGCTCTAATCTCTCGTCAACCACTAACAGATGTTTCATCTGGATTCACCACCATATTGCCTCATTTGGAACCAGAATGGGATGAGCAGAAACGCGTAATTACAGGTGTGATTGATGGCATTCAGATTGTAAATTTATATGTGCCTAACGGTTCTGCAATTGGCAGTGAAAAATATGAATTTAAGTTACGCTGGTTGACTATTTTACGGGAGTATCTACAATTTCTGCTTAAATCTCAACCAGCCATTTGCATCTGTGGCGACTTCAATATTGCGCTGGAATCGATAGATATTCACGACAAAGTAAATCCAGAAAACCACATTATGGCATCCCAGGCAGAACGCCAAGCCTTACGAGATATTCTGGAATTAGGCTTTGCCGATGCTTTTCGCAAATTTACTACTGAAGGAGGTCATTATAGTTGGTGGGATTATCGCACAGCCGCCTTTCGCCGCAACTTGGGTTGGCGAATTGACCATCACTATCTCACACCAGTTTTGTATGAGCGTGCCAAAAGTTGCATCATTGATGTTAACCCCAGAAAATTGACCCAACCCAGCGACCACACACCAGTGATTGTGGAAATTGAGTAAACTAAACAGTTATGCTTCACCGTTCATCTGCACTATACAATTTCTGCCTTGGGCTTTTGCCTGATAGAGTCCTTGATCAGCAGCAGCAATTAAAGTTGCTGGGGATGATTGACTATCGGGAATAATGGTTGCGACACCTAGACTGAGAGTGATGATTTGATTTACCTGAGAATTTGGTTGTTGTAATTGCAATGCACGGATATTATTTTGAATTTCTGTAGCAACGGCGATCGCACCTTCAGTATCTGTATTGGGCAAAATGACGGCAAATTCTTCACCACCATATCGAGCAACTAAATCCGCAGGGCGTTTAACAGTCATTGAAATTGCCTGGGCTACCTGTCTGAGAACATCATCTCCTGCTAGGTGTCCATAGGTATCGTTATACAACTTAAAACAATCGACATCACACAAAATTAAGGATAAACAGGCTTGTTCCCTAGCTAATCTTTGCCACTCGGTGTTGAGTGTGTCGTCAAAGCAGCGCCGATTTGCCACTTGGGTTAAACCATCAGAAGCAGCAAGGCGCTGTAATTCTTGGTTTGCTTGTTGTAATTGATGGTATAGTTCCGACTGGTGAATAGCGATCGCCGCTTGTCCAGCTAACTGGTTAAATAAATTAACCTCTGACTGGTGCCATTTTCTGGTACTACTACATTGATGAGCAATTAATAATCCCCATAAACGCTCTTGTTGCAAAATCGGCACAACCAAGTTTGCCCGAATTTGTAAACTCTGTAAAAGTTCAATATGACAAGGTGATAGTCCTGCGGTTTCAATATTTTCAATGGCTCTTGTATTGCCCTGTTGGTAGTAATCTGCGCGGGTAGACTGAAAGCATGTATCCATCACATTAAATCCGAGAATGGATATGCAGCCTGGTGCTAAAGACTCTACAGCCACTAAACCACTCCAGTCTGGCTCAAACTGATAGATTACCACTCGGTCTACAGCAAATAGTTGTCGGACTTCATCGGCTGTGGTTTGCAAAATCTCATCTAATTCTAAAGATTGCCTGATGCGCTGGGTGACAGCCGCAACAATACGCTCAGATTCACTTTGGTGTTGCACTTGTTGCTGGATTGGTTGATCAGTTGCTGATGCTAAAGTTAAAGCGATCGCCTCAAAATGTGGAGTGTGAGTCACAGGTACAGGATGAGGTTGAGCAATTAAATAGCCTTGAGCAAAAGTTGCGCCTTTTTCTCGTAGCCAGTTCAGTTCTTCAATGCACTCAATTCCTTCAGCAACGGTATGGATGTTTAACTTGTGGGCAATCTCGATAATTTTCTCGGTAATTGAGGCTTTGTACAAATCTTGATGCACATCTCGAATCAACTCTATGTCCAACTTGATAAAGTCTGGACGCAACTGATGCAATAAGTTTAAACCAGAATAACCAGAACCCAGGTCATCCAGGGCAACTAAAAACCCCCTATCTCGATAGTATTGCAGCACTACCTTGAGATGGGCTAAATCTTGAGGACTGTCTGACTCTACAACTTCAAAGACAACCTGATCGTGAGCAATACCTGCTTGATCAATTGCTTCGACTGTACTACGTAGACAAGAAGCGGGGTCATAAAGTGCTGTTGGTGTAAAATTGACGAAGATTTTACCGTTGACTTGATAACGGCTAAACTGAGCTATTGTACTCAAACGAGCGAGTCGGTCGAGTTGTGGTAACAGTCCGGCTTCCGTAGCTAATTCCAAGATTGGCCCTGGTGATAATAAATTACCTTTTTCATCTAGCCCTCGTAATAGCGATTCATAACCATAAATTTCGGATGTATTTTGAATTGAGACGATGGGTTGAAAGTGTGTAGTAAATCGTTCCTTTGCCAGCATATTTACTAGCCACTCAGATTGATTGAATGTAATGAAGCGTTGCAATGAAGCAATATCACTAAAATCCTGGAGTTGTGGTTGAAGTTCGCCACGAATAAACAGGACTTGCGTTTCTTTTAATTCTCTAGGTGCTAAAAGTTGAGCTAAGTTGTAGGCAATTTCTTGAGCTTGTCCGGGTTGACACTTTAAACTTAGCCCTGGACGCTCTTGCATCAGTTCATAATCTAGGGAAAATTGTTGTAGGTAAGCAGTAACTTTTGTGAGGGTATGGGGAATAGGAAACCAGAGAAAAAGTCTGCCTGCTTCCCTCTTTTGGCAGCGTGCAAGATGGCGACAAGCACAAGTCTTGGAAGTAGGAGATTTCTTGCTCATAGGTAATACTTTGCTGATCCGACTTATTTTAATGTTCCCAATAGTCTGAAAGTAAAAGATAAATTGCTCTTCAACTACATGAAGATTTGGTGATTTTCAGGTAATATCTTTTAGTTAAAAAAGTTCTTCGGTGCAGACAAGTTAATAGGGAACAAAAAGTTAGACGAAATTCAATTCTAAATTGTAACTACTTAATTCTGTTTGGATAATTTAACGGCAAAGTAATTGTGAATGTACTACCAGCACCAGCTTGACTGTTGATACTGATTTGGCCTTGATGTGCTTCTACACACTTTTTCACGATCACTAATCCTAGTCCTGTACCTGGAATGGATTGTACATTAGAAGCTCGGTAAAATGATTCAAAAAGTCGAGTTTGGTCGGCTTCCGGGATACCAATTCCGTGGTCTTGAATGCGGAAAATAGCTACTTTATCAATTAGGTCGCAAGTTAAATCAAATAAAATGTTACCACTTGCTGGAGAGTATTTCACAGCGTTATTGAGCAAATTCGTAAATATGTAACGTAACAGTTGCTCATCCATGCACGCCTCTGTGCGATCGCTATGACATTTAAAAATAATTTCTGCGCCTCTAGAATTAATTGTGGTAAATTCGGCAAGCAATTCTTGACAAAATTCTTGCAAATTTAGAAAACTAGGATGACACTCCAATTTACCTGCATCCGATTTACCCATAAACAACACATCTTCCATAAGTTGTTTCATGGATTGCACTGCACTATTAATTCTTTTTAAATATGTCTTTCTTTTCTCTATAGGTAAATTTTCTCCTTGCAGTTCAATCAATTCAACTGATGATTGAATCACGCTTAAAGGATTACGAAATTCATGAGAAACAGTCGAAATAAATAGAGATTTAAGTTGATTAACTTCTCGCTCTTTATGCAATGCTTGTTCAAGTAATTGCGCTTGTCTTCGTTCGCTGAGATCCCAAAAAACAACTACTACACCATTTATCTGTCCAGGCTGGCGCATAATGGGAGAAGCACTATCACCAATGGGAACTCTAGAACCATTTTTCGTAATCAGTGATGTAAAGTCATTTAAATATATCACCTGTCGCTCTCTGAGAACTTTTGCTACAGGGTTTTCTAAAGAAGTTTCTGTAACTTCATCAACTAGCTGAAAAATTTTAGATACATCTTTCCCCAAAGCATCTGCTTGCTTCCAACCAGTTAGCGCCTCTGCTGCTGGGTTGACAAATGTCACAATTCCTTGTTCATTTGTGGCAATAACAGCATCACTCATTGAGTTTAAAAGTGTAGCTAATCGGTCTCGATTTTCGCGTAAATCCCGTTCTAATGCGTGTTTTAATAAGCCAATTTCAATGGCTATCCGCAAATCTTTCGGAGTGAAGGGTTTAATGACATATCCAAATGGTTGCGTAGTTTTCGCACGTTGTACTGTATTATCATCGCCATAAGCAGTCAGAAATATTACTGGGATATCTAACTGGTCACGAATCTGAGATGCTGCTGTAATGCCATCCATCTCACCTTTTAAGATGACATCCATTAAAACTAATTCAGGTTTGCCTTCTAAGGCTTTAGCAATGGCAACTTGGCCGGAAGAAGCTGTTCCAATTACTGTATATCCTAGTTGATTCAGTTGGTTAGCAATGGTTCTGGCAACTATAACTTCATCTTCTACGACTAAAATTCTCACTTGCTCCATTGGAAATATTACTGCAAAATGAACTGGGGAAATTTGATTGTAAACTTTGTACCATGATGACGTTCTAAAGTCATGCTGCCTTCAAGCTGTTCTGTAACTAAGTCATAAACTAAAGATAAACCTAAAGAACTACTATTATTCCAATCTAAATCATTTGGTATCCCAACACCATTGTCTTGAATAGACATTTCGATATGATCATTAATATTCTGTAATGTAATAGTTATACTTCCCTTTTCCTCATTGGGAAAAGCATGTTTTAGACAGTTAGAAATTAATTCGTTAATAATCAAACCACAAGCGATCGCTTGATCAACATTCAGGCTAACTGCGGCAATATTAGTTTTTAAGTCAATTCTTTCTAGCCCGATTTGGTAAGAAATTAAAATACTAGTTGCTAAAGTCTGGATATAGTCAATTACATCTAATTCCCCAATATTCGGTGATGTATATAAATTTTTGTGAATTAATGAGATAGAATCAATCCGATTTTGACTATCTTGAAAAACTCTAATTACTTCTGGGTCTTTGAGAGTTTGAGATTGGAGTTGTAATAAACTTGAGACAATTTGCAAGTTATTCTTGACGCGATGATGTACTTCTTTCAAAAGAATTTCTTTTTCAGCTAAGGCGCTTCTCAATTGCTTTTCGGCTTTTTGTCGTTCGACTAATTCGGTTTGAGCTTGTTGAAAGATACTAGATTTTTGAATAGCGATCGCAATTGTCACTGAAAGTTGATCAAGCAAGTCTAATTGATTTTCTTCCCATTCTCGTGGACTAGAACATTGATGCGCCACCAGTAAACCCCAAAGGCGAGAGCCAATGTTTTCGCCACCTAATTCTAATAAAATAGGTACAACTAAATTAGCTTTGACTTCAAATTGTTCTAATAGATGAATATGACAATTTGTAAGTCCAGCTTGGTAGATATCGGCGATCGCGCGTTTTCGTCCTTGATGATAATCTACTCCTCTCCCTGTCTGAAAACAAGTATCTTCTATTTGTACACCTAAAGATACTTTCCAGCCAGATTCTACCGATTCTGCTACGACTTTACCACTCATATCAGGGGCAAATTGATAAACAATCACTCGCTCTACTTGCAGCAAATGTCTTACTTCTTGAACTGTAGCGTCAAGAATATCTTGCAAATTTAAAGATTGATGAATTCTCTGCACCACAGTTCGCATTAATTGTTCTCTTTCTAACTGAGTTTTTAATGCCCTCTCAGTTTGCTTGCGATATGTGATATCCTGCCCGATACCCATGATTTGATTATTAGGAAGTCTAATATTAGTCCAAGATGTATCAACAATTCGACCATCTCTCACTTTAGTTTTAAAATCATCCCAAGTTTGGTCTGCTGACTGCACAAAATTCATTACATATTGACGGTCTTCAGCATTAGGATATATTGATGTGAGCAAATCACAACTTGGCAAATCTTCCAGCTTCCACCCAATAATTTTCTCCCATTCTTGATTCACCCATTCTGATTGACCTGCTGGATTAATCAAGGCAATCATTAATGGAATGCGCTCGAAAATACTTTGCAGAAATTCATTTTGCTCTTTGAGGTGTGTTTCTGTATTCTTGTGTTCGGTGATATCAGACAATACAGATAAAATAGCTGACTCACCATTAAATATTAAATGCTGAAGTGAAGCAATAGCCCAAAATGTACTTCCGTCTGCTCTTTTGAGCATAATTTCATAATTATGTAATGAGCCTTGCTTCTCTAGTTCTGTTAATAGATTTTGAGACTCATTTATATCATGATAGATATCTGTAACTGGACAATTTATTATATCCACTGACTCGCAACGAAATGCTTTGAAGAACTCTTGATTAGCATTTAAAATTAACCCATCAGATAATCTAGAAATCATTAAAGGGGCAGGAATTATTTCTGAAACTGCTCGAAACATTGCTTCACTTGCTAGAAGATTGCCCTCTATTGCTTTACGCTCAGTGATGTCTTGGATATAAACTAAATGAGAGTTTTTATGCTCATATTCTATAGCATGGGTTACGGTTTCAACATCAATATATTTGCCATCTTGACAACAATGCCGACATTGATGATGAAAATTTAAATTATACTGATAATTAGATAAGTTTTCTAATAAAGCAGGCAAATGTTCTACATGGTATAAGTCAGTAATTTGCATTTGCAGAAATTGTACTTTTGAATAACCATATTTACTAATTGCTGCTTCATTGACATTGAGAAATTGGAGACTTTCTCTATCGTATATCCAAATTGGAGAAGGATTATTAGTAAATAGGAATTCATTATTCATATGTTTATTAATATTTTTTAGACTAAATTAGTTACATTCATAAATTGCTGTTTTAAACGTTTTATCTGAAAAATATTCTGTTTTCTATTCTTAATAAAACTAAACAAGAGAACACAGAGATGACTAAAAATTCCTCTCTGTGTTGGTAGAGTTTGTTTTATCTTGGTCTTCCCAACGTAGTGATATAGATGACAGCCTCATCAATAGGAATACCTAAAACTTCGTTTACTTGGTCGTCAAAGAAGCCACCAATACCGCTAACACCTAAATTAAGATTAACTGCGGCTAAATTTAAGCGTTGACCTAAATGCCCAGCATCCATGTGTAAATAACGATAAACGCGATCGCCGTACTGAGCAATGGCAGCTTTGAGATCTGCGGTATGAAAAACAACTGCGGCGGCATCTCTGCCTAAATCTTGGCCCAAACACAGAAAGTGTAACTCGCGCCGGAAGTTTTTAAACCGAATTTGGCGTAATTCTTGAGCTTTGGGTGCGTAATAATAACAGCCAGATTCCAAACCTTTGACACCACTGACAGCAATAAATGTTTCAATTAAGTTGAGGTCAAAGTAATCGGGAGTCCGGTCAAGGTGTTGCTCAATGTAATTTTGGGGTTGGTAAGTGAAATCAAGTAAAGCTTTGAGTTCATCAAAGGTTAAATCATCACCACTATAAGCACGGGTAGAACGGCGTTTATGGATGGTTAATTCCAAGTTGAAGAGATTTTCGCCCCAGTCTATTGGTGTGGTAGCGGTGGGAATTTTCAGACAGAAGGGAAAATTATATTTATCTTCCAAAGACTTTTCTTGTTTGATGGCGGGTAAATTCAGTTTGCCTGTGACACCTGGCTGAATTTGGGTGTGACGATGGAAATATTTCAGCAATTCGCCGTCAGGGACATGGGGATAGTTAGTTTCTGTAGCTGAAGGTAAAGCCGTACATCCTGTAGACAAATTTTGTTTGATATCTAATAAGTCTGCCAGAGCGAGGACAGCGATCGCACCTTCTTGTTGTGGGTCAATATATAACAAGTCATTGACCGCATCATCGATAAAACCACCAATCAAGTGTGGGCGATAATCAGTAATAGCGCTCGCTAACTCAATATTCCCCAAAAGATGCCCTGTATCGAGAAAAATTCGCCGATAAGCCCGATCTTCATAGCGCCAAGCTGAACGATAAAAAACCCCAGTCACCACAATTGCCAATTGGGTACCTTCTAAAGCGGGGTGCCAGAAACAAGCATCTTGTAAAGCTTGCCACACATCATTCTCCCAATACAACATCAGTGAATGAGTGCGACACTGATAGTTATAAAGTCCTGCTGGTAGGAACGGCGTACCGCGAGATACTATATACACCTCAGCCGGATATAACCCGCCAGCGCTGGGTGCGGAACGCAAATACACCGCACTTCCCATAGAAGGCATTCTCGCCGTTAATCCGTAGCTGCGAAACAGTAACCGAGATAGCCTTTGCCACCATTGAGCATCTTCTTGTTGAGCAGCAAGGGGTTCTAATGATTCTTGCAGGTAAGGTTTAAGATCAAAAGCCGAGCCAATTTTATACTCTTTAAAAGGTACTGGCTGTTTAGCCCAGTCTAGCCTTTGGTTTTTTGAGGCTAGGGTATCAGGGTCATATTTAGTACGTTCGTGGTAGTGCTGTGCAATAGATTGGTGTATTTCTGGCATAGTACTTTCAATACCCTAGGGCTTTCTTTTTTGATCTTGGCATTCATCTGGCTCATTATTTCGTGTTAATCGGTACAATCCTCTTAAAGAGTCAACAGTCAAGTTCTTAATTTCTAGTTTCTTGGGGTCTATGGATGCGCCGCCAACGAATAACGCCGTAAACACCCGCAGCCAAAATCAACAAATAAGGTGTGTAAACTATTAACCATATACCCAACTTTAATAAACCAACGGTAAACCTGCCTAAAGATTGGGTAGACTTGTTCCAAGTTTCCTGAATTTGTGAACCTACCGCGCGTTGGGGACTGGCACTAGATACAGCTGCTTCGAGGTTAAGGGTAATGGTGGAATAGGCAACTTGATTTTGTAAGTTTTTGAGTTGAGCATCAATTTGCTCGATAGATTGCCGGACTTGACTAAGTTCTTGAGCCACACTTAACACATCTCGTACGGAGCCAGCCCGATCCATAATTTTTTGTAAATTAGCTTCGGTTTTACGCAGATTAGTTAATCTAGCTTGGAAATCTACCAAGCGATCGCCTACATCTTCTGCTGTAATACTACGACTTTCTATTGTACCTAATTTAGCTAGTTCTTCTAATGTTGGTTCCAATAAGTTTTGGGGAACTCGCAGTTGGATAGATGCGGTATGACGTGAATTTTCTTGAGTGGGTTGGCGTTCGTTTAACCCAATTAAATCACCTTGTTGTTTGGCAATAATTTGTGCAACGGCATCAATACTCTGCTCAACAGAGTTCACAACTATTTTCATCGCTGCTTTTTTGATTAATTGGGGACGCGCACGGGGTACTGGTGCAGCTTCTACTTTTTGGGCAACATTACCTGTAATATCAGCAGCTGGTGCAGCTTGGTTTTGCTCTGCCAGTGGCGGCAATGATTTAGTAGATAAATTATTTTGTGCAGCACAACTAGTGAAAACAACTCCTCCTAGCAAAGCACTCATACATAAGGCAGATTTGCGGGGTAATGGCAGAGAAAAATTCATAATCTCACCGGGGATGGATGGAATTAATCTCAGTATTGCCGAGGAAAGTTTTTAAGTTAGATATTGTTGCGATTTATGTAACAACTATTTTGTCAAATTTGTGTATGTGAGATAAATCACAGGAACTACCAGATTACTGAAATAGACTCAAATTTGCGGTGTAAAAACATACCCATCTTAAAAAATATGAATTTAATAGAGCTACTTTTAGTTTTGGCGACAGTAGTTGGAGTCGGGGATAGCAATATAATTCGCGTCAAAAGCGATACAGGACAAATTCAGACAGTCAACCTGGCTTGTGTTAATTTACCGAATGCAAGACAAAAATCTGATAGTTCAGCCGCAACGCAGAAACTCAAACAACTATTACCAACGGGTAATGCGGTAGTGATTAGAAGAGTTACAGAAGATGAAAGCGATCGCATTACTGGCGAAATATTTGTCGATAATCAGTCAGTCAATCTCCGCTTAGTTGCCGAAGGTAATGCTGTTGTTGATCAAGATTCTATCGACAACTGCCAAGAAACTAAAACTCAATATTTAATCGCTCAAGCCAATGCTAAAAATAAACGACTAGGAATATGGCAGCAAATTAATCCAGGCACAAATAAACAAGTCCCAAGATAATCATCGATAACAGAGAAATTTTGATGTTTCTTAGCTTATCTTTAGTTACACAATTTAAGGTAAGATCAAAAACCTGCCTATAAATAATTGTGATGCTTGCTGACAGGAGATGCTTCTATGGCCCGGATGTACTATGACGAAGATGCCAATTTAGACCTTTTGGCTGGAAAAACTATTGCTATTATCGGCTATGGTTCCCAAGGTCATGCTCATGCCCTGAATTTAAAAGATAGCGGTTTGAATGTGATTGTCGGGCTATATCCAGGAAGCAAGTCAGCACAAAAAGCCGAAGCCGCTGGCTTAACCGTGAAAAATGTTGCAGATGCAGCTAAAGCAGCTGACTTCATCATGATTTTGTTACCCGATGAAGTACAAAAAACAGTTTACAAAAACGAAATTGAACCTAATTTAGAAGCTGGAAATGTAGTGGCTTTTGCCCACGGTTTTAATATTCATTTTGGGCAAGTTGTCCCACCTGCTGAGGTAGATGTGGTGATGGTAGCGCCCAAAGGCCCTGGTCATTTAGTGCGCCGGACTTATGAACAAGGACAAGGCGTACCTGCGTTGTTTGCTGTTTATCAAAATGCTAGTGGTCAGGCACGCGATCGCGCAATGGCTTACGCTAGAGGTATCGGTGGCACACGCGCGGGCATTCTCGAAACCACTTTCCGCGAAGAAACTGAAACCGATTTGTTTGGAGAACAAGCAGTATTATGTGGCGGTTTGAGCGCCTTAATCAAAGCTGGTTTTGAAACTTTAGTCGAAGCTGGTTATCAACCAGAATTAGCTTATTTTGAATGTCTGCACGAAGTTAAATTAATTGTTGACTTGGTTGTAGAAGGTGGTTTAGCCACAATGCGCGATAGCATTTCCAACACCGCAGAATATGGCGACTATACCCGTGGCCCCAGAGTTGTCAACGAACAAACCAAAGCGGAAATGCGGAAAATTCTCCGCGAAATTCAATCAGGACAATTTGCTCGTGAATTCGTTTTAGAGAACCAATCTGGTAAACCAGGATTTACGGCAATGCGTCGTCAAGAAGCCGAACACCCCATTGAAGTAGTCGGTAAAGACCTACGGGCAATGTTTAGCTGGTTGAAAAAAGTTTAATTCAGTTTCACATTGGCAATTTTTCATGGTAGAGACGCAATCAACAGCGTCTCTCTACCTACAGCAGATTGCAAGTCAAACAAAAGCATAAACTCAAAGCTTTTCAGCCTTGTTCACTGCTGTAAATCCAAGATTCTGACAAATTCAATCATCTAACAAACTCATCAAGGCTTGCATTTCTGGGTCTTGTGCCTCAGATAGCTGACGGCGCAAATTTAATATTTGATTGTTTAATGCTTCAGATGTATAAAGCATCTGTGATTCCTGGGCGATTTTTAATTGACTTTCCTTAATTCTGATTTTTCTAAGCAGGTCATCAACAGCATAGATTGAATCATAATCTTGAGAAATCATAGCCTTAAATTTATGGAAAATTTTCAGTAGTCAAGCTAAACTTTGCATTGCCTGAAATTATACATGTTTTGGCAGCAGGCTGATCATGAGGTTGATTAAATTTAATGAACTTTGCATCTTCTCTATAGCGATCGCCTCAACACTGATAAAATCAGAATTACAGAATATCTCGCATTCCACGTATAGGTTTTTACATAAACTTTACACAAACTTCCCTCGTAGAGATATAGCAACGAAAAACTAGGGTGTTGTTTGTCTGGCTGCGATTTACCCTCATCAGCAATATGATTTGTGTGATTTACTTAAGTAAATTCCTACAAGTATTTGTAAAAAATACATGAATTTACTAGAACACTGTTGCTTTTTTTCAAAGCCATTATTTATATTAACTATAGACTGTTAATCATTACTTTATTATTCATCAAAGTTTCATCTTTTAAAGCTCGAAGTCCACGTAGCTCTATAAATTTTATTCCTCAAATCACCTCAATTCCTGTATCTAACTTCAGCTTGAAATAGGGATATGGTCAATATTGCAGAGGGGCAATATTTTGCATCTCTAAAATAATTGCTATTTTGCAAGTATTGTTGAAATTAGCAAAGTTTCAACTAAATTCTTGTTGCCAAAATTACAAAGTCCAACAAAAAAGAGAAGAATATGCAAGACATTCTAGAATATATTAGACAACAAGAAAAAAAATTCTCCCAATTACCTTTTTTTCAATTCCTAACAAATAGCAACATTGACCCTCATCAGCGATTAGTTTGGTTCCCTTGTTTGGCACACTTTGCCATGAGTTTTAAAGATTTGAATAATGACATACTTCAAGATAGCATGAGTGATCATCCGCTACAAAAATTGATTAATCAACACGCAATTGAAGATGGTAGTCACTGGAAATGGTATCTCAAAGATTTAGAATCACTAGAGATTGATCAGGTAATGCGATTCAGTGACTTTCTCAAGTTTGTTTGGAGTGAGAAAACAATTAAAACTCGCCGTCTTTCTAATAATTTAGTAGCAATGTGTCGTTATGAAACTGACATAGCACTAAAAATAGTAATTATTGCAACAATTGAAGCTACAGGAAGTACTGCACAGCGGGCAATGGCACAGGTCGGTGAAGAATTAAGAGCCAAAACCAATAAAAAGTATTTCTATGTTAGTCCACACCATTTGAATGTTGAAAATGCACATCTGCAATTTGCATTAGAAAATAACAATAGTGAAAGTTACCTGGTCAATATTGAATTGAATGCAGAGCAGAAAGCTAAAGCATTAGTGTTAATTGACTATGTTTTTGATAGCTTTACCGAATGTATGGATGGGTTAATGCAATTTGCCAGTCAACATAAATTTAAAGAATTGGTCGCTAGACCTAAATATGCTCTACATAGATAGAATTTGCTGTTTAGACTATTTTGATTTTTTGTCTGTGCCATTTTTTAAGGCTTGAGCTAATTGCTCTGTACTCAAGGAACTTAACAGAGTCATATTAAGTGGAGCGTGATTAATATATTGAGTATATGCTGGCTGCAAATAGGCGCGATATTCATCATTGTTTAAGAGATTAGTTTCCATAAAAGCTACACTTAGGGCTTTCAAGTAAGAATAAACTGGAGCAGGATCTGGCCCTAATAAGCCAGATGGTACAGGCAAAACATTATTTTCTGGAGTTGACTCTTGTAAAGCGGAAAAATGGGTAGCATTCTCAATTAACACTAAATATTTGTTAGGTTCAGCCAGCCAAGTAAAAGGGCGAATTTGTTCTGGAATTGCGGGGGCGAAAATATCTTGGCTACCTGTGACTAACATCGCGGGAACTTTGATTTGACTGATACCAGTTTCACCCAAGACAGAACTGTTAATGGGATTAATGGCCATAACAGCCTTAATCCGCGGATCTTGTAGTGCATAATCTGTTGGTGGCAACTCAGCTGCTTGGCATTGCAACAATAGAGATAAATTCAATGATCTATTGGGATAACAATCCCGACGTAGCTGGGCAAAGTTCAGTTTTGCTCCTGCTAAAGTTAAAACTGTGTAGCCACCAAATGAATGTCCAATCAGTCCAACTTGCTGAAAGTTGAGTTTCCCTTTGAGGCTAGAATTGAATGTTTCTAAACGTTGGAGTTCATCAAGTACAAACTTGACATCTAATGGTCTGTCAATAAATTCTCTAGGTTGTGGTGGCCCTGCTAAACCGGCAAAGTATTGCTGAAAGCGTTCGGCATTACTACCAGGATGTTCCAATACAGCGACGGCAAAGCCATAGGAAACCAAATGTTGCGCTAAATAAGCTAAGGCATAGCGGTCTGAAGCTAAACCATGAGAAATCACAATTAAGGGAAAAGGTGTTGGGGATTTGGTTTGTGGTACATAAACATCTACTGGCAGACGACGATCGCGTTTAGCGTCATTTAACTCAAAGTAAAGTTTTTGAAACTGCAATTTTCCTGGCTGGCGTAAATCTGGCTTTTGGGAAAAATCTATGTTTGCGTCGCTAGTTTGGGCGATCGCTTGTTTTTGCAAAAATGCCACAGCGGCATCTCTGTCTTTAAGTAATTCCGATAAATTATTGACTATCTTAATTCCTTCTTCAAAGTTTAATTTAATAGTTGGCGAAGGAAATTTACGTATAATGTTGACAACAGTCAAACCCTCTTTAGAGTCGGCCGCCGCTAAAATAAACGCAGCCCGCAGGGCATAAAAACCATTTTGACGAGATTCGGTGAGGATTAATTCTCCTAAACGTTTGACTACTTGTTCTCCTATAGGTGAATAAGTAAACTGTGATACTAAAGTGGGTGTAGCACTAAATCGTTGTTGTAGTAATTCTCGTAGTTGTGCCAGTTGTTGAGGTGTAGCACGCTGGGCATAGGTGTCCAACTCTCCAGTAATTTTACCTTCTTTGGCAAAGGCTTCTAACGCATCAGTAGATAAAGAAAATTCTCCAAAAGGAGGATAAAATAAGCTAATGCGCTCGGCTCCCCAGCTAGGAGTAGCTGATAAAACTGTGGATAACAGCCCTAAACTTAGGTATTTCAGCAATTTTTTCATAAGTTATTGATAAATCCAGAATTATCAAGGTTATATGGGGATGCGATCGTTAATATAGAAGGTTTTGCAGGACAAAAGTTAAACCTCAAAAGAAATAATACTTCGGTAGTATTTCTGTCTTAGATATTGGCGTTATGTTCACCCTGACTCATACCGTTTTACTTTAAGTTTGATACAAATAGACCGCAGGGGAGCCAGCGCGTTGGGGAGACACTGCGTTGCGGAGGTTCCCTCCGTTGTAGCAAGTGTCGGCGGGTTTCCCGACTTGTAGCGACTGGCGTGGGCAGGGAGCAGGGGGAAAGAATGAAAAACCCATAAATTTGTATCATTTTTCGTGAAATGGTATCAGAAGTCAGTTATCTGGCAGTTCAGACCAATTAATCGGATGAACTACTAGTTTCTAGAACAGCACATTTGCAAATTCCATTCGTCGGGGCTAGGTGTAAGATATGTGTCTGTGGGAAGACTTTTGTGAAAAAACTATGTTTGCAGTCAAGCGATCGCACTGACTCTACATGTCATCAAGACAGCTATGACAAAATCTCCAGGTGCAAACACTAGATTAAGAAAGCACCTAAATCAAACTTTTTGCAGCCTGTCTGAAATGACCATCTCTACAGACAATCTTTGTGCTTAATTCCTGTGAGTATCATCAAATAGGCGCGATAATAGATATAGAACTCAAGTTAAACTCATGTCTACAGTTTCCTGCTCCAGTTGTGTCGTGCTTCTCAGCCAACAACAGGAACAAAATATTTCTCACCAACAGCAGTGCCAAGATGAGCCAGCCAACCACAGCAAGACTACTGCTAAAAATTCTACAGTGGTAAAAAATGGTCGAGTTGTTGTTGTCTCTGAGTCAGCACAACCCCAGGAGACTAATGAATCCAAAAACCCATAAAACAAGAGTTATAAATTTTGATATTTTTTGATATTAAAACGTTAGTCTTTACTAAAAAACTACAAAACTAAGTTTAATAGCCGTATTTTTGACTAATTCCTTAAATTTACCTTTACTAATTTGCTCTAAAATTACTCTGGGGCTTAAGCTATTACACTGAGACATACGTAAATTACATATTTTTTTTTGCTGGTTGTTAACCGCTTACTATTAACAGTTAACAATCAAAAAACATCATGAGTAATTTTGTAGTTTAAAAGCGTCATAGCTTAAGAAAAATACTTTCTAGAAAAGTAAAGTTTTAGCTCAATTACCTAACTTCAACTACACCAGAGGCAGATAAATGAAAAGCTTATTTCTAGGACTAGGAGCAATTTTAGTTTTTGCTCCTAATGCTGATGCAGCAGGCTTTGTATATAACGAAGCTGTTAACGGCGAATTGTCTGGTGACAGCTTAAACCCAACAGCAGTGAATCTGTTAGATGGATCTAACCAGATTACTGGCTCAACCACTGGTAATCCAAATCTTGACAGAGATTTCTTTACCTTCACTATTCCTGTTGGTTATGAACTGAGTCGAATTAACTTAGCTAACTATGTTGGGCTAGATGGGGTAGGCTCCAATCAAGGATTTTTAGCTGTGCAAACAGGTTCTAGTATTGCACCTACAACTATCACTACTAACACACCGCCATTATTGGGTGCAGCTTTAATTGGTGCAGCATCTGGAACACTAGTTGGAAATAATGTCTTAGATGATTTGGGTGTAGCTGCGTCAATTCAAGGAGCTACCTTTGTCGGTTTCCCTAATGGTAAACTAGGCGCTGGTACTTACACTTTCTGGATTCAGGAAACTGTTCGAGGTATAGACAACTACAACCTTGATTTTGTCATTACTAAAGTTCCAGAGCCATCAACTATTTTAGGTATCGGTGTTGTGATGGGTTTGGGTAGTTTAATCAAAAGGAAGAAGCGTGGGCATAGCGCTACTGTAGATCAATAAAGTATCTCACTAGTGTGAGCATTAATTATCTGACAAATCCCCTAATTTAATTATGGGGATTTTCTGATGATCTGTTCCCTTTTGGCGATCGCAGAATTGATGATGCTGATTTAAATCCTGGGGACTGTTGACTTTAAAATATAACTAGCTAACTCACAAAATCCTGTGGCTTCAGCTGCACTCGTTACGTAAGTGGGTTGATATTGTAGCTGATTTGCATATTTCAGTACGTTAGCTACGCCCACAGAGACGGGAAACTGATGTCGAGCAAATAAACTTTCATCATTAGGGCTATCACCAACGGTCACAACTTGTTCGGGTGAGTAGTCAGGCCAATATGCTTGTAATACTTGCAATAAACCCACAGCCTTATCTTGACCTTGTGGTTTAATGTGACACTGTACTGTACTGTAAGTGAATCCCCAGCCCATTGATTGACAGAGATTACTTAAAGTTTGTAATTCCTGTAAAGTTAAGGCAGCTACATCAAATGTCCAATCTGTGAGGCGAAAGCGATTGTCAGCAGATTCTTGGATTTGAGGAAATCCCCTTTGTAATTCGGCAAAAGCTGCTGCTAATTGTTGGCGATGTAAGCTTAAGTCAGGAATAGAAGTTAAAGCAATGGGCTGTTCAGTACCATTAGGATAGAATATACCGCCATTTTCGGCGATCGCACCTGCAACTGGCATTAAGCTGCTAATTCCACTGACCCAACCAGCCGAACGCCCAGTAACAATTATTACCTTGATACCAGATGCCGTTAAATCTTCTAAAACTTGCAACAAGGCAGTAGAAAATTTACCTTCCTTGGTCAGAGTACCATCCATATCCGTTGCAATCAGACGGATATTACTCCAGCAAGTAGAGGCAGCTTGAGATATTGGACTAAGACTTAAAATATACATTTTAACAGCGGTATATACGTAGTTTATAAAAACCTGTTAAAAATACTAATAATACAGCAAGATGACATTAAGGATTTGGGCATTCTAAACAATGACAATTACAGTTATTGCTACCATGCTAAATCCTATATTTCTGGCACAGTCTCCACCAGCAAAAACAAAAAAAGTAACTCAAAAACCACCAGCCAACGAACCTCAGCAGTCCCCACCCTTTTTATTAATTACCTCTGGAGGTCTGGCTGTCGTCGTGATTGGTTTGATTATATTTGGCAAAATTCAGATGGATAAATTAGAGAAAAAAATCAAATTTGAAAAATTCCGGGCCAGAGAACTAGAGAAAAAGTTTAAACTGGCGCTAGAAACTATCCGCAAAATGGAAGCTAACCCAGATTTGGTGAACTCACGAGACTTTAACCTAGATTATCTGCGGATGCGGATGTCTGAAGAAGTATTTCATTTTGCTATTCTGAATCAAATTAAAATCAGAGTCAAAGATAAAATTTCTCAAGCTTTGCGTCCCAACCAATCTCAACAAGGAACGGTGGGAATTGCCAATGGTGCAGGGCGACAGGTGGATGAGATTTTTGATGTCGAATATGAGAGTGGTACGCCGCCAAACATTGCGAAGCGGGTGTTGTTTCGTATTCAAATTAAGCTGATGAAGTTACCGACACAAGCTACCTCTACCACAATTAGCCAAATTATTGACTGTATCGAGACTTATCTGAGTCCGATGGACGATGAGGATACATGGCAACCGACAATTCAAGGTCGAATTGCCACTATGCACTGGGATCAAAAGGCTAAACCTACACCGTTACTGGTATTGGAACAATCAAACGATGGCGTAAATGTAACTTTCCGGACTAGCCGCCAAGGAAATGCGCCAAGTCCTCAAGCTAAATAGTTATGGCTGAAGGAGTGTAGGTATTTATAGAGATAGGAGAGGGGAGAAGAGAGTTTTTAAACGCGGAGTGGCGCAGAGGTACGCTGAGTTTTTGCTATGGACTTTATGATTTTTCGCTCCATGCTCCAGAATCGTAGCTGACGACGGCGCTTTGGGAGTCACGGGCTAAAAGACCATCCTCCATTTCGACAATGCGATCGGCTATGTCTAAAATCCGATTGTCGTGTGTCACTAACAAAATGGAAGTACCTTGTTCTTTAGCTAGACGTTGCATGATTTCGACGACATCACGTCCTGATTGTTTATCTAAGGCTGCGGTTGGTTCGTCCGCTAATACTAGTGGCGGATTGTTAACTAGGGCGCGAGCGATCGCAATTCTTTGTTTTTGTCCACCAGAAAGATTATCTGGGTAGTAATTTACTCGGTTCTTTAAGCCAACAGCAGTTAGCATAGTTTCGGCTGTGGCGATCGCATCATGTTGACCAACTTTTTCGTTCAATTCCACGGCCATTTGCACATTTTGCCTTGCAGTTAAAAATCCTAGCAAGTTGTGCGCCTGAAAAATATAGCCAATGTTCCGCCGGATTTGCACTAATTGATTTTGGCTAGAACCGAATAGTTCTACGCCCAAAAATTTTAAACTACCTTCTTGGACAGATCTTAAACCACCAATCAAACTTAGTAATGTTGTTTTGCCTGACCCAGAAGGCCCAGTCATAATTACAATTTCTCCCGGATAAATCTCCAGGTTAATATCAAATAAAATTTGTCTTTTTAGTGAACCTTTACCATAGTAATGATTTAGGTCTTTAATAGCAATTACAGGTTCTTGTCTCATAATAAATCCTGTGTTAGAAGGTAGTAATTTATTTCCGTAACTCTAGAGCCTGTCTGCAAATTATGATGACAGTTTAAACATTAAATATATACTATATAGATAATAAAAACTGATTAATTGCTACTGTATTGATCAAAATTATTTAAAAGATGTCAGCCGGGTCAGCGGAACGTAATTTACGGACGGCGATCGCGCCAGAAATGAAACACATAATCATTGTTAATATCAATACATTAGTTGCTCTACCAAAAGTCATAAATATTGGTAAAAGAGTAGCTTCTTTAGCTTTTTGGTACATTAATATGGTGAAAAATAACCCAGGAAGATACCCTAAACAAGCTAATAAAAGTGCTTCTTGTAAAATCACTATCAATAAATATTTTTGTGTATATCCTATGGCTTTTAAGGTAGCGTATTCTGATAAATGGTCAGAAACTTCTGTGTAAAGAATTTGGTAAACAATTACGGTTCCCACAATAAAACCCATAATTGTACCTAAGCTGAAAATAAAACCAATTGCTGTGCTACTTGCCCAATAGTGACGTTCAAAATCGATAAAATCTTGTTTAGTCAATACATTTACATCTTGAGGTAAATATTGACGTAAATCTTTAGCCACAGTTTCTACATCTGTGCCTGGCTTAACTTTGATTACCCCAATATCAATTAATCCTTGCTGACGGGTGTTAAAGATACGTAAAAAGTTAACATCACTGGTGATTAAATTACCATCTGCACCAAAAGATGTTCCTAAAGTAAACAGCCCTACTACTTTAATTTTGCGTCTTCTTAACTCTGCTTTGACTGTTTTACCTTTTTCAAAATCATCTGCGATCGGCCCATATTCTTGTCGGGAAGAACGGTCAAACAAAACTACATCAGGCAACTTTAATTTATCTAAATTTTCTTGCACTCCTGGCAAATTAAATAAATTAAACTCTGGATTAATGCCAAATACAAGTAATGAGCGTGACCGACCTGTAACTGGATTTTTCCAAGCTGTGTAATCTAAATAGATAGAATGTACAGATTGTACGCTTGGTAAATCTAAAGCTTTATACAACCGCCGTTGAGAAAAGCTTTTCATGGACAATATTGCGTTCGACTGGCGGTTAATTAAAATAATGTCGCCATTTAAACTACTATGTAACTGAACGTTACTATAATAGAGTGCATCTCGGAATCCGAGTTGGGTAAACATTAAAATATCAGCAAAAGCAATTCCAGCTAAAGCTACGGCTAACCGCGTTTTATCTCGCGTCATTTGTAGCCAAGCTAGAGGTATTTTTTGAATCATTTTCTCAGATAAATAGAAAGTAAGTAGGTGGGTGATTACTCATTAGTTATTTGTAGGGGTATTAGGCATTTTATTTATGCTCCCCAACTTACTTATTGTTTCTCTGAATTAGAACCTGATGGGTTGTTAATATCCACAAGCACTTTGGCGTTGGTTAAACCAGAAACTTTGTTGCTATCTTCTGGTGAGAGGGCAATTTTAACTTCTATCACTCTGGCATCTACATCAGCAGCCGGATCAGTATTGAGGACATCTTTTTTGCCGACTTTTCTGCCAATTTCTGCCACGGTTCCTTTTAATTCACCTTCAAAAGCACCGTTATCACTGCTGACAGAAACACTTTGGCCAATCCGCACTCTACCAATACTGTCTTCAGGAACTTCCGCAATCACCATCATTTGTTCAGTTTGTCCAATCTCAGCAATTCCATTGACGCTGATGGCTTCGCCTGACTTGGTGTAAATTTTGAGAATTTCACCAGAAGTAGGTGCTTGGACGTAGCTTAATCGCAATTCTGCATCGGCTTGTCTAACAGTAGCGATCGCATTACTCACTTGTGCTTGCGCCATCTGCACATTCGTCGGATCAACTTCTATCAGTCTCTTGAGTCTGGCTCGTTCTTCGTCGAGTTGTCTTCCTAAAGTAGCTATAGTTTGATCACGGGTGACTCTAGCTTCAATCAACTGCTGTTGTAACGTTGTTAAAGTCTTGACTTGATTTGCTCTGGCTTCTGCAACTTGTTGACGCAAAGTGGCTACTGCTTGTCGGAGAGTTGCTTGACTTTCAACTACTTGCTGTTTAGCAGTGACTGCACTTAATCGTCGTCTATCCCTTTCTTGCTGAGAGATAGCACCTTGTCCGTACAGAAAATCATAACGTCCAGCATCAACTTGAGCATTACGTTGTTCGGCTTGTATACGTGTCAAGGTAGCTCTTAAGGTATCACCTTGACCTCGCAATTCGGCTTCTAGTCGCTCGACTGTCGCCTGTTGCGCCATTTTTTCGGCACTCAACTGCGCTGCAATTCTGGTAATTGTGGCTTGTTGAGCATCCCTTTCGCCGCGTAATTGAGCTTCTAGTCGAGCAATTACCGCTTGTTGCGCTTGAATATCTCTGGGTGAACCAGCCCGAACTTGCGCTAAATTAGCACGAGCTTCTAGTAATTTGGCTTTTGCTTCTTCTACACTGGCTAACTGAGTTTCGTGGTTATCTAAAAGTGCAATTACTTGCCCTTTCCTCACTCGTTCTCCTTCTCGGACAAACAGCTGCTTTACTCGTGATGCAGATTGCAATCCCGCAGCAGGCGCAGAAAGTTTGATAACTTCGCCTCGCGGTTCTAAACGCCCCACAGCACTAATGCTGTTAGCAACTGGTTTGACAGGTACAGATAAGCTAAGTTTTTTCAACTGCTCAACTTTAGCTGTAGTTAGTAACCCCGCAGCGATTACTATTGGTAAGGCTACAGCAATGCCCCACCAAATCTTAGGTTGTTCTGGATCAAGTATTTGTTGCCTTGATCTTGGCTTTTCAGTCACCCTTGACATGGTTGTTGCCTATTTATTTAAAAATGTGCTGATGGATATAAAAAAGTATTAGACGCAATAGAGACTTGATAAATTGCCTCTACTAAATACCCTCGGAAACTTGATTCTTATGAATACTTAGCGCCACAGCTTTTGGATCATGGCGCTACTAGTAGCTAGTTATTCAATAGATGCAAGAATCAAGATAATTACTAATTCATCACTAAAAAACTATTGAGAATCCACCGCTTTGAAAAGCAACCCCGGTTCAGTTGGAAACTCAATCTTTATCAGAAACTTAATTATGAACTAGCAATTACGAATTTTCAATCAATTTTTTCAAATAGAGCATCCCTAACATTACAGTTTCCTTAAGCTTGTAGTCAACCAATTATTAGGCTTATTAACTCTTCACTCATTTGGATATTTGCTCCAAAGATGTTAAGGCTATGGTTAGACTCCATCAAACTATCGTTAACTGAATTCTACATTTATCAGTTAAGGGAAAACGTAACAGAACCTACAGATGGGGAAGGGGAAGAGGCAGAGAGTAAGGGAGCAGGGAGTAGGGGATAATTAACTATTGACTCAATTTGGCAAGTCAAATAAGACTGTGGTCATATAATTATCTGCCCATTCTTGACCAAAGGCTTTTTCGAGGACGCGGCGGGTTTTATCATTTTGCTGCTGTTTGGTGCAGTAGTTTTGTTGTCCGGCGAGAATTTGCTGGCTTTGTTCGGGGGAAACAGGACTAGCTGCGATCGCTTGGCTACAATGCACCTCTAAAAAGTCTTGCACACGCGCCAGAAACATCGCTTCTTCTTCTGCGGAACTAGGACGCACAAAAATACAAAACTCAGAAAAGATATGACCCCATTCTGGTAACTCTCTCGGTTGGGAAAAGTCCAAGGCTGGGAGTGCTGCAAGTTGATTTGTATAGGATGCTGGCAAAGTGCGGTCTAAGTGAACAGGAGATAGATCGGCGATCGCTGCACTAATCTGGCCTCTACCACCAACTAAATCGCACCCAAACATCGGTAGGTCATATTCTGGCCGCGGAAACATCACGCAGTGCAGAATATCCAGCACATTTCCCACCTTTGCCAGTTCCAAGTGCATTTTCCGAAACTGCGGTGTTTGATAGCAGCGATTTTCAATTGTCAGTTTCTCACCCTCTAATCGACCTTCCACATATCCCAACTCTGCTGGCAAATGGTAAGGCGATAGTTGCAAATGCTTGTGCCAAGCAGCCTCAATGCTATCAGCTAACTGACGAATGAGGGGATGTTGTTGTTCACGTAATGAGGGAGTAGAAGTAAATGACATATTCTTGTGAGAAATGCTATCTAAAGTCAGTCTACAGTCAGCTGCACCACTTCAGTTTAACCGCGCAACATTAAGCAAACTGTTACGCCTAGTTACGTAAAGTTATAAGACGTTGACTTTTCAAAGTAATTAGTTATTTTGTAGTCTTAGTTACAGAATGATTTTTGCTTTAACCCATCAGGGAGGCTTGCAGCTATGAAAATTGATACTCAAAGACCAAATTGTGCTGTACCAGCAGTCAGACAGAATCTAGACTGGTTAAGCAAAGCCTATAGCAAAAGTTCAACCAAACAATGCCAACCTGACCTATGGGTGCGTCTTTTAGAACTTCCTAGCCCTTACAGTTTTGATGAAGCATTGTTACTCTGCCAAGTTTCCGCTAATGAGTGGTTAGCTTGGGTACCAGATCATGGCGAAGTGAAATTGCATAGTAGTCAATGGTCAATGGTCAATAGTTATTAGTTATCTGATATCTTGCAGCATTCTCAATAACTGTAGTGGGCAGAGAATTTTCACCTTGCCCACCTGAGTTTAATTGCCATAAAGTATTTATTGCCAAAAATCAGTAACCTCATACCCCAGTTCTGCCAACATCTGCCTGAGCAAAGGTAAACTGAGACCGATGACATTGCTGTGACAACCTGCAATTTGCTCAATAAACAAACTACCAAAACCTTCTAATGCAAAAGCACCAGCGCATTTGAGGGGTTCGCCAGTAGCTACATAAGCTTGGATAGCGCGATCGCTCATTTTGGCAAAATATACCTTTGTTACCTGACACTCGACTAAAGTCCGGTTTTGTGAAGTGTCAATTAACACATGGCCAGTGTATAAGTCGCCAATATTACCTTGCATTAATTGCCAACGAGCGATCGCTTCTGCTGCATCTGCTGGTTTACCATAAATCTCACCATCAATAGCCAAAACTGAATCACAACCCATAATCAAAGCCGATGGAAACTGGGGTGCGATAGTTTCTGCTTTACGTTGAGCTAGAACTTGCACTAACTCAGCAGGTTCACTCAGTTGGATTTGTGACTCATCAAAATCACTCGGTTTAACTATTGGTTCAATCCCAACAGTTTGCAGCAAGCGACGACGGGCTGGAGAAGCCGAAGCCAGTATAAATTGAAGAATGTTCATTGTCATTTGTCAATGGTCAAAAGTCAATTGTCACACACTGGCTTTTCTCTTCTGCCTTTTGACTTGAAAGCGCTGATTCAAAATACTAATCCCTAGCCTCTCGTCCCTACTCCATTCATGGTTATGAATTTTGTCGTCGGGACTGCCTTTTGATTAATACACTGTGAAAGAATCGACAACATTTTCCATAGTCCGTTTAACCTTCGCCCAACGTTTTTCCGGAATTGAGGCGTTGAAAGTAAACAACTTGCCACGACTAACAGCAACACTAGCGATGTTATGTCTTTGCTGATTATTCGGTAGTTTCACTAAATACTCTAATATATAGTAGATTTTACCTTCATCGTCTTTTTCTCGTGCATCAACTAATTCGGCTGTACGACCAGAATCTGAAGGTGCAAGGGCTGCTTTTCCCAACTTATACCCAACTTCTGTGGGAGCGCCCAGTTCTTTTAAAGTTTTACCTTCTGAAACAGGACTAATGACCACCGAGACATTTTCGGATATTTCGATCAAATCATGGAAGACTACATCAGGGCCATTAGCAACTTTAACAGGTAGCCAGCCGTTGGGGTATGAAAATTGATAGCCATCAGCAGTATCGACATAGCTTTTAAATCCAGCCGCAGCAGCTACACCAGGATTACTCAAGCTGAAGCTCAAAATTAATAAAAAAATAATTGCAATTCGTTTCCACATTGTTAAAAATTCCTTTGGGCTGGAAGCAACAAAAGTTAAGCATTATGTATCGTTTTTATTGTCCCACCAACTGGGTCGTAGCGGATAAGGCATCACAAGGGGAGATTTAGTTATATATGCTGACAACTATCGAATTGCGCTGGTTTTACCCTAGTCAGATCCCAATAGAGATTGAAGAATGGTTTCCCCAAAACTGTTCACCAGAAAAGCGAGAAGACTTTTACCTTTACGCGCCACAATGCGATTATTTGGGAATTAAACTGCGCCAAGAACGCTTAGAAGTCAAGTGGCGTAAAGCAGAATTAGGTGTACTGCGTTTTGGTGAATTAATAGAAGGTAAGGCCGAAAAGTGGGGTAAGTGGATATGCAACGATTCCACAGGAGAAAGTTTTCAGCCTGCAATGGTGTTTGCTAATTCTGTTTGGGTGAATGTTCAAAAACTGCGCCGTTTGCAATCATATAAAATTTTACCAGACTCTTCCGTACAGGCGGTTGCTATCAATGAAAGTATTGATAACGGTTGTAGTATGGAAATTACGCAACTGCGAATTCAGGAGCAAACTTGGTGGAGCCTAGCATTGGAAGCTGTCGGAGAATATACTCATCTGCAAGAAAATCTCCATCTAATGGCAAGTTGTGTATTTAATAACTATCGAGGGATAAAACTCATAGCTGCAAATTCTTATGCTTATCCCCATTGGCTAGATTTGATTTTGGGGAAATATAGCTAATACACTCAGTCTTGACAAGGCTTTGATAAATCAACACTGTCCTAAACTAAATGATTAGTACAGGTCGGTGTAAATAAACAGACCATCTGTAATTGCTAAAAGGCTAGAACACCGATTCAGTAATCGCAGAAGAAAAGAAAAATCAACCCAGGGTGAAGTAAATAATGGAAGAGAAAATAGAAAAAACGCTTAGTAGACAACACTTATAGCAATAAACAAGCTTTGAGGGAGATTGAATAAAGTCTCAAGGAGAGGCATAACTAAAATCGTTGTAAATTCAGGTAATAAATGTGCATGAGCAACAGCGAATTTACGTATGCGACCCCAGATATGGCAGCCGCCGATAGAGCTATCCGCATTAGAGCAAAGTATCGTCAAGCGAATTAAACGAGCAAAGCTGTTTACGTTCTTACGGCAATATCGCCATCAATTATTTGATAGTGTTTCGATTCATCCTGATGAACCATTGTTTCAGGAATTAAAACAACGTCAATTCACTTCTGCTGGTCGTGCCAAGCTCCGAGAACGTGTTGCCGTCGAGCATTCTTTATCTCATATTGGTCGCTGGCAGACAGATCAAGCTCGTTATGTTGGTTCCCGCAAAAATTTATTTGACCTTCGCCGTACTGCCGTCGTCCATAATCTTCATGTCCTTGCAAAAATTTTTACTCTCACTACTGAGCTATCTGTTACTTCATCTTGATTACTGAATCGGTGTTCTAGTATCGAGTTACGCAAACGCTTTTCAAATCATACACAACAATCTAAAGTTTCGGCTAAGAATTTAGCAGAATTTTTAGCATCGGTAGAAGCTCAAGAAGCTCTATTAGAACAGCGTTCCTATGATGCAGAAGTTAAGGAAGTCTTCAGAGTAATTGAGGGCGGAATAGCGGCAACAAGCCGTAATATCACGTAATGCCTCTGCTGACTCTTCTATTTTTACTTTGGTGACTCCAGCCATTAACGTCTGCCCATATTTCTTCCTTAACTATCTTTATCATTTTTTTAGTGAAATAGTATTAGCTAGTGCATTAGAAACATACGAATCTTGGGATTTAAAAAAGCCATTAATTCCACAACGTAGTCGTCTGGTTACTGTTCAAAGTGTGGAGAGTGGTTAGGCATAAATCAATGCCTTAAAACATTTACAGATGATGAAGTATCAATAAATTTACAGTTGGAGTGGCAGTCTTGGACTGCCAATGTTGTAGAAGAGTTAATTTTAGCTACTCAAAGCTTTGAATCTCCCCCATCCAAGGAAAATATTACAAAATCATTAAATTTAGTTATTGATAAAGTTGCAGAAAATAATGCAGCTGCATTTTCTCGTCTTACTGGAGTACCAAGAAATAGTTTGTGGATGTGGCAATCTACTAAAACTTTGCCAGAGCTAAATATACTTCTGAAGATTTGTTACGAATTAGAGATATCGTTGGTAGAATTTCTTGCTCCAAAAAATCTAGTCACTAAATCTTTTACAAAAATTTCGCAGAAGTACCTCCAACTTTCTCGCACACCAAGGGTATCTCCAAAAGTTTTCGACCAACATAAAGTAAGAGATGCTTTATTAGCAATACTTGCAGCTAATGAAGAACCACCACCAACAATGGAAGAAGTTGCAAAGCGGTTAGGTCATCACAATAGAACTATTTCTAGACACTTTCCAGATTTGTGTAGTGCTATTTCTGCTAAATGTCATGATTACAATAAAGCTTGTCGTCTCAAAAGCATAGAAAAATTGTGCGATGACGTTAGAGAGATTGTCCTTAGCTTTAATGCTCAGGGTATCTATCCAACAAAAGCTCGCGTTTGTGAATTAATTACAAATCCTGGATGTTTTAGATATAAACAAATCCGCGCTGCTTTTAATGATGCACGACGTGAGATTGGTTTATAAGCTGTTATAGTTTTACCTATACGCTTTAAAAGCCGGAACCATAACTTTGCCGCCTTTTATTGGAAGCATAAGCTTGCCGTTGCGGCAAAGTTATGGGTAAAGTCACAGCCATATTTTAGTGGCGGCTTTCTTGTAAAATGGGCAGTACCAGACTCGAACTGATGACATCCTGCTTGTAAGGCAGGCGCTCTACCAACTGAGCTAACCGCCCGTTCATTTCACTAACAATCAATATAGCAAAATATTTTGAATCGCGCTAGTATTTTTGAGAAAAAATTTTTTCCTTGTTTTTGAGAACCTGTAAATGCCCTCTGGTCAAACGCACGATCGCATTACTTTATGGGCTTTGCCGTTGGTGGCGGGTGTGTCTTTCTGGCAGACTCGCAGTAGCAGCGTGACTCTGTTGGTGGCTGGTGGGTTTATGTTTGGCGGTCTGATGTTTGGCCCCGATTTAGATATTTACTCTCGGCAATATCAACGCTGGGGATACTTGCGGTGGATTTGGCTACCTTATCAAAAAAGCTTGCGTCATCGTTCTTTCTTATCACACGGGCCGATTATTGGCACGACGCTGCGGGTAATTTACCTTTTGGTGTTGCTGGCGATCGCAGCGTTAATCGTGTCAGTAATTATCGAAAAACTGGGAAGCACCGCATTTAATTGGCAAGCTTTAGGTAAAAATGTCGAGCGATCGCTTGTTGGTTATAGTACAGAATATCTTGCCCTATTTCTTGGTTTGGAACTCGGCGCGATGAGTCATTCTCTTAGCGATTGGGGCGGTTCGGCATATAAGCGAATGCAAAAGCAGGGAATTCGCGGTTTAATTCCTCACAAAGTCAAGAAACGTAAAGTATCAAGTCGCATTAGTCAGCCTAAACCTAAACCTAAACTTAAATCTAATAATAAGAAACCAAAATTGTAATCCTGTTGCTATCCTCACAAGTTCCTCAAATTGTTCTTCTAAATTAACAGTGTAGGTAAGACAAGCTTTATTTACTTAGGCGTGTTCCCGCTGATTCATCTGTGCATTCTGACTCCTGAATTCTATTTATATCAAGCAGCTACTAAAGTTTTTCCCCATAAAAATCAATTAGGAGAAGAATTTATGTCTATTGCCAAAATAATACAATCAATTACAGATGGTACGACGCAAGTTTTCACTTATATTTTAGGTGCAGCCAAGAGAATTTTTAGTCCTAGAGATGATAATTACCCAGAAACGGGCGTTCAACCATTTAAAGGTGATATTTCTGAAGATAAACGTAGACATTAAGGTTATATGGGCGACTAAGTAAGTCGCCCCAATCAAGTAAGGCGGCAAATATGATTACTGTTAGGAAAATTAACGATGAGTTAGCGATCGCCGGACAAATTACATTAGACCAATTACAGGAATTGGCTAATGAGGGTTACAAGTCTATACTCAATTTGCGATCGCTAGATGAAGCAAACTCATTAGATAACGAACAAGCAAAAGTGGAGTTGTTAGGATTACAGTATATTAATTTTCCGACAAATTTGAGAGAAATTAATCATCAAGCCGCACTCGAAATTTTTCGAGTTATCAATCAATCATCAAAACCTACGTTGATTCATTGTGATGATGCTATTCGTTCAGCTGCCATAGTCTTTTTATATATTGCTACTAAACAAGGTGTGACTTTTGAAAACGCACTCCAACAAACTATCAATTTAGGCTTAATTTCTTTTCATTGCTAAAAAATATTCTGTACTCATCAATATTTGTGAGCGAATTATTTTTATTTTTTTATAAAAACACCATGATTGGTGCCTCATCATCAAAAATCCACATTAAAAGAGGCGATTTAAAATGACTAAAACTTTGATTAATCTGACAATATCCATAGTTGTTCAAGAGCTTGAGAGTATTTTAGACACTTACCCTCATCATCCCTATCAGGAAGCTTTTGCCAATCCAGATATTAGGCAAACCCTAGTTGCTTATATTTTAAGCAGAATTCCCAATCAGTACATCACAGTTGATGCCTCAGAAAAACCAGAATTTAATTGTTCCGAATCTATGTGTCGTTCTTTAGAACGTTCATTGCACTTAGAATCCGTTATTCGCCAAGGAATTGAAAAAGTCTTAGGTGAAGCAGTGGAGGATATTCATCGCTACATCCCCGAAGCAGTCGATCCCAATTTAGCTGCATCTCATTGGTTTGGCTAAGAAGACAATTGAATGAGACTGTTGGCGATCGCCAATGAGTGCTACAAAAAAGATAAATAGTTAATTCCTCTCATATTGGGAACTTAGTGTGTAAAATTCGTGTCTTTCAAAGCACTGAGAAACTTATGTAATCGCAATGTCGAAAACATCTTTAAATAGAGGGATACAATTATCTTTGACGATATTGGCTTTCTGCGTCACATCAACAACTAATACCATCACTAATGCTCAAGAAGCACCACCGATATTTGGAGATGTGACTGTCAACCATCCATTTTCCCCAGATCCTCTAACTGTTCGGGGAATGAGTGGCGGTTCATTCTCTGGGAGTAAAATTGCTGGTAGGAGAGAAACACTTACTGGGCCTTGTGATGGATTTGTGGATGAGGCACCAGACCATACCTTAGCACTCACAACCAAATTTGATTATCTCAAATTACAAGTGCAGAGTCCCCAGGATGTAACTATGATTGTTAAAGGGCCTGGTGGTACATGGTGTAATGACGATTTCGAGGGCAAAAATCCTGGTATGAGTGGTGAATGGCTACCAGGAAATTATCAAATTTGGGTAGGTTCATACAAAGAAGGTCAATATTACCCTTACACGTTGAAGATTACGGAAGTGAAATAGTTCAGAAGGCTTACATTCTCAACTTTCAGCAGCATATTGATTACCTGAATTGATGTAGATTCAGGTTCTACCTTTCCTGGAGACGTTGTTCAATCCTCAAGGCTGATTGATCTCTAGCTAAATTACCTTGTAAACCACCAGTGTGAACAAGCAGTAGGCGATCGCCTTTACTAAAAAATCCTTGTTGTAATAAATCCATCACCCCATAAAACATCTTGGCGGTGTAGACGTAATCTAAAGGTATACCGTGGGTTTGGTGAAATTGCTGGCTAAACTTGAGTAGTTCATCGTTGATTTTGGCATAACCGCCGAAGTGGTAATCACAGATTAATTCCCCCGTACACACAGAGTTATTTGGTGTTGGTAAACCAGAAGCAAGATAACTCTGTAATAAGCTGTCAATTTCTGATTGCAGAAATGAACCATTTTTGAGGATGGGAAAAGCGATTCCTCTCTGCTTGTGAGTTAGTGAAAGTAAAATCCCTGCAAAAGTCGTACCTGTACCACAAGCAACGCAAACAATATCAAAGTCTCCAACTTCTGGGAGTATTTCTGTACAACCGCGCACACCGTTTAAGTTACTTCCACCTTCAGGAATGATAAATACTTCACCGTAGCGTTCTTTTAGCTGTGCGTGTAATTCTGTGGTGTGGCGTTGTCTGTAAGTAGTGCGATCGCAATATACAAGCTGCATACCCTGTTGTACAGCAAAACTTAAAGTAGGATTCAGTGGTAATCTTTCCTCACCACGGATAACCCCAATTGTCTGCAATCCAAATAATTTCCCTGCGCCTGCGGTTGCAAAAATATGGTTAGAATAAGCACCGCCAAAGGTTAGCAGTTGGGAAAAATTCTTCTCCTCAGCCTCTAAAAGATTGTATTTCAACTTAAACCACTTATTCCCATTCACCCACGGGTGCATTAAGTCGAGACGCAGCACTGATAGTTTTATCCCAGCACGTTGGGTAATGTTGCAATGAATCTGTTGAGTAGGCGGAGGAAGAAAGATTGAGGACATGGAGACTATTGCACTTCTAATGGCCTTCAGATACCCGACTTCTTCAAGAATTCGGGTATCTGCTCATTTAAAAACTAATGATAAACATTGATTAATTACAATGCTAAACCAATTTTAATCATAAATAAAACTTCCTGATGAGTAACTTTAGAAATTGGCATTTTACCAAATGAAAATAACAGTTCAATATAAGAGTAAGCAGATTCACTCCAGATAAATTTCTTTTTGGAGAAACCCAATGGTAGCACTCACAGAAACTACTCCAATTTTTTCTCATCCATCACGTTTAACTATCCAAACTATTGAAATTGCCACTCAAACTACCGCAATTCGTTGCCTTGATTGGGATAGAGAGCGTTTTGATATTGAGTTTGGTTTACGTAATGGTACAACATATAATTCTTTCTTAATTCAAGGTGAAAAGATTGCTTTAGTTGATACTTCACACCGTAAGTTTGAGCAATTGTACTTAGAAATATTAACAGGATTAATTGAGCCAACAAAAATAGATTATTTGATTATTAGTCACACAGAACCAGACCATAGTGGACTAGTTAAAGATATTTTGCGATTAGCGCCAAATATTACTGTTGTGGGTGCGAAAGTAGCGATCCAATTTTTAGAAAATATGGTTCACCAGCCATTTAAATCTATAATTGTGAAAAATGGCGATCGCTTAGATTTAGGCAATGGTCATGAATTAGAGTTTATCTCGGCTCCTAACCTGCACTGGCCGGACACAATCTTTAATTATGACTACAAAACAGGCATTCTCTACACCTGTGATGTGTTTGGGATGCACTACTGCGATGACCATACATTCGATGAAAATTTAGCCATTATTGAAGAAGATTTTCATTATTATTATGACTGCCTGATGGGGCCAAATGCGCGGTCAGTTTTGGCAGCTTTAAAACGCATTGAAAAATTAGAGATATTAACAGTAGCAACAGGTCACGGGCCATTGCTAAAACACAATACTTCTGAATGGATAAACCGCTATCAAACTTGGAGTTTAGAACAAACAAAAACTGAGTCATTTGTAGCGTTATTTTACACAGAAGATTACGGTTATAGTGAAGGTATTGCCCGTTATATTGCACATGGTATTACTAGAACTGGAGTAGTAGTTGAATTAGTACCGCTGAATAACACTGAACCTCAAGAAATTCGGGAATTAGTCTCACAAGCTGCTGGTTTAGTAATTGGAATGCCACCCCAATCTGCTATAGTTGCCCAAACAGCATTAAGCACAATATTGGCGGCGGCTCATCATAAACAAGCTGTGGGTTTATTTGAGTCGGGAGGAGGAGAAGATGAACCAGTTTATCCTTTACGCAACAAGTTTCAAGAAATTGGATTAACTGAAGCTTTTCCACCAATTTTAATTAAAGAAACTCCTACCAGAGCCACAGAACAATTGTGTGATGAAGCGGGGACAGATATTGGATTATGGTTAAACCGCGATCGCGCCATTAAACAAATCAAGTCCATCAACACTGATTTAGAAAAGGCTCTGGGACGCATTAGCACAGGCTTATACATCATCACCGCCAAAAAAGCCGAAATTCACAGCGCCATGTTTGCGTCTTGGGTAACACAAGCCAGCGCCAATCCTTTAGGCGTAGCAATTGCTGTGGCTAAAGAACGCGCCATTGAATCCTTGATGCACGTAGGCGATCGCTTTGTGTTAAATGTCCTGGAAGAAGGGAACTATCAAGGTTACATGAAACACTTCCTCAAGCGTTTTCCTCCTGGTAGCGATCGCTTTGCTGGCGTGAAAACCTATCCTGCTGCGAATGGTTCCCCCATTCTCGCTGACGCTTTAGCTTACATGGAATGTGAAATCACCAGCCGTATGGATTGTGGCGATCATTGGGTGATTTATAGCACCGTGAAAACCGGACGAGTAGCCAACATTAATGCACTCACTGCTGTTCATCACCGCAAAGTTGGTAATCACTACTAAATGAAGGCAAAAGTAAAAAGCGCAAAGTTGAGCCAGTCACTTGCGGGGGTTTCCCCCGTTGAGTGAACTGGCGTGGCGGTGTCGGTTTCCGTCCCCGAAGTTTGCTCAACGCGGGGAACCCGCGCACGCAACTTCTCTTCGCCTAACTTTGTAAGAAGGTAAAAGTAAAAAGAAAATATTTATTACCTTTTTACTTAGTTAATAATCCATCATTCTTTATAACAAACCATGTATAAACCTGTTGATGATAACTCAATTAATGGCTATGAACTCAATAGAGTTCGTGTTGTTCGCAGCTTAGAAATGATTCAAGATGTGATTGTCATTTCTTTATGTATTGGCTTATTTAGCTTCATGGTGATTCAGGTGAGAGATATGTTTCTCTCGCTGTTACCTCCTCTGAACTTTCAAGTTGTCACTGCCGATATTCTTTTTCTATTAATTTTAGTTGAGTTGTTCCGGCTGCTGATTATTTACTTGCAAGAACAACGTATATCTATTGGGGTAGCAGTCGAAGTTTCTATTGTTTCTGCTTTACGAGAAGTAATTGTTAAAGGTGTACTAGAAACTAATTGGACTCAAGTTTTAGCGACTTGTGCCTTCTTATTAGTCTTAGGAATTCTCTTAGTTTTACGAGTTTGGCTACCGCCTACATTTGAAGGTATTGATCCAGAACAACAAGTATCTCAACGCTACAAAAGCCATCGCATAAATCATTAGTAAATACGAAGTATGAAATGGATAAATTAGTATATCCAGCTTGATAAAAATTCAGGGCTTGACCGATGAGTAACTTGGAAAAATCAAGCCTCTATCATAAAGCACCAAAAATTTTCATACTTCGTATTTCATACTTCAAACTTTTTACGAGGTTAATATATCCATGACTACTATCACACCCAGTCGTCCTAGAGATGTTCAGGTTGCAGAAATTGGACAGGATACAATAATTTTGCGATCGCGTACTTGGGAAAGACTAAAATTTGAGGTGGAATATTCCCGCCAAAAAGGAACCACAGCCAATTCTTATTTAATTAAGGCTGATAAAACAGCTTTAATTGACCCTCCTGGTGAATCTTTTACTGACATTTATATCCAGGAATTAGGGCAACATCTCGATTTAGCCACTCTAGATTACATTATTCTCAATCATGTTAACCCCAACCGCCGCACCACACTTCAAGTATTACTTTCTCATGCACCACAAGCAACAGTAATTTGCTCTCGTCCGGCGGCTAATGCTTTAAAATCCTCTTTTCCCGAATGGGAAGCACATATTCAAGCGGTACGTTCCGAAGATACTTTAGATTTAGGACAAGGTCATTTTCTATCATTTATCACTGTACCAACTCCTCGATGGGCAGATGGACTCTGTACTTATGATTCTGGTAGCAAGATTTTGTATACAGACAAATTTTTTGGCGCTCATATCTGCGAAGATACTCTATTTGACGAAGACTGGAAAAAATTAGATGCAGAACGCCGTTATTATTTTGAGTGTCTTCATGCACCCCAAGCCAAACAAGTCGAAGTAGCCTTAGATAAATTGACAAGCTTAGGCGCGAGATATTATGCTCCGGCGCATGGCCCAGTTGTGCGTTATAGCTTGAGTCGTTTTACTTACGATTACCGCCAATGGTGTCAAGGGCAAAAATCGCCAGAGTTTAGCGTGGCTTTACTGTATGCTTCAGCTTATGGGAATACGGCAATTTTAGCAAATGCGATCGCTCAAGGATTAATTCAAAATGGTATTAATGTAGAGTCAATCAACTGCGAACTAGCAGACACAGCAGAAATTACTCGCCTCATAGAAGCCTGCGATGGATTTATTATTGGTTCACCCACTTTAGGCGGTCATGCACCGACACAAGTGCAAACAGCTTTAGGAATAGTACTTTCAACAGCCACAAAAACTAAGTTAGCAGGTGTTTTTGGTTCCTACGGTTGGAGTGGCGAGGCTATTGATTTATTAGAAAACAAACTCACAGATGCCAATTATCGTTTAGGGTTTGAAACCATCCGCGTACGCTTTAGCCCAACTGAAGAGATTCTCCAACAGTGTACAACTGCGGGTGCTACCTTTGCCCAAACTTTGAAAAAGAATAAAAAACTTCGTGTCCCTCGTCAAGTAGTTACAGAAGCACAAGTAGACCGTACAGAACAAGCTGTAGGAAGAATTGTTGGTTCTTTGTGTGTTGTGACAACTCGTGACCAAAATAGCCACAAAGGTATTTTAACTTCTTGGGTATCACAGGCAACTTTTAATCCACCAGGAATTATGATTGCAATTTCTCAAGAGCAAAACGCTGATTTGATGCGTCATCCTGGCGATAAATTTGTGTTGAATATTCTTAAAGAAGGTAGAAATGTCCGCCGCTATTTTTCCCGTCATAGCACTTCGGGAGACAATTCATTTGCTAATCTTGGTACACAAACTGCGGCTAATGGTTGTCTCATTCTTGATGACGCATTAGCCTATTTAGAATGCACAGTGCAGAATCAATTGGAATCTGGAGACAGATGGTTGATTTATGCGGTTGTTGATAAAGGAGAAATGTTAACTAATGATGGTATGACTGCTATTGAACATCGGAAATCAGGGAGTTTTTATTAATCTTGTAATCTCGATTTATAGCGTTTTTTAAAACACCAATTCAGTAATCATAAAATAACCTCTCCCCTAACCCCTCTCCGCGTCGGAGAGGGGAGTTGAACTACCTCCTTCCCTGCGAGGGAAGGGGGCTGAGGGGTTAGGTTTTTGAGAATATTCAATTTACTTTTTGCAATTGAGCTACTCTGGGGTCAATAATTTTTTGACCTAAACTAGCAAATTTAATTGCTACCGATATTTTATTTCCTGTACCAAAAACATGAGTTATTTCCCCAATTCCAAAGGTTTTGTGTAGGACTTGATCACCAACTTGCCAATTGTGAGAGCCTTCTTGCTGTACGTTGTTTGTTGTAGCAGTTCTAGGATAATTTTGACGAATTTTACTTTGGCTAGTTAATAATTCTGGGGGTAATTCGTCGAGAAATTGCGATCGCAATGCAGGTTCCCGTGAACCATATAAACGGCGTTCGCGGGCGAAGGATAAATGTAACCTTTCTTGGGCGCGGGTAATTCCCACATAACACAAGCGGCGTTCTTCTTCTAAGGATGCAGGATCATTCATAGAACGGTAGTTGGGGAATAATCCCTGTTCTAAACCCACTAAAAAGACTACGGGAAATTCCAATCCTTTAGAAGCGTGCAGAGTCATCAAAGAAACCGCTGTTTGTCCTTCTTTTAAATTATCTAAATCAGAACTCAGGGCGGTACTTTGCAAAAAGGCTGTTAAGGAAACATCTTCATTTTCTTCTTGAAATTGCAAGACGGCGTTATAAAGTTCCTGAACGTTTTGAATTCTATCTTCTGCTTCATCTGTACCTTGACTTTGCAAATCTTGAACGTAACCAGATTCTTCTAACAAACCCATGACAATTTCCGAAACTGGAACTGTGGCGACTTGTTCTTGATAACGGCCAATCATTTGGCCAAAATTATTCACCGCTTTTGCTGAACGCCCAGCTAATGTATTTACAGATGTTTCATCACTGAGAATTTCCCACAAGCTAACACCTAATTGCTGCGAGGCGTTAATTAAGTTATCAATGGTGGCTTTACCGATTCCCCGTCGGGGAGTATTAATCACTCGCAATAAACTGACTGTATCAGATGGGTTGGCGATCGCTCTGAGATAAGCTATCACATCTTTAATTTCTTTCCGGTCATAAAATTTCATCCCCCCCACCACTGTATAAGGAATTTGATTCCTCACCAACAATTCTTCAAAAGGGCGAGATTGAGCGTTGGTGCGATACAAAATAGCAAAACTACCCCAATTTAATTCGGGATGTTGATGTTCTAAGGTGCGAATTTGCCGAATGACAAAATCTGCTTCCGCCAGTTCATCATCGGCTTTATGACAATAAATTTGTTCACCACTTCCCCGCGTTGGCTTGAGAACTTTATCAATGCGTTGGGTGTTATTTTCAATTAATTCATTGGCAGCCTGTAAAATATTTTCACAAGAACGATAGTTTTCTTCTAATTTCACCATTGTGCGGGTATCTTCATCTGGCAAACCATCGCCAAAATCATTTTGAAATTCCAGTAAAATGGTAAAGTCTGCCATCCGAAAACTATAAATTGATTGATCTGCATCGCCTACTACAAATACCGAGCGATTCTGCCAATTCCATTCACTCTTTCTATCTTCGCTATTGGTGACTAACAAACGAATCAAATCATATTGAGTGCGGTTAGTATCTTGGTATTCATCTACCAAAATATGACAAAACTTGCGATGCCAATAACCTAATACTTGCTCGTTTTGTTGAAATAACTTTGTCGGGACAAGAATTAAATCATCAAAATCGAGGGCGTTGTTTTCTGCAAGTTTATCTTGATAGGAACTGTAAACTTGAGCTATTACCCGTCCGCGATAATTAGGCTGGTCTTTTTCAAATTCTTGGGGTGACAAACCTTGGTTTTTGGCGTTACTAATAGCGTAGCGTACAGAACGCGGTTCAAACTTTTTATCGTCGAGGTTTAATTGTTTAGTGACGATTTCTTTAACTAAAGATTGAGCATCAGATTCATCGAAAATCGAAAAATTCCGATTCCATTTGCGCCCCTTTTCATCTTGATATTTTTCAATATCAAACCGCAAAATCCGCGAAAATAAACTGTGGAATGTGCCACACCACAAATCTTTGATAGTTGTGCGGTAAACTTGCGATCGCAGTTTTGTTTGTTCGTGTTCTGGTAATAAATCAAATTTTGTCCCGTGTTGCGTCATCGCCAATTGTTCTGCGAATAGCTTTTGAATACGTTCCTTCATTTCTCGTGCGGCTTTGTTGGTAAAAGTCACCGCCAAGATATTTTCCGGATTGACACGGTGTTTGAGAATCAAGTTAGCGATGCGATAAGTTAGTGCGCGTGTTTTACCAGAACCAGCGCCAGCCACAACTAACAACGGGCCACAATAGTGTTCTACGGCTTGACGTTGGCTAGGGTTAAGGTGACTGAGAAAGTCAATAGTTGTAGTCATGGCGTGAGGGATGCGGGTGAGTCGCTGCTTGTTCTATGGTATTTTACCAGTGTCAACCCTGTGGTTTTAACTAGAAGAGTGCGATCGCACAAATATCAAGCCAGAGTATTCTTGTTGATCATAAAGACTAACCCAAAAACGGAAATAAGTCTTACTAATGTGCTGTTATCAAACTTGAATATCATTCACTACAATAACAACGCTGCAATCTTGGCTTGCACTTCTTCAATCACTGTCTCTGGTAAAGACTCAACAAACTTAACATTACGAGCTTTCCAGTCTAAACACTTAATTTGATCTACAAGAATAACTCCGTAAGTCTTAAACCCTGATGGGATAATTACCTCCAAAGGATAGCCCTTCTGTTGCTTGGTGATAGGCATCAACAATGCTAAGGAAGTTTTCTCATTATAAGTATAGGGAGAAATCACAAAAGCAGGCCTCACACCTTTTTGCTCATGTCCTCTTGTGGGTTCAAAGTCTAAATAAACAATATCTCCCCGATTAGGAACGTAAGGATTCACTTGTGTTACCAAACTTCATTTCCTACATTGATTCCAGTATCAACTTCAGTATGGAGATTATCTGGAGTGATTTCTTGTACCAATTCTTCAAGTGAGTATCGCTTGCGAATTTTGGGTTTCACTACTAAATTTCCATCTACCACACCAATTTCCACTTCAGAACCTTCAGCTATTTGAATTTCTTTAGCTAAATTTTGGGGAATACGAACAGCAAGACTGTTTCCCCACTTTGTAATAGTTGCAATCATAAGACACCACTAAAATGAGTAAAACAACTTTAAGCAATCTGGGAATTAACTACGTATATACATAGTATATACGTATAATTAAACTTATTTGATTGTTTGGAACATAAACTTTACTAAACTAAATACCCCTCAACACTCCTCAGTATAGGTCTGGCAGCAGATGAAGCATCCTCAATCTCTACCAATTGTATTAAGCTTTCGTGATTAACATTGGCTTACGTACTTGTCAATGAGTACATATTGCATATACTGAACAGTATAGTGATTATAAAGTTTTGTATAGCGAGGACTAGGAATGTACATAGTACAGATTGCCTCGGAATGCGCTCCTGTAATTAAAGCAGGCGGTTTAGGGGATGTTGTTTACGGACTGAGTAGAGAATTAGAGGGCAGGGGAAATTGCGTTGAAATCATTCTGCCCATGTATGATTGTATGCGCTACGACCATATTTGGGGTCTGCATGATGCTTACAAAGACTTGTGGGTACCCTGGTACGGTGCAGCAATTCACTGTTCTGTATACTGCGGCTGGGTGCATGGTAGGCTGTGCTTCTTTATTCAACCCCACTCTGAAGATAATTTCTTTAATCGCGGCTGTTATTACGGTTGTGATGATGACAATATGCGCTTTGCCTTTTTTAGCAAAGCCGCTTTAGAATTCTTAAATCAAAGCAACAAGCGACCTGATATTATCCATTGTCATGACTGGCAAACAGGCTTAATTCCCGTATTGCTGGCTGAGATTTACAAGTATAACGGTATGGAATATCAGCGGGTTTGCTACACCATCCATAACTTTAAGCATCAAGGAATAGGCGGTGGAGAAACCCTTGCGGCTACAGGTTTAAATCGAGAGGCTTATTATTTCCAATACGATAAGCTGCGTGACGACTTCAACCCCTTTGCGTTGAACTACATGAAAGGGGGTATTGTTTATGCCAATGCAGTCACTACAGTTTCGCCAAACCACGCTGAGGAAGCTCGTTATACAGAAGTTGGTTGTGGTTTAGGTCATACATTACATTTGCATCAAGATAAATTCACTGGGGTGCTTAACGGTATCGATTACGATTTTTGGAATCCTGAAATTGACCGCTACATCCCCACGAACTATACCTACGAAGATTTTGAACAAAAAATATATAACAAAAAAGCTTTGCGAGAGCGACTCTTGCTTGACGCTGCCGATAAACCAATCGTTGCTTATATCGGTCGGTTAGATAATCAAAAAGGTGTGCATTTAGTACATCATGCTATTTATCATGCACTCAGTAAAGGCGCACAGTTTGTCTTACTTGGTTCAGCTACAGAAGCCGCAATTAATACTCATTTCCACCACGAAAAAGAATTTTTAAATAATAACCCCGATGTGCATTTAGAATTGGGCTTTAATGAGGAATTATCCCACCTTATTTATGCAGGGGCGGATATGATTGTTGTTCCCAGCAATTACGAACCCTGTGGTTTAACCCAGATGATTGGTTTAAAATACGGCACAGTACCCATTGTTCGTGGTGTTGGTGGGTTAGTAAATACGGTATTTGATCGAGATTACGACCAAAATTTACCACCGGAAAAATGTAATGGCTACGTATTTTATGACACAGATAATTATGCGCTTGAGTCTGCGATGAATCGAGCAATTGATTTGTGGTATGAATCGCCTGATGAGTTCCAGCAACTAGCAATTCAGGGGATGAAATATGACTACTCATGGAACATTCCGGGAGCAGAGTATCTCAAGATTTATGAGTGGATTAGACATCGTGGGTAAGCCAGCGTCATTAAATGACTTTCTCTGAGAAGCGGATTTATCTTGGGTTAATTTAATATAAATTCGATACTGTAGGGTGCGTTTCGTGATGGCGATCGCACCTTTACTAATTTATAAATCTTCAAATAATTTTTACTAGTTAAAGATTTGTTTCTTATTCTCTTAATTGTCTGGAAAGTCTAACGATGCAGCTTGAAGTTAACCAAGACTGTAGCTTGTTGCGTTAATAATTTTTCACATCTAGTGAAAGGTCAATATAATTCTCTGACTAATTGAATATCTCAAGATAGAGTTCAATCTTGTAAAACAAGCTATAGATCAAAATATCAACGTTCTCATAGCTTGATATTTTCATCATGTTTTAAGAGGTAACTATGCTCCACCACATTTCTATTTCTGTAAAAAATCCTCAGCACGTAGCTAATGTAATGGCGGAAATTATGCACGGTAAAGTAATGCCATTTTCACCTAATCCTGGTGGATATATGCTGCTGGTAGGAGATGAATTTGGCACAGGAATTGAGTTTTATCCATTGGGTAGCGAGCTTATTCCAGATAGATGGGAAGGACAAGCCGGATTTCAGCTGAATGAACATCCCGCAAATTACACATCAGTTCATGCAGCAATTTCTGTTCCCCTCAATATAGAGGAAATCGAACGCATTGGAGCACGGGAAGGCTGGCGAGTGCTTCCTTGTAGCCGTGATGGTGCTTTTGATGTGGTGGAATTTTGGCTGGAAAACCGTTTGATGTTGGAACTCCTCACACCGGAGATGACAGCAAAGTATTTGGAAGCAACAAACCCAGAGAGATTAGAACAAAGAGCTAATTCTGTTGTAGGTGTTAATGTGCGTAGATAAACTTTTAAGCTGTTACCCTATAAAAGAGGGTAACAGCTAATATTTTATGCAGCAGATACTAAACCTTTTAGTTTGGCTATTACTGCTTGGAGATAAGCTGAAGTCATTTCCACAATTGCTGTAGATACGCCTGAATATCTGAGAAATTATTCCAGAGAATATAAGGTTTTTTGTGTTGGTCTAAATAGTGCGCTAGGCGATCGCGGGCAAATACAATAGAAGCTTGTAAGCCCATATTTAAGTCTGTGAGGGAGTCACCAATAGCAATTGTCTCATCAGCGGGATATTCAGCCATCACTTGCACTTTGGCGACTAATTCTGTACCACCTTCATAATCAGAATTCACCTTGAAGTAAGCACCACTACTATCTAGATCAACGGCGTGAATCGCGGCTACTCTTGGGACTATCTCACCTAAAACAACTTCTACCATTCCCCGCAACCCGCCAGACACCACAACCAAAGGGACACCTTGAAAATCCAGAAAATCTAGCAGTTCGCTAAAGCCTGGACGGATGAGTTGCGATCGCGTATATTCTAAAATTTCTCCATATTGTGCAGAGGGAATTGATTGTAAAATTTTCTTGACTCCCTCTCTTAGTGTTACCCGCTGTGCATACATTTCTGGTAGTAATTGTGCAGCAACTTCTGGTGCAAACTTTTTTAGCACCGCTACAAAGGTTTCTTCAACTGTGATTGTGCCATCAAAATCACAAAAAACAATTCTCTTCACAGCTTGAGCCTCTATCTAAAGTATGAACTTCTCTATACATATCGATAGATATATTTAGATCTGCATTTGTCACAAGTCATCCTATTAGCTTATGACTTGAGATCGATTAATAAATACAGATTTTCCATTAAAAGAATACAAGTACTAAACATTAGGAAATTAAAATAAAAATTTTGTATAGAGATTTACAAAAAAACACAATATCGTATGTTAAGTTTAATACTGATATAGCAAAAATCAAGCTCTTAACTGGTTGGGATACTATTATGTTTTAATCAAAGATAAATCAAGTACTCATATATGTATACTAAGTAAGTTGCTAAAATCCAGATTTTATAACCTATCAAGGGCTGATAATAAATACTTGTAAATTTTGTAACCAAATATAAATACGATACTCAGATTTAGTTTCAAAGAATTGCAAACATAAACGTTAGCAAGTGCTATCTCAAATAGTTTGACAACTAAATTACAAAATTAATTGCTCGACGAAACTGATCATGAATGCACTATCCATTACAAAGCTTGCTGTCCCAGATCGATTTTGGTACACAGGAATTGGAAAAAAAGTCTTAATTGAGTTTGGTGGCGATCGCCCGAAAATTCTGCCAAAAGCTGGACATAGTTCAGGATTTGAAGCAACTGCCAGCTATACTGATCCCATAACAGGTAGACTTCGGTTATATAGCGATGGTCAACTAATCTTCAACGGGCAAACTCATCAAATTTTAGAAGATGGAGTTTGGGGTGCAAAAAGTTGGTCAGCGACACAAGCAGTGACAATTGTACCGACTCCTGATGGTAATCCTGACAGATTTTACATCTTTACAAACAACAACCAGGCGATATTCTACTCTATTGCAGATTTATCTAAAGGTATCAACGGCTCAGTTATTCTTTTGAACCGAAAACTCACAGGGAAACTCGAGAACCCAGGAGAAGCCCTTGGCGTTGCGCCGCATAGTAATGGTAAGGCTTTTTGGTTATTGATTTTCAACGGTAGAACCGAGATAAGGGCTTACTTAGTAGATAAAAGTGGTATCAATAGCAAATATGTTTCCTCATCAATTGTGTTCCCAGAAAATCGGCTGAACCCCTTAGTTGCTAAAAGAGTAAATAAAGGTTCAATTATTTTCAGCCCCAATTGGAACAAAGTCGCCTTGGGTGTCGCAGGATTGGGAATTGCGATCGCCAAAATTGACCGGACTACAGGTAAAATCAGCCACAGTGATTTTTTAATTCGTGGTTCCGCTGGTTATTCCTGCGCCTTCTCACCTGACAGTACCAAGTTGTATTACGCTAAAGGTGATTGGGAGTTTGGTCAGTGGAGTAAACATACCTTAGAAGGTTGGAATGCGACTCCACATCAAATGGATTTAGTCACCGAGATAGAAACAGAAATTGATACCCTAGCTATTGGTGATGTAACTGGCTATTCTGGGCCGAGGTTAGCACCTGACGGCAAAATCTACTGGACAGGCCAAGGTAAATCGTCCCTAGCTGTAGTAGAAAACCCCAACGCACCAGGATACGCTCTCCGATTCCACCCTGATGGTTTACCCTTGGGAAATGGTGTATTTGGTAGTTGGAACTTACCAACACAAACATTTAGTTTTTTGACATAATTCTTGGTCGAAACAGATAAGGATTCTCAATAGTTCACTGTGTCATGGTAGAGAAGTGTCTAGTTCTGCGATCGCCGTATAACTCAGGTTATAGTGGGATTTTCTTTCTGAAAAAGAACACCCCAGATACAGTGAAATGAAATATATTAAGCGTCACGTTAAATGGATTGAACTCATTGTCGAAGTTATTTTTTTAATAGTTTTATTTCTACTGGGACTCTTCCTAGAATATAAATTCGCGGCTTCCTTGTTCTGGCAATTTTACTTATTTATGGCTGTTTTAGCCCTAATCTTACTCTTGCCAATACACTTACAATCTCGGCGTAAACAAGAATTGTGGCTGTTCATTGGTTTCAATATGATTCTATTAACTCTACATTTTTTGACTCTCAATCCTGTAAAACCTTTCACCAAGTTTTATCTCGACGCTAAAAATGGGATGACAATTCAGGAGGTTCAAAGCTTATTTAACCAACATTTTCCCCAAGGGGGAAGATTCCCTCAACCGGAATGGGCATTAAATGATGAACATAATGATGGTGTCTGGGCAAATCGTAACCCTAAAGAAAAAGGCTTTGTCGCTATACCCGACCAGAATTTAAATTACATTCTTGACCCAAACGATGATGATTACAATGCGGAAATAGTGACTGTTTATTTCAAAGAGGGCAAAGTGGTAGGCGCTAAGTATTTGCCCGATTGATACTCAGCACTTAGTGATTATTCACCCACATAAGTGCCTAAAGCGCGAGCGCTTTGCACTAAATAACCGCCAGGGTCTACGGGTGAGGGACTTTTAGCCACTACATCTGCAATGGTAACAGCGACAACTTGACCATTTTGCCAAGCTACCATCTGGTCATATTTTTCTTGAGCGATTAAATCGACAGCAGCTTTGCCAAAGACTGTAGCTGTTAATCTGTCTAAAGCCGAAGGAATTCCACCGCGCTGAATGTGACCTAAAACCGAAACTCGCGTATCAACTTTATGACTAGTACATTGCGTAATTTGGTCAGCAATATATTGTCCCATCCCACATTTTAATGATGGGTATTTACCATTTACGTCTAAACTACAACTATTACCAAAATCTACTGTCATTGGAGAAATGCCTTCCGCAACCACCACAATGGCAAATTTTCGTCGCCAAGTATTTCGCAGTTCGTCAAGATGTTGACATAAACCGGGAATTGTGTATGTTAATTCCGGGATTAAAATTACATCTGCGCCGCCTGCGATACCTGCGTATAAAGCCAAATGTCCAGCCGTGCGCCCCATAACTTCGACAATCATCACGCGATCGTGGCTGGCGGCAGTAAATGTGAGACGATTTAGCGCATCAACAATTGTATTCACAGCCGAATCAAATCCGATCGCTCTTTCTGTTAAAGCAACGTCATTATCTATGGTTTTGGGGATGGTGATTAAATTCCAATTGCCCAGAGTAGCTAGTTGATGGATGATGTTCATACTGCCATCACCACCAATGGCAATCAAGGCATCTAAATTTAACTCGGCATAACTAGCAATCATCTCACTAGCATGGGCTAGGGTATCGCCTTTATTGATTGTCCCTAAAATAGTGCCACCCATATTCAGCAGGGGATCGATACCGCGTAAATCCCAACCGTGAACACTGAGTGCGATCGCTTGTCGCTCTAATAAACCTTGTGTAGCATAGGGAATACCAACAACTTCCCAATTGTATGTGAGTGTGGCATGGCTCACAACTGCACGAATTACACAGTTTAATCCCGGACAGTCACCGCCACTAGTCAAAATACCAATACGTTTTTTCATAGTCAATAGTCATTGGTCATTGGTCAAAAGGCAGAAGGCAGGAGGCAGGGGGCAGAAGAATGAAATTTCATACTTCATCTCATCCGTAATAATAAGACGGCTCATAAATTCGCCCCCATTCTGGTTTGTAAGTCTGCAAAGCCTTCATATATTGAGAGCGTTCAAAGGCGTTAGGATTAGGACAATTTTTCTGGCTCATGCTTCCTTGCAATTGCTGGACGGATTCATATTCGTGTTTTTCCATCCATTGGCGCATTTCTTCTTCAATACAGCGGATGTGATTAATGCCTTGACGCAGCAGTACAGAACACAACATGGTAATATTTGCCCCAACCATCAGCATTTTTAAGACATCGTGAGCGTTATGAATCCCACTAGTTGCAGCTAAGTCGGCATTGATGCGATCGTAGAGAATAGCAATCCAGCGCAGAGGTAAGCGGATATCTTGGGGAGTGCTTAACAGTACATTTGGTTGGACTTCTAAGGTTTCGAGGTTGATATCTGGTTGATAAAATCGGTTGAACAACACCAAAGCATCAGCCCCAGCCTGATCTATACGCTTGGCCATATTTGCCATATTGGTAAAATATGGACTCAATTTGACTGCAATAGGAATATTTACAGAAGATTTGACTTTATGCACCATGTTTGCATAACCTTGCTCTATTTCTTCGGCTGTTACTTTTGTGTCAGTTTGAACGTAATAAGTATTTAATTCTAGTGCTGATGCACCTGCTTGTTCTACAAGTCTGGCGTAGTCAGTCCATCCACTCAATGAAGAACCATTCAAGCTGGCAATAATGGGGATATCTACCCTTTCCTTGGCGTGGTGAATTAGTTCTAAATATTCTTCTGGGCCGATGCGAAATCTATCTGGTTCGGGAAAATAAGTCAAAGATTCAGCAAAGCTTTCTGTGCCATAAGTTAAGTGATGGTGCAGTTCGTAGCTTTCCATGATTAACTGTTCTTCAAACAGTGAGTGCATAACTACTGCACCCGCGCCAGCATCTTCCATCCGTTGAAGATTATCAATCTCTTCAGTTAATGGCGATGATGAGGGGACAAGAGGCGATCGCAATTGCATCCCCATGTATGTTGTAGTTAGATCCATATAACTTTATTCCTAAATAGCTGAGAGATGTGGAGTAAGGTGATTTCTTAGAACCCCTCTCCCCAAAGCGGAGAGAGGCTTTGAATCTTGCTACTCTTCCCTTGCAGGGAAGGGGTTGGGGGTTAGGTTTGAGAGAAAGTTGTATACGGAGTGAAGTATAAAGTAGGAATTTTCACACTTCAGACTTCATACTTGCTAAGTATTGATACATTTGCCATCGAGTATTTACATCGACTTGTGCTTCTTGGAGTAATTGCTTGGCTGCTTCTGGGTTGATTTTGGTCAGCATTTTGAAGCGGTTTTCTAAATACATTGATTGTTCTAGCGGTAGTTTTGGTGTGCGTGAATCTAGTTGTAGGGGATTCTCGCCCAGGTTGCGGAGTTCGGGGTTATAGCGATACAGTAGCCATCGGCCTGAATCTACGGCGGCTTTTTGATTTTGCATAGCTGTACTCAAGTCAATACCGTGGGCAATGCAATGACTGTAGGCGATAATCAACGATGGCCCAGCATAAGCCTCAGCTTCTAAAAATGCTTTGAGTGTATGTTCATCTCTCGCACCCATCGCTACACTCGCAACGTAGACGTTACCGTATGTCATGGCGATTAAACCTAAGTCTTTTTTAGCTGAAGGTTTACCACCAGAAGCAAATTTGGCGACAGCTGCTTTCGGGGTGGATTTGGACATCTGCCCGCCTGTATTGGAATACACCTCGGTATCAAGCACCAAAATATTCACATTTTGACTACTAGCTAAAACGTGATCTAGTCCACCAAAGCCGATATCATAAGCCCAACCATCACCGCCAATAATCCAGACGCTCTTTTTCACGAGGTAGTCGGCAATACTCAGCAGTTCCTTTGCTTTAGGATGATTAAGTGTTTCTAGCTTTTGCTTGAGAATAGCAATGCGATCGCGTTGTTCCCAAATATCGGCTTCATCTTTCTGCACGGCGTTGAGAATACTATTTGTAAGTTCTTCGCCTACCACTGGTGCAAGTAAAGTCAGCAATTCGGCGGCGAATTGGGCTTGTTTATCAAGGGAAATGCGAAAACCTAAACCAAATTCAGCGTTATCTTCAAATAAACTGTTAGACCAAGCCGGGCCACGACCTTCGGCGTTATGTGTCCAGGGTGTTGTAGGTAAGTTACCGCCATAAATTGAAGAACAACCTGTGGCGTTGGCAACCACCATGCGATCGCCAAACAACTGTGTTGCTAATTTAATATAGGGAGTTTCCCCGCAACCGCCGCAAGCACCAGAAAATTCAAATAGCGGTTCTTGCATTTGCTGTTGGTTGATATGATTTAGCTTCAAGTTGCGTCTATCAGGGTTGGGAAGATTCAAAAAGAACTCCCAATTTTGCCGTTCAGCTTCTCGCAATGGACGCTGAGGTTCCATATTGATGGCTTTTTTGCGCGTTTCGGTTTTATTCTTCGCCGGACATACATCAACACAAATACCGCAACCTGTACAATCTTCTGCCGCTACTTGGATGGTATATTTTAACCCGTGCCAATCATGGTCTTTGGCATTGGTACTCTTAAAAGTTGGCGGTGCATTTTCCAGTTGTTGAGGTTCGTAAACCTTGCTGCGAATCACACTGTGAGGACATACCATCACACATTTACCACACTGTACGCAGACATCTGTGTCCCATACAGGAATTTCTTGGGTAATGTTGCGTTTTTCCCATTTTGCTGTTCCAGTGGGATAAGTCCCATCTACAGGTAACGCACTCACAGGTAAATCATCGCCACATTTAGCAATCATTTTACCCAACACTTCTCGCACAAAATTTGGTGCCGTATCAGGTACAGGCTGGCGTAGTTCAATGTGACTATCTACACTTGTAGGAACTTTAACTTGATAGAGGTTCTCTAAGGTTTGGTCTACGGCATTGAGGTTCATTTGCACGATTTCGTTGCCCTTTTTGCCGTAGGATTTGGTAATGGATTGCTTAATTTGAGCGATCGCTTCTTCTCCTGGTAGCACACCAGACAAAGCAAAAAAGCATACTTGCATAACCGTATTTATTCTGCCACCCATCCCCGCTTCGCGGGCAACTTTATAAGCATTAATTACATAAAATTTGAGTTGTTTCTCAATAATTTGTGTTTGGACTAATCTCGGTAATTTCTGCCAAACATCTTCTAGGCTATAAGGACTATTTAATAAGAAAGTACCACCAGGGATAATATGCGCCAACATATCAAACTGTTCTAAAAATCCCCATTGGTGACAAGCGACAAAGTTGGCTTGGCTAATTAAATAAGTAGAGTGAATAGGTTGAGAACCGAAACGCAGATGCGAAACCGTCACCGAACCAGATTTTTTTGAGTCGTAGACAAAATAACCTTGGGCGTAATTATCAGTTTCCTCGCCAATAATTTTGATGGAGTTTTTATTTGCACCCACAGTTCCATCGGAACCTAAGCCGTAAAAAATTGCGCGGACTATATTATCTGGTTCGATGTTAAATTCAAGGTCATAATCTAAGCTGGTGTGAGTGACATCATCGTTAATGCCGATGGTGAAATGATTTTTGGGTTTAGTCTCGGCCAAATTATCAAATACAGCTTTTATCATCGCTGGTGTAAATTCTTTGGAAGATAAACCATATCTCCCCCCCACTACTTGAGGTAATTCCTCTCCTACCCCCCAAACTTCATACAAAGCTGTAACAACATCCAGATAAAGTGGTTCACCGGATGCGCCTGGTTCTTTAGTTCGGTCTAAAACGGCGATAGTGCGAGTAGTTGGGGGTAAAACATCAACAAATCTTTGACTATCAAAAGGACGATAAAGCCCCACTTTGACTACGCCGACTTTTTCACCACGGGCATTGAGATAATCTACGGTTTCTTGGACGGCTTCGCAACCAGAACCCATAATAACGATGATTCTTTCGGCGGTGGAGTCGCCATAATATTCAAATAATTGGTATTGTCGCCTTGTCATTTGGGCGAACTCATCCATCACTTTTTGGGTGATTTCAGGACAACCATCATAGTAAGAATTAACTGTTTCCCTAGCTTGAAAATAAACATCAGGGTTTTGGGCTGTACCCCGTAACACTGGTTTATCGGGAGTCAGGGCGCGGGAACGATGGGCAAAAACTAATTCATTGGGGATGAACGTGCGTAAATCATCCTCATTTAATAGTTCTAATTTATTAACTTCGTGGGAAGTACGAAAACCATCAAAGAAATGTAAAAAAGGGATGCGCGATTGTAAACTTGCTCTAGTAGAAATTAAAGCAAAATCATGGGCTTCTTGCACAGAGGCGGCGCATAACATAGCAAAACCAGTACCACGGGTTGCCATAACATCACTATGGTCGCCAAAAATTGAGAGACCTTGGGCGGCGAGCGATCGCGCGGCAATATGAAATACTGTAGGTGTGAGTTCTCCCGCAATTTTGTACATATTCGGGATCATCAACAATAATCCCTGGGATGCGGTGAATGTGGTTGTCAGAGAACCCGTTTGCAACGCCCCATGTACAGCACCAGCCACGCCGCCTTCACTCTGCATCTGCACTACCTTTGGTACAGTTCCCCAAATATTGGGCTTGCTTTCACTAGTCCAAGCATCCGCCCATTCAGCCATCGGCGACGAAGGTGTAATGGGATAAATTGCTATGACTTCATTTAGTCGATAGACAACTTGGGCGACAGCCTCATTACCATCTATGGTTGCAAAGGTTCTCTTGTTCATTGTTCTGCATTCCCCTGAGTTAAAAGAAAGTGCTGAGTAAAAATACTAGTTCCTAGAGCATCGATTCACTAATCAAAAACCTAACCCCCAGCCCCCTTTCCTACTAGGAAAGGGAGTAGCTCAACACCCGTCTTCGATACAGAGAAGGTTATAGGGAGAGGTTCTTTCAGAATTACTGAATTGGTGTTCTAGTACATATCGGCGAAAATAAAACATTGATTCATTTCAAACTTCCGCCTTTTTGTACTAGCCTGTCTTTCTTCTAGACTTTGCTGTTTCTAACTTGAAGTTAGAACAGAAATTTGAGGAACTTGTGAGGACAATATACAAGGGATAGTATGTAGTGATTTCTGGCTTAATTTGCACATTTGAGAACCACTATCGAGTCAGGCTTTAACCAATATCTTCAAAATATGCGTCTTGGATATGAGAATTCTTGCTTCGTCCTAACAATATTTAGTGTAATAGATTATACAAAAATATTATAGTTGCTTCTAAACATCCTATTTTTGAGATAGGCTCTCAATTCCTCGACTTTACATCAATTTGCTGATTTTAGCTGGGTGTGACAATTAAGCTGCTTCTTGGGCATACTAGCTTTACAGCGTTAAATTATACTGCGAGGTAAGTAGAAATGGTAGACAAAAATTCCACTCCCGTCATCCCTGGATATGAAATTAGTTAGAAGAATAGACATAAAGTCTTTTCTCAATTTTGGAAATAATTTAAGCATCGTTAACGTTATTTACTGTTCACATAGCAATACTATCCAGACACAACTTGTAGAACACGGCTCATGAAAGGTATAAATTCACTTTCTCTGACACAAAAATCTCCAGTCATTCTAGTAGCTGATGATGATCCAGTTATCCGAGTGACATTGCGACGAATTATGGAAAATGAAGGCTATCAAGTGGTTGAAGTTTCTAATGGTAAGCAATGTTTAGATGCTTATGAAACTGTTAAGCCAGATATCATTTTACTAGATGCTATCATGCCTGTGATGGATGGTTTTACATGTTGTCAACAGTTATTGCAAATTAACAGAAATAAGTTGAAATCAGCGCTTACAAAGTTTAATACTGATTTAGAAATACATGATATTTTAATTTCTAAATTTTGGAAACATACTCCAATATTAATGATTACAAATCTAGATGATGAGGATTCTATTAATCGTGCCTTTGATGTCGGTGTAATCAATTTTATTAGCAAGCCGATTCAACTAACAGTATTACGTCGACAGTTGCGACAATTACTTAAACAAGCCCAAGTTTACAAACAACTAGAGGCGGCTAATCAGGCTTTACAGGAATTAGCAAACGTAGATAGTTTAACTGGTTTGGCTAATCGTCGTTGTTTTGATGACTACCTCAATACTCAGTGGATTAATTTAGCGCAACAAGAGTCTCCTTTATCTTTGATTCTCTGTGACATTGACTTTTTTAAATTTTATAACGATAAATATGGCCATCCTGTAGGAGATATTTGTTTACAGAAAGTAGGTAATGCGTTACACTCTACAGTTCAAAAATATCAAGATTTAGTAGCCCGTTATGGTGGAGAAGAATTCGCAGTTATTATGCCAAATACCCATGCGGCTGGGGCGGTTCATATTGCCCATTTAATACAATCTGAAGTCAGAGACTTACAAATTATTCATGACGGGTCTTTAATTAGTCAGTATGTTAGTTTAAGCTTAGGAGTCGCAACTGTTATTCCTACGTGGGAATCTTCGCCTCTAGATTTAATTGTGGATGCAGATAAGGCACTTTACCAAGCAAAAGAGGCAGGGCGCAATCGCATTGTTTCTAATATTAAAATGATGGTTTAAAATCTCAGTTATTATTCAGCTAATACAAAGCATTCACTCATTACATCTGTCACCTGTCACATATACCCTACGATATACTGCACAATAAATGTAGTTCGTTGTGGTGACTACCAACAAATGCCAACTACACTTGCAGACGCGCAAAATTTAGTTTCTGACCTCATCTCCCGCTACTCATCCCGTGTAGATTATTTGATGATTCGCCTAGAGGAAGCAGAAGGGACTGATATCTTGTTGCGTGGCGACAAGGTAGAAACCCTGAGTGAAGGTATTTCTATTGGTGGACATATTCGCGCTTGTTATAAAGGTGGTTGGGGTTTAAGCAGTTTTAACCAGCTTTCTACTATTAAAGAACGGATTGAAGAAGCGATCGCAGCTGCTTTGATGGTGGGTGATGAAGAAACTTTACTAGCTCCTATTGATCCAGTGCAAGCCATCTGTCAACTACCGCTAACAGGTACAGATCCGCGTAAAATTAGCCTATCGCAGAAAAAAGAATTGTGCGATCGCTACACTCAACTATTAAAAAGTGTTGACCCCCAAATTACTACAACTTCTGTCCGTTATGGTGACAGCGCCCAAAGAATCATTATTGCCACCTCCGAAGGTACACTGATTGAGCAATCTTGGGTAGATATGGAAATGCGCTTTGCAGCGACTGCAAGAAATGGCGAAACTGTCCAAACTGGAAGGGAAACTACTGGTTCTCGCAAAGCCTACGAAGATTTAGTTAATTTAGATAAACAAGTCAAAAATGCTGCCCAAAGGGCGGTTGCGGCTTTATCTCTCCCATCAGTTAAAGGTAATACCTACACCGTAGTTATTGACCCAATCCTCACAGGTTTATTTGTTCATGAAGCTTTTGGCCATCTTTCTGAAGCAGATATGGCTTACGAAAATCCCGACTTACTAGAAGTAATGACCATCGGGCGGCGGTTTGGGCCAAAAGAACTGCAAATTTTTGATGGTGCAGCCCCAGAAGGACATCGCGGAAGTTATTTTTATGATGATGAAGGGACACCCGCTACTACCACCCAACTCATCCAAGATGGAATTTTAGTTGGTCGGTTACATTCTCGTGAAACCGCAGGTAAATTAGATGAAGCCCCCACTGGTAACGCCCGTTGTCTCAATTATCACTTTAGCCCCATTGTCCGCATGACCAATACCTGGATAGAACCGGGAAAAACCCCAGTTGCAGATTTATTTACAGGTATCAAAGAAGGCGTTTATGCTCGTAACTGGCTAGGCGGGATGACTAATGGCGAAATGTTTACCTTTAGCGCCGGGGAAGCATGGATGATTAGAAACGGTAAAATTGCTGAACCCGTTAAAGATGTGACACTTTCGGGTAATGTTTTTCAAACCCTGGCTGATATTGAAGCAATTGGTGATGACTTCTACTGGGATGAGTCTGGTGGTTGCGGTAAAGGTGGACAAAATGGTTTACCTGTAGGTTGCGGTGGCCCCAGTCTGCGAATTAAAGATGTAGTTGTCGGTGGAGAAACCTAGGTAATTTGTAATTCGTAATTTGTAATTTGTAATTAGCAACTACGAGTTATCAATTACGAATTATCTATCACTTTTTTGAGTAAAGCCATCCACATATCTGGCGGATCGGCATAATAATCTATTTCTTCAACTTGATATCGAGTTAATTCAACACCACGCCGCAAAATAATATAATCACAAGGCTGAATGCCTTTGCCTACCCCTGTCATTTGTCCTTCTAGACCTTGATTTATCGACTCAAATACGTAATCTCTGCCTTTAACAAATTGACTGTAGTCATGTGTTTTGTACTTTTGGGCAGGCTCATTTGTGGGAATAATTAATAGCGGCAACCAATTAAAAAAATTGAAACTTAAATTCATGGCTTTTTTGATACAAATTTAATATTTTGTCAAAGTTGTTTCTATAAAACAGAACAATAATATCATTTACAGTTAATTAGTTATGCTTCGGGCATCTGTGCAAAAATCGTAAAACTCTCTTTACCCCTATACCCAACAATAATTTTATAGGCGATATTCAGAATTGATCCAAGTTTTTTATAGACCTAATTCTGAATTTTGATTGTTTAATTTTTATCTCAAGATTCTATCTGTGTTGCTGATGATGCCAAGCATATTATTCTTAAACTATTGATTTTCTTGTTTTAAACTCCTAAACTACGCATTTACTACATAAAGTACAAGAGTATAAACAATAGTGTCCACAGTAAATTTACTAAAGTAATAATGTAGAATTATTAAGGGATAAGTCTTGTTTACCTGACTTTAAATTATTGATGAATATAAAAATTTCCGGCGTTGCTGAATAAAGGGATGAATTAATTTATATAGGTACAATTTGATACTTCAAATAATGAAGTAATAATTTAATTGAGTGTCTCAGCATTTGTTCTGATTTGGAATAGCATAAAGTTTTTCTGTGAAGGCGTGCAAGATAATGACGTAATCGGGTATTTTCATTTTCTACTCGCGTCATATATGTTTTACTCACAATTTGGTCTCCATCTGGTATAAAACTGGGGTAAACTTTCCAGCCATCGGTCACATAAAAATAGCTTTCCCACTGTTTCACAATTTCCCATAATGGCTCGAATGTTTCCGCACTATGGTCTCCTAAGACCCAGGCTAAAATACCTTGAGTAAAGTGATTTACTGCTGTCCACAACCAGATTTTGTTTTTTTTGAACCTATGAATGTCTCTAATTCATCTAGTTCTCCAACTTCTGGTACAGCATCTTCTTGGGGTACGTCTGGCAGCTTTTCTCCTCTTTGTTTTACCCAAGAGATTATAGTAGTATGATGTACACCTTTAACACGTTCAATCCCACGAAAACCCATCCCATTAAGATACATTTTTAAACATTCTTGTTTAAGTTCCTCTGAGTATCCTTTTGGCGGATCGTACACATCAATAAATTGGCGATCGCAGTTAGTACAGATGTGATTTTGTTTACCTCTCCGTTTTCCATTCTTTCTAATTTCCGTAGACTCACAGTATGGACATTGCACAGTAGATTACCTCAATTCATCCCTCTATTATGCAACGCCAAATTTCCAATTACATTGGAGTGTAATTTATATGAATTATTGTATACATTTATGCCTAAACAACTTTAGCCTTGTTTAAAGCAACATCTACCTGAAGTAGTAGTGATTCTAGGGTAGAAGAGTTATCTAAAACAACATCTGCAAGAGCTATTTTTGCTACCAAAGGCAATTGGCTGGTAATTCTTGCTTGTGCTTGTTCTGGATGAAGATGATTTCTCTGGATTAATCTTTGCAACTGTTCTGCTTCCGAACAACTTACTACCCAAATTTCTGTAACTAAATGTGTCATCTGTGCTTCAAACAACAGTGGAATAACTAACACCAGAGTTTCCGTAGTAGATGTAGTAATTGCTTGCAGAAAACAGTTTTTGACATAAGGGTGAATCAACTCTTCAACCCATTGGCGTTCTTGTTGATTTTGAAAGATAATTTCCCCTAGTTGCTGACGGTTGAGATTACCATTAGGAAGTAATATTTGTTCACCGTAACGTTGAGCGATCGCCTGTAAAATAGGTGAACCAATAGAAACTGCATCTCTAGCATAAATATCCGCATCAAAAATCGGCAGGTGATAAGCACTGGCTAAATAATTAGCAACGGTGGTTTTACCGGTAGCAATTCCTCCAGTTAAGCCGATGATGCGTTTGGTCATTGGTCAATAGTTCAAAGTGCTGAGTAGTAGTATATTCTTCCCCTGGACTTCATACTTCACACTTCATACTTTTTCACCAAGGCTTGAGTTAGCCCATCTAAGGTATATTCTTCAGCCTCAACATCTACCCGTCCGAATAAAGTATGACAAGTTTTAGAAGTTTGGGGGCCAATGGAAGCAATGCAAACATCTTGTAAATTGACAACAGAGTGATTAGCAAATGTGTTGTCTATAATTTGACAGAAAAATTGTACAGTTTTAGAACTCGCAAAGGTAATAATATCTACTTGATGATTTTGTAAAGCTAATTTGGCTGATTCAGGGATACTACTAGGACAGCAAGATTGATATGCTGCAACTTCAACAACTTCTGCGCCCTTGGCTGTTAATTCTTTGACTAAAATTTCTCGACCACCAGTTTCGACTCTGGGGAATAAAATCTTTTTACCTAACAAAGCTTCGGGAAAATGTTCTACTAAAGAATCTGCGACAAAGTTAGGGGGAATAAAATCTGGTTTTAGGGCTTGTTGTCTGAGACATTGGGCAGTTTTTTCCCCAACAACTGCAATTTTCACATTAGCCAAAGCGCGAGAATCTTGACCCAATGCTTTTAATCTGGCAAAAAAGTATTCAATACCGTTGGTTGAAGTGAGAATTAACCAGTCGAAGTCAGATAAACTAGCGATCGCACAATCTAAATCTGTCCAACTAGAAGGCGGGCCGATTTCTAATGTGGGCATTTCAATGACTTTAGCACCAACCGCCTGGAGGCGATCGCTAAATTCGCTCGACTGTCCCACAGAACGAGTAACTAAGATAGTTTTTCCAGCGAGGGGGAGGTGGTTGGACATAGTGGTGCGACTGGGAATAATTGCTGTAGTGGAATCCTCAGAATTTATTCTCTCAGATTGTAAGTACTGACGTAGACCAACAACCTCACCAATGACAATTACCACTGGCGAGAGTGATAAACCTGCGGTTTTTTCTAAAATATTATTGAGTTGACCAGTCCAAATTTGTTGATTCGGCGTTCCCGCCCAACGGATAATGGCAATGGGAGTGAGAGGCGATCGCTTCCGCCGCAACAATTGATGTAAAATCTCTGGTAGATTTTGTCCCCCCATCAATATGACTAGCGTCTCTAACCGTGACAGCGCCTCCCAGTCCAACGCATCTGGTTCATGGGCGGTAAACACAGCAAAACACCGACTCATCACCGGGTCTGTCAAAGGAATTCCCGCAAACAACGGCGCTGCTAAAGCCGAAGAAATTCCCGGTATCACTTCAAACTCACAACCAGCAGCTTTCAACGCTGCAATTTCAGCAGTACAGCGGCCAAAAATAAACGGGTCGCCTGATTTTAACCTGACAACTTGTTGACCAGCTTGACAGTGCTGTACTAATAATTTGTTAATTTCCCCTTGGGGTGTACTGGGTTTACCACCACGCTTACCCACATCTAACTTCAGACAATTCGCTGGTACACACTGCAATAATTGCTCATCTACCAAAGCATCGTAAACCAACACCTCAGCTACAGCCAAGAGATGATAAGCCTTGACTGTCAAGTACGCCACATCTCCCGGCCCTGCACCTACGAGGCAAACTTTGCCCTGTTGTTTAGTCATGATCTGAGATTAATGCGATCGGACAGAAAAATTTCATCACAGAAGGCAAGATGATTATCGATGAGTTAGCGATCATAGAATAATCTATATACAGATAAATTGCTTCGGCAAATACGAAATCCTTAACCCTCAAGAAATAACCTTACTATTTACAGAAGGTTTTGTTAAGGTATGCCCCTTCTAATTTAGTTTTTTAAGGAAGTGTTGATATGAGTATCCCACTTGTAGAACAGTCCGCAGAAGAAAAACTGATAACTCTCAAAGATGTTTCCTGGGAGCAATTCAAAGGAATTGAAGCCCAGCTATTGGATAACCACAATGTCCGATTGTCTTATTTATCAGGAATGTTAGAAATTATGTCTCCAATTGGTGAAGAACATGAATATGTGAAAAGAACTCTCGGTTATTTATTAGAAGCTTATATGAGAGAGTTGGGTATCCGTTTTTATGGTTGTGGTGGCTACACTTTAGAAGAGCCAGGCTATGCTTCAGGTACACCAGATGAATCCTATAGCATTGGCACAAAAAAAGAAGTTCCAGACATAGTAATTGAAGTTATCATCACCAGTGGAACTATTAACAGAAAAGAGTTATATAAACCTAAAAAAGTACCAGAAGTTTGGTTTTGGAAATCTAATACTATCAAAATATTCCGCCTGAGCGAACAGGGTGAGTATGAAGAAGTCGAGCGTAGTGAGTTTTTTCCTAATTTAGATTCCAGTATATTGCTACAGTATATTGTCATACCTGACCAGTATGATGCTGTACAGCAATTTATTCAGGCTATTCGCAATCAACTAGTTTGAAAACTGCAATTGTGATAGATAGCCTTTTATTATGCCCAACTTTCTCACTACAAATTTACCTTTAACCAGCCAAAAATTTCACCTACTGTCAACTGTAACTCTTGGCAGAAATTTGGTACGGGTAAAAGGCTATCAAGTGCTTCAAAAGCTAAAGGTTGTTTTCCCGCAGGATAAGCAGCAATAAATCGCTCATCAGGGTCAATTAACCAACCCATTTGAGTGCCGTGATTGAGAGCGTGTAAGATTTTCTTTGTAACTTTCGTATGGCTTTGTTCTGGGGAAAGAATTTCGATCATCCAATCGGGTGCGATGGTAAATGTATTAGCAATATCACCATTTTCATCAATAGGAAGTCTTGTCCAAGAAAATACAGCGACATCGGGAACTATAGAAATTCCGCCAAATGTACAGCGTAATTCTGGAAAAGCCCAACCCATTTTTTTGACTTTTACAACAGCATTAATTTTGGGACAGATTTCTCCTTGAATAGTGCTATGTTTTCCTTGCGGCATGGGTTTTTGAATTACTTGACCGTCGATGTATTCTGAGCTTGGGTGAGTTTCTGATAGTGCAAGAAACTCTTCTAATGTCAATGTTTTCTTTGGTGTTTGTACCATAGAGACTCAATTTAAAATGATTAATCAATCTCAGGTTGATTTGGCGTTGATTTTTGCCAATAACTGAGCAACTTTTTGGGCTTTTTCTGGTTGACGTTTTTGAAATAATGCTTGGGCTGTTTGCAGATTAGTTTTAGCTGCTTCTGGTTGATTTTGCTGAATTAAAACATTGGCTAGGCGCAAATAAGCTTCAGGGTTTTTGGGACTGCGACGAATGACTTCTTGGAATAATTCTGTGGCTTCGGCAATTTTATCTTGTTGATATAAAACATCACCTAAAAATAAGCGAACTACATCATTAGTAGAATTGATAGCAATAACTTTACGAAATTCTGCTTCTGCACCTACATAGTCTTTTTGCTGATAAAGATTAATACCTTTTTGAAAATAGTTGGATGTGATTAAGGTTTTCCAGGCAAAATAAATCAGCAAGAAAATACTAGCAATTACTACCAAGGTGGCAAGAATATCATTTACTGGAAGAGTGTCTAGCATGATTTTAAGCTAACAAACAGGCGATGGGAAATATTAAATATTCTAAGAAAAAGAGTTTCCAAATGAATTGATAGAAACGCGCGATCGCTTGTTTATCTTGTAAGTCTACGTTTAAACTGCGAAACCACATCACACACAGCAATATTAAATGGGTAATCACCAAAAATGCTGAGTTTACTGACTGGAGATGCAGTACCCCCGCCAACATCATACCTAAATAGCAGAGGGTGAGTACCCAAAGCGCCAAGTTAAATACAGAATGGGTTCCCAGTTGAATTGTAAAAGTAGATATGTTGTACAAGCGATCGCCCTCTATATCAGGGATATCTTTAAAAATTGCGATCGCAAAGGTAAACACTAAGATAAATATCGTCAGTATCCACACCGCTGGCGGAATTAATTCTTTACTTTGCAACACCCAATTAAAATGCAAAAATAAGCCTAAATTCACAATTGTCCCCCGGACAGAAAAAATGCAGAGTGCTGCCCAAAATGGAAACTGTTTTAAGCGAATTGGTGGTAAAGAATAAGCTGTACCAATTGCCAAGCTTAAAGCTACCATTCCCAACAAAAATGGCCCATTTAACCAGGCAATTACTAGTGCTAAAATCCCCGTTGTTATGACAATAAATTGCCCTAATCGTCGAGAAAACTCTCCAGATGCTAGTGGTAAATGTGGCTTGTTAATCTTATCTATCTCCACATCTTCTAGCTGATTTAACCCAACAATGTAAACATTGCCACATAAACAAGCAATCCATGCACCTAAAACTGGCAATAGGGAATTAGAAATGGGGAATAGAGAATCAACACGGTGACTAATGGCAAGGGCAATAAAATATAAACCCAATACACTGAGACTTGTGCCAATAATTGTGTGCGGACGCGAAAACTTCCAAAAGGCATATAACCAATTGAATGGCAAAGGTTTGCGTGATAAATGGCTGTTTTGAGAACTCTGGCTCATGAGTAGCTTAGATTCAGTATTCCGGCTTACTGTTAATCATTGTTACAGAATTGGCTCATTAACAACAGCCAAAGGTTGAGATGCAATTGTCTTGGTGGACATCTTGAGGGAAGATAAATGTACGCTATTAAAATTCATCACAGTCATTTTCTAATAAAATACTAATCTGTGTATTATTACTGTGGTCGATGGGAATTAGGGGTAGTAGTGATTCACTGGTTGGCTATTTATAGTTGTAAAGAATACACTGTCGTATCAGTAAATTTGGGTAATCAATCCAGCAACGCCAGTTAAGGTAAAGACTTGGTAAACTAGCTTTTAGACACAATGTATATTAGACACTAATAGATACTGGTTACGTCATCCATAATTGGCGGGATGAATTTTGTTTGAGTTTCTCCGGTGCAGAAAATTCGATGTGCAGCATTGAATGAACAACTACCAATTAACCATTCCTCTAGTAAACGTAAATACTTCAAGGCTATATGGCTAATCAATTCCATCACAAAAACAGGCGATGGCGTGTGTGGGTAGGTGAAAAATCATTCAACCCGATGAAACTCTTGACTTTGAAAGGTTGGCGGCGCAGTTTGCAGCGACTGGTGCCAATTTTGATGTTAGTTTCTTTCATGGCAGTATTGTTAGTTGATGGGCTAAAACCGGCGATCGCTCAACTACCACGCCAAGAAATCCGCGGTGTGTGGATGACCAATAACGATTTTAATGTTCTGCGCGATCGCACCAAAGTGCAGGAAGCAGTTAAACACCTACAACGCCTTAATTTCAACACTATCTATCCCGTGGTGTGGAACTCTGGTTATGCTCTGTATCCCAGCGCCACCGCCCAACGCGCAGGTATTCAACCTTTTATCACCCGTGGTTCAGATGGACAAGATATCCTCGCAGACCTAATTAACCAAGCCCATCGTCAAGGGCTATTAGTCATACCTTGGTTTGAGTTTGGGTTCATGGCTCCGCCAACATCCGAGTTAGCCTTAAATCATCCAGAGTGGTTGACCAAAAAGCGCAATGGTAGTGAAACTTCCATGAGTGCTGCGGGTGAAGTTGTCTGGCTAAATCCTTTCCATCCCCAAGTCCAACAATTCATTAGCAACTTGGTGCTAGAAGTTGTTACTCAATATGATGCTGATGGGATTCAGTTTGATGATCACATGAGTTTGCCCCATGAATTTGGTTATGACAAATACACCATCGCTTTATATACTCAAGAAACCAAAAACAATCCCCCTGCAAACCCTAATGACCCAGCTTGGGTAAAGTGGCGGGCAGATAAAATTACCGCTTTCATGGTACAACTCAACCAAGCAGTGAAAGCCAGAAAACCCAATGCTATTTTCTCGGTTTCTCCAAATTATTATGACTTTGCTTACAAGTTTCACCTGCAAGATTGGCTGGCTTGGATCAGGCAAAATATTGTGGATGAACTAGTTGTGCAAGTTTATCGTCCTGATTTGCAAAGTTTTATCGCCAATATCGGCCGCAGCGAAATTCAAGAAGCACAACAAAAAATTCCTACAGGAATTGGGATTATGACAGGGTTGCGGAATAATCCCGTCCCCATGCAACAAATTAAATCCCAAGTCCGCGCAGCCCAAGAACGAGGTTTAGGTGTAGCCTTTTTCTATTATGAAAGCTTGTGGGATGTGGCTCCCGAAACAGTAGCTGAACGCCAAGATGGATTTAAGCGACTGTTTCCTTATCCTGTGGTTCGCGCCAAAATATAAGAAATTTAAAATCTGCTGTAAGTTAAGAAAAATAAGTGCGATCGCTCGATTGTAGCAGTTCACTACATCAAGCGATCGCACTTTACTATTGATGATTTGTTAATTCATAGTAGGGGACAGGTGACAGAGTTAAAAGTCTTTGATTATCTAATCTTTATCGCTTACCAATGTCCTAACTACCTTGGCTACAGCTATAAAACATACTCTCAATTTCCGTATTCCTCACAAGTTCCTCAAATTTTAGCCGTATAAAAAGTTTGACAGGAGATGTTACCAACTCACGTATATTAACCACATCTTGATTACAGTTTGATTAACCCTGTCAATAGTAAATGGAGACAGCTATGATCCGCCTACTTGTTGGTATTTTGGTATTTGTGATCAATACTATTTATCGCGATCGTCCTTATCCTCGCTTTTATGTTTTAGAAACCGTCGCGCGTGTACCTTACTTTTCTTACCTCTCGGTTTTGCATCTCTACGAAACTTTGGGATTATGGCGCAAAATTGATTGGCTCAAGGTTCATTTTGCCGAATCATGGAATGAATTACATCACCTCTTAATTATGGAATCATTGGGTGGAGATGCTTTTTGGGGCGATCAACTGTTAGCAAAAACTACAGCATTAATCTACTACTGGATTATTGTTGTGTTGTATTTTATTACGCCGCGTTCTGCTTATCATTTCATGGAATTGGTAGAACAACACGCATACATCAGCTATCACAAATTCTTGACAGCAAACGAAGCTGAATTGAAATTGCAACCTGCGCCTGTAGTAGCGATCGGTTATTATCGTGATGGCGACTTATATATGTTTGATGCGTTTCAAACTTCTCATCACCTCAGTGAACGCCGCCCTAAAATTGAAAATCTTTATGATGTGTTTGTGGCAATTCGAGACGATGAAATGGAACACGTAAAGACGATGCAGGCTTGCCAAAACACTAATACTCAATTTTCATTTAGTAGTTCTCATACCTGGGAAATTCAACCTGTGGATTTAACTAACTCTGAGGTTAATTTTTCGAGTAACATACCTGAAAAAGCAGAAAATTGATCCACCAAACTATAATTAGGGCAATGTTACAAGAATCAATATTAAATTTGGGCAAGGGTAATAATCATGCCTAAATAAATGATGTACTTTTCGCTAGTTTCCCCAATTGCCGATTTTATTGATTGTAATTTTGCCGTCAATAGTCTATCTCTATCTCCCAACTATTACTATCAAGGTTATTGTCCGCAAACGGGGGAACTTTTAAACTTACCCCGTACTGCTTTGATAGAAGAAATTGCCCGTGGTTTAATGAAATACCTGGCTACGGATGAGCGTTTTGCCAGCGAGGGTAAAATGTATGGCGTTTTATTAGTTGAATTACCAACTGGTGAACAACAAGTCATCAAAGCATTCTCAGGGTTGTTAAATGCTCAAAGTGTTGTTGATGGCTGGGTTCCGCCAATTCCCGGACGCGAAGCAGTGGCTTTAACAGAAGCCGAAACTTTAGCAAAATTAGACGCTATTAAACAAGAAATTATTACTTTACAACAATTACCAGAACGCCAGCATTATGAAATATTATCTGGAGAATTTGAGCAGAAATTACAAGTAATGAGCGATCGCCATCGTGATTGCAGACATCAACGCCAAGCAAAACGCCAGCAGCTTTGCGAAACACTCACAGGCGAAGTTCTCACTTTAGCATTATCAAAACTTGACGCAGCCAGTCGTCGAGATGGAATTGAACGACGACAACTTAAACGTCAGCGAGATGCAGTTTTGCAACCCCTTCAGCAATTAATTGCAGCCGCAGACGCAAGGATAAGAGAATTAAAACAACAGCGTAAAGCATTATCTCGCCAACTCCAAGCCCAGATGCACGCGGCTTACTCTTTGATGAATTTTTTTGGGCAGTCTCTAACTTTACAACAATTACTGCCGGATGGTTTACCCACGGGTACAGGAGACTGTTGCGCCCCAAAACTTTTACATTACGCCGCTACCCATCACCTTATACCTTTAGCAATGGCTGAATTTTGGTGGGGTCAATCTTCAGGAGATAAAATTCAAGGTGAATTTTATGAAGCTTGTGTAGAACGTTGTCAGCCGTTGATGGGATTTTTGCTGTCGGGTATGAGACCTAACCCCCCAGCCCCCTTCCCTACTAGGGAAGGGGGCGTTGTCAGCCCCTCCCCTAGGAAGAGAGAGGTTTGGGAAGAGATCATTTATCAAGACGAATGGCTGATTGCGGTGAATAAACCTGCGGGATTGTTATCTGTTCCTGGCCGTTATCAAGACACCCAAGATAGTGTGCTGAGTCGTTTACGGAATTTATTAACTGATGGAATGAACCTTATACCTGTGCATCGCTTGGATCAAGAGACTTCTGGTATTTTGTTGATAGCACGCGATCGCCATATTCATCGTCACCTCAGTCAACAATTCCAACAGCGACAAGTACATAAAGTCTATGAAGCAATCCTCGCAGGTGCAGTGACAAAACATCAAGGTGTAATTGAATTACCACTTTGGGGAAATCCGCAAAATCGTCCTTATCAACAAGTCGATTGGCAATATGGTAAACCCAGCGTGACTCAGTTTCAGGTAATCGCCAAGGAAGGCGAATACACCCGTGTCGAATTTATTCCCCTCACCGGACGCACCCATCAGTTGCGGGTTCATGCAGCGGTAGGATTAGGCGTGGTAATATTGGGCGATCGCCTTTATGGATGTACTGCTGAGGCTAGTCGTTTACATCTTCACGCCAGGGAACTGACTTTTTCCCATCCCCAACTAGAAAAAACTATTCGTTTACAAACAAACACGCCTTTTTAGACAAGTGTCATCTATCATTAGTCGTTTGTTATTAATCATTTTTCATTGGTAAGGTAATGACGAATTACCAATTGCGAGTGATATGAGATACAAACTCTTGGGCAAAAGTGGGTTGAGAGTTTCTGAACTCTGCTTGGGAACAATGACCTTTGGTGAAGATTGGGGTTGGGGTGCTTCTGCTGACGAAAGTCGCAAAATCTTTGATACTTTCACAGAAGCAGGCGGGAATTTTATTGACACCGCTAATGGTTACACTGATGGTAGTAGTGAAAAAATTGTCGGTGAATTAATTGCCAAAGACCGAGAACGCTTTGTAGTTGCAACTAAATATTCATTTCCATTGCGAATGGGCGAAAAAACAGGTAATCCTAATGGTAGTGGCAACCATCGCAAGAATTTGGTGCAATCTTTAGAAGGTAGCCTCAAACGTCTGAATACAGACTATATTGATTTATTTTGGTTACATGCTTGGGACTTCACAACTCCGATTGAGGAGGTAATGCGATCGCTTGATGATGTAGTCCGTCAAGGTAAAGTCCTTTACATCGGTATTTCTGATGCCCCTGCTTGGATTGTGGCACAAGCTAATACTATCGCCCAATATCAAGGCTGGACAAAGTTTATTGCTTTGCAAATAGAGTATAACTTGATTCAACGGACACCAGAAAGAGATTTGCTCCCAATGGCCAAAGCCTTTGATTTAGCTATCACACCGTGGTCGCCGTTAGCTGGTGGGGTATTAACAGGTAAGTATAATCAGCCTGTGCAACCAGGAGAAGAACAAGGCAGACTGACAAACACAGGTATGGGAACAGTATCAGAACGTAGTTTAGCGATCGCTGAGGTAGTGAGTCAAGTTGCGAGTGAAGTCGGTCGTTCACCTTCCCAAGTTGCATTAGCTTGGTTACGCGCCCAAAGTGGTGTAGTTATCCCCATCGTTGGCGCACGCAAACTCAGTCAATTTCAAGATAACTTGGCTTGTTTAGATCTCAGCTTATCACCAGAACATCTGCAACGTCTGAATGAAGTCAGTCAAATTGAACTTGGTTTTCCTCATGACTTTTTGCAGAATGATATGATCCGCGATCGCCTTTTTGGTGGTACATTCTCTGCGATTGACAATCATCACCTGTGAATCACCAAAAAACTGCTGAGTTAGGCATAAATACGCCTCTCAATACTACTGAGTCAGCATTATCAAGAATAATCAAGACAATAATTCATTTATGGCGAAAAACCATCTGTCTTCAGGAAGTTTTGTAAACTCAGCGACTTTTGTAGACTCATTGTGTCGATCAAAAAAAACGTGGAACCATGAGCGACAATAAGCAGACATCCCGCCTTTACCCTACTCGGATTGATATTCCAGCCGAAGCCCGTTCTCAAATCGTAGCCATTCTCAATCAAACATTAGCAGCTACTTTAGATTTGAAAACCCAGGCGAAGCAAGCCCACTGGAACGTTAAAGGTACTGACTTTTATCAGTTGCATGAATTGTTTGATGAGATTGCTGGCGAATTAGAAGAATACGTTGATATGGTTGCTGAACGTGTCACTGCTTTAGGTGGCTACGCTTTCGGAACCGCTAGACTCGCTGCTAGTAACTCCATCTTGCCAGAATATCCCCTCGATATATTAGATGGCAAAAACCATGTAACAGCATTAGCAGACCGTTTTGCAGCTTATGGTAAACATATCCGAGAAGCGATCGCTAAAACCAACGACTTAGGTGATGCTGATACTGCTGACCTTTACACCGAAATTTCTCGCACCATTGACAAACGACTTTGGTTCTTAGAAGCTCATCTACAAGTAGCTGAAATCAAAGCTGAGAATGGCTCAGTTGCTGCTAAAACACCCGCTACTGTGAGATAAATACTTTTCCCATCTCCCATAGCAGTTATAAATGGTTTGTGAACTACAAGATACCCGACTTCTCAAAGAAGTCGGGTATCTAAGCTTTAGACTTTAGTATCTTTTTAGTAAGTACGCCACTTTTTAGTGCGTACTTTTCATTTTATAGGTAGATATTCTAATATTTAAATAAGTCGCAAGCAAGCTAGATAAATAAAAGTTCCTTCTTTAGTTAGTATTTGATTGACAATTAAAATCTAGCGCATCAACTTGATAATTATGTAATTTATGCCCTGCGATCGCTATCATATTGCTGCACAAAAAAATATTAGTTATTAACATTCCCAAAACCAAATTAACTGAGGTGAATTTATGTCTCAAAATACAATTAACTATCTAATTCATGATAGAAATAATCGCGGTCGTAGCCAAATTGGTTGGCTCGATAGCTACCATACATTTTCCTTCAGTCATTTTTACGATCCCAATCGGATGGGGTTCCGTTCTTTAAGAGTGATTAACGACGATCGCGTCGCGCCTGGTGCGGGTTTTCCTACCCACGGCCACCGAGATATGGAAATTCTCACTTATGTGCTATCTGGTGCAGTCGAGCATAAAGATAGTTTAGGTACAGGTTCAGTCATTCGTCCTGGTGATGCTCAAATTATGAGTGCAGGTACAGGTATCATGCACAGTGAGTTTAACCCCTCACCCACTGAACCACTGCACCTACTGCAAATCTGGATTTTACCTGATGAACAAGGCTTGGCTCCCAGATATGAACAAAAAACATTTCCCCTAGAAGAAAAGCAAGGAAAATTACGCTTAATCGCTGCTAAAGATGGCCGCGATGGTGCGGTAACAATTCATCAAGATGTTGATTTATACGTCTCTGTTTTGGAAAGTGGTGATGTTGTGAATTATCACCTCAAACGCGATCGCTATGCTTGGTTACAAATAGCTCAAGGTGTAGCAACATTGAACGGTGAAGAACTGAGAGCCGGTGATGGCGTACAAATAAGCGGAGCAGAACAACTGGAAATTAGCAGCGATGTTGGTGCGGAAATTCTCCTGTTTGATTTAGGTTAATAGAACTTACGCACAAAGTTTATCTGTTAAGAATGGGTTTGAGGGTATAAGAGTTTTGAACACCCATACCCTTAAACCCCTATCTTTACTTGAAAGACTACAAGGGATTAGCCTCTGTCACCACTTCAGGTAGGGGAATAAACTCTGTTTCATCTAGCACATTAGCAAAGCGCTTGTCGCGCCACTCGGCTTTTGCTTGTTCTATGCGCTCTGGTCGGCTAGAGACAAAATTCCACCATTTATAACGTTGACCCAAAGGCTCACCACCAATCACAATACATCGAGCCGCGGCAGTAGCAGAAACATTGACCTTAGAACCTGGCTCTAGAATTGCCAGGCGATAAGGTTCTATTCGTTCATCATTAATACTCAATCCCTCAGTAACACTGTATACTGCCCTTTCAGAATAACCATTGGGAACAGTAAAGTGAGCATTGGCAGACAGCATCACATCTAAATAGAGGATAGGAGAAAAAACCTTCACAGGCGAGATATGACCGAATACGTCTCCAGCAATGAGTTTGATGACAGCACCATTTTCTTCCCACGTAGGAATAATGTCAGCAGTATAGTGTATGAACCAAGGATCAATTTCTTCGTACTCAACAGGTAAAGCAATCCAGGTTTGAATCCCATGAATAGTAACTTCATTATGACGGTCAAAGTCAGGCGATCGCTCTGAATGAGCAATTCCTTTTCCCGCCGTCATCCAATTCACTGCACCCGGTTGAATTTCTTGCACAGTACCTAAACTATCACGGTGCATGATTGCACCATCAAATAAGTAAGTTAGGGTTGCGAGATTAATATGAGGATGTGGTCTTACATCAATACCTTTGTTAGCAGGTAAAACAGAAGGGCCAAGATGATCAAAAAAAATAAACGGCCCGACCATTTGGCGTTGAGGATATGGCAAACTACGGCGGGCGATAAACCCACCCAAATCTTTAACTTCAGGTTCAATCAGTTGAACTATCGCCATAGGTAATGGGGGGTAATTGGTAAATGCTGCAATTATTATAAGTAGATTTGCTTGGCAAAAAGCTACCCTTTATCTAGCAACTTAGGTTAATCAAAAGAGCAGAAGCGTTGTTCAGACTAGGAATTGCAGGTAAGGTTAAACAAAATATTTCCGCTAGATTCGTCATGAAAAAATTGCGATCGCACTTATATCTGCGATTAAGCAACCAAATTGATGCTATCTAGCGATTATTTTTCAGTATATTTACAGACTGCTATTGCTGCCATTCTGAGGCATAACTTACTCTCTGTGTTACTTCCTCAGCAATTGTACTAGATTAACAATCGTCTTTTAAAAATCAAAAAAATAATCTGGTAATTATACTATGTTTTTCTCAGTATATAGTTGTAATTTTATAGGGGTAACAGATGGATGAAAGGAAATTGAATTTATGGACTTCTCCAATAAACCTCAAGTCAATAACAGTTTATTAAACCAGCTACGGAATCAGCTTGATGTTTTAGAAATACGGGACGATAAACTTGCCAGATTATTATGTAAAATCATTCCCGCTCATTGCCCCTTTGAGAGAAATATATCAATTTTAGGACGGACACTTTTTCGCATTCCACCTTTGTGCAAGTTAAATCCTCTTTATGAACAAGTAGTTGGTCTGCGCTTTAAGTGTTTGATATATCTAGCCGATGAATGTGGTGAAGATGTGACAAAATACTGTTAGATCAAGAAGGCGATGAAACCGATGGCAATTATTCCCTCTGCACAATCAACAAAAGAGGATTTAAATCAACCTTAATTTTGCTAAAAAAATGTCAGATGTCAAGTAGGGGATTGTATAAGTTTGCAGTGAAATGATGAATTGGAATCAATATGATTATTTATTAGTACTCGATTTAGAAGCCACTTGTTGCGATCAAGGAACTATCAAACGGTATGAGATGGAAATCATCGAAATTGGAGCCGTTATGGTTAAGGCACAAGATTTAACAATCATTGATGAGTTTCAAACGTTTATCAAGCCGGTTCGTTATCCAATACTCACAGATTTCTGCAAATCATTGACATCGATTACGCAGACACAAGTTGATCAGGCTCCAGGATATTCCGAAGCGATCGCAATACTGCAAAAATGGTTGTCTCATTATCCCAATGCTGTGTTCGGTTCCTGGGGAGACTATGATCGTAACCAGTTTAAACAAGACAGCAAGTTTCACAATCTTCCCTTTCCCATTGCCTATCCTCATATAAATCTCAAACAGCAGTTTAGTGAAAGTCAAAGCTTATCTAAGCGATACGGTATGGCAGAAGCGTTGCAACTCGTAAATATAGAACTACAAGGAAGACATCATCGTGGCATTGATGATGCGAGAAATATTGCTAAACTTTTGCCTTGGATTTTGAACAGACAAAAGTTGTAGTCACTTTACCGTTTTGATGATGAGTTGTCCTCAATGAAGAGTGCTAAGTGCTGAAAAGAATAAAAATATATCTTTAGATAGATGCTGATTTTTCTTTAGCAGATAGCCTAATTAAAAAAAACTGAGCAGTTATCAAAAACAGCTTGTATGCAGAGTAACAGGCTGTTTTTTGGCTTTGTTTAATTAATTTTTAAGCAAATATATTTCCTCATTAAACTAAATGACTCCATCATCAATAATTAATGATTTGGTTAAGAAAAAAGTAGTTTTTATTTGCGATCAGTCAGCTAATACTTAGGTAGCTTAATACCAAAATCCTGTTACTCACCAAGTGAAGCATATAATTAGAATAGTGAATTTAAATTTTTAATGAAGAATAATATTTACTCAATCAATACAGTTTAGTTAAGTGTCATTAAAGTTGTCAGGAACTATATTTTTTGATTAAATATTTGGCTAATGCTCGTAAAGCAGTAGTTATAAAGATTTTTGGTTTTATATTTGGTATTTTAGGTCAAAAACCCTTATTTTTAGATAGGTATAGCTATTTGCAATCATATTATTTATCCTAATTTATATTGGATATTATTATCAGCATTATATTGATCAATAAATTATTGCTGATATTACTGTTATGCCTAATATGGGCTACTTAATACCTGAAGTTTAGAGACTAATTTGTTAGTACTACCTCTCTCAAACTAAAGTTATCTCCCAATAAAAATTTATCCAAAATTCATATACTAAATAGTATTTGTACTCATCATTTTTGAGTACGGAAATGGGCTATGAATTCAGCTTTACCAAAAATATAGAGGTAATTCTATAAGCTAAGTAGAGAGATTTGGAAGACTTACAAACTTAAATCACTGCATTTTTATTGAAATTAAGGTAACAAATTCCCAAAATCTTTCTGCCGGAAAAATTCTGGTAACTAATGTGCCATCTATCTACTCTAAGGCCAGCATCTATGAAGCTAAATCACAACCTTTATCTGTACTCATCTCTAGCTAAATTGAGCTTGCTCAAGAAAAGTTATACAGCCAAAATCATGTCGGTGGCTTTTTTAGGTACTCATGTACCTTTGCTGACTTTACTATTTTGTTTTGTTACATCTAATTCTTATTCTTGGGAGATGACAATACGAGTATTGCTAATTGCCTTATTAGCAACACTCATCGGTACAGCCGCTACACTTTATGCACTGCATTATCTTTTAGCTCCAGTTATTGTAACTTCGGCTGCATTGCAAGATTATTTTCATACTAAAAAGTTACCAGAACTCCCTACAGAATATGCAGATGAAGCAGGTACATTAATGGCAGATACCTCACAAACTCTGCATAAATTAGATGAGTTGATTCATCAGATTAGTAATTATGACAATTTAACTGGATTACCAAATCGGGATTTATTTAGCGATCGCCTTTATCAGAACGTCTCACAATTGCAGAATCAGCAGCAGATGGTAGCTGTGCTGTTGCTAGGCATTGATGATTTTACAGGTATCAGTCATGGGCTGGAGCATGAAAAAGCGAATTTGCTTTTAAGAGCAGTTGCCCAACGTTTAACCAATTGTATAGGTCAAACAGATATCCTCGCCCATTTGAGCCAAGATGAATTTGCGATCGCTCACACCGAGATGCTTTCCTTTGAGAGCGTCATCAAACTCTCTCAGTTACTCCTGAGTACAATTTCCAAACCTTTCTTTATCGAAGGGCAACAGATTCATATTACCGCCAGTATTGGCATCACAATTAATCATCTAGGCGATCGTAATTATGTCGATCAACTACTGCAACAGGCTCATATTGCACTATACCAAGCAAAACAACAAGGCCGCAGTCAACATCGCTTCTATTCCCCAGAAATTAACGCTCGCTTGCAAGAAAGATTAACCATAGAAAACGAGTTACGCGGGGCATTAGAACGTGGAGAAATGGTAGTTTATTACCAACCCCTCATTGATTTACGCAGTAGACAAATAACGGCAGTAGAAGCACTAGTCCGTTGGCAGCATCCTACACGAGGCTTAATTTCTCCAGCCAAGTTTATCCCCATTGCTGAAGACAATGGTTTAATCATCTCCATTGGGGAATGGGTATTACGTACTGCTTGCGAGCAAAATCGTACTTGGCAATTAGCTGGAATGGCACCAATTCGGATGTCAGTTAACCTCTCAGCCCGACAATTTGAAAAACCAGACTTAGTTGAGATTGTCAAACAAATCCTACAGGAAACAGAATTGTCCGCATCATACTTAGAATTAGAAGTAACTGAAAGCTTCTTGATGGGTGATGTGCAGCGCTCTATCACCACCCTCAAGCAATTACGGGAACTAGGTTTATGGTTAGCCCTAGATGACTTCGGCACTGGTTATTCTTCCTTGAACTACTTAAATCGCTTCCCTGTAAATATGCTCAAAATAGACCAATCATTTGTCCAAAATGTCACATCTAATTCTGATAGCGCCGCCGTCACAGATGCCATTATTGCCTTAGCAAAAAGCCTCCAGTTGAAAATTACCGCCGAAGGGGTAGAAACGCAAGAACAACTGGAGTATTTAGAACAGCGTGGATGTCATGAAGGTCAAGGATATTATTTTGGTATCCCAGCACCTGCTGAGAAAATTACTGAACTACTCAAGCTTAATTCTCAGCAGCTAGAACATCTAGTTGCATAAAACTCATACCAGTTGAAATTTTGGATTGATGATTGCTGTCTGCGGCTAGGTTCTATCAATCCATTTTTTCTATACTCCTCGCAGAATAATCAGCCTAAAACTCATACCCTGCATCCGGTTAAGCCGTTTAATGCCCAATTTATTATGCACACTCTACAGGATTTGACCACCGTAAATCCTGGTGTTAAAAATGATGAATTATTTTCGGTGCATTTTGCCATTATGACGAAGGTTCAAAGATTAGCACACAAGATGTTGCAGTGCCAGGAAGAATCGGTCAGGTTTGCCGTGACACTCGTACCTACTGATAACTCCCGTTTAGAAAAACTGGCGCAATTGATGGGTTACACTAAAAGCGCCTTTTGTAGTGAACTTATTGCGGCTGCTTTAGATGATATGGAGGAGGTAATAGATACTCCTGACTCTCACATTGATAAATTTCTCCCTTCGGCTGAGGAATATGCTGAAGCTTTGACTGCGATTGAAGCCAGCCTGACAGTAGGACACCGAGCTATGTTAGTAGCTCATTACCATTTTCCTAATCGGACTACGACAACCACTGAATTAGCTAAAGCAGCTAGTTATGACCATTACGGTGCTGTTAACCTGCAATATGCAAGGCTTGGCTATTTGCTGGCAAAATACTTAAATTGCTCTTTGCCAACTCATGCTGATGGTTCGCCATTTCCAACGGCACTCTTGGTTGAGTGGAGTTTTGAGGATATCTGGTACTGTACGTTGCATCCACAAGTAGCAGAAGCATTAGAAATGGTGGGATTAGTAAGTTGGCAAAGATAAGCCTGTTTGAGTTGTGAAAATTTTGGATGTTCTCTATCATTTGTTCTTGGTTATTAATTACAAATGATTGAGGAGTGCTTTCATATCTGCACCTTGGAAATCACACTCGCGGCCATGATGTTTGCAATCAATAAAAAAATCCCCCAGTGGTGGCAGCCGCCGGGGGAATTAGTTATCAGGGTGCATCTACCAATTAATTGTTCTGTGTGCGATCGCCCTCAACCGGATAAAATTTTCCGATTCTGGCAATGGAGGCAAAAAAAATCCCCAGTCGGTGTAAACCAGCTAGGGGAATTAGTTATCAGGGTGCATCTACCAATTAATTGTTCTGTGTGCGATCGCCCTCAACCGGATAAAATTTTCTCATTCTGGCAATGGAGCCAAAAAAAATCCCCCAGTCGGTGTAAACCAGCTAGGGGAATTAGTTATCAGGGTGCATCTACCAATTAATTGTTCTATGTGCGATCGCCCTCAACCGGATAAAATTTTCTCATTCTGGCAATGAAGGCAAAAAAAATCCCCCAGTCGGTGTAAACCAGCTAGGGGAATTAGTTATCAGGGTGCATCTACCAATTAATTGTTCTGTGTGCGATCGCCCTCAACCGGATAAAATTTTCCGATTCTGGCAATGGAGCAAAAAAAATCCCCCAGTCGGTGTAAACCAGCTAGGGGAATTAGTTATCAGGGTGCATCTACCAATTAATTGTTCTGTGTGCGATCGTCCTTAACCGGATAAAATTTTCCGATTCTGGCAATGGAGCAAAAAAAATCCCCCAGTCGGTGTAAACCAGCTAGGGGAATTAGTTATCAGGGTGCATCTACCAATTAATTGTTCTTTATGCGATCGCCCTTAACCGGATAAAATTTTCCTATTCTGGCAATGAAGCAAAAAAAATCCCCCAGTCGGTGTAAACCAGCTAGGGGAATTAGTTATCAGGGTGCATCTACCAATTAATTGTTCTGTGTGCGATCGCCCTCAACCGGATAAAATTTTCTCATTCTGGCAATGGAGCCAAAAAAAATCCCCCAGTCGGTGTAAACCAGCTAGGGGAATTAGTTATCAGGGTGCATCTACCAATTAATTGTTCTTTATGCGATCGTCCTTAACCGGATAAAATACTCAAAATAATGGCTGTTCCACATAAAAAATCCCCCAGCCGATGTTAAACAGCTAGGGGAGTTGAAGATCAAGGTGCATCTACCAATCAAGTTTTCTCGGCAGATGCTAATCAATCCGGATAAAGTAATAACGCTTGGTTCATAAATATGATTAGCTTGATACTTGATCAAGCTGTGATGTAATTTATCTGGTATTCTGTACGTCCTTGCAATGTGATTAACTTAAGTTTTTTGTCTTTGCCTACGTGGAGACAATGCCTTGAGGCAGCTTTTTCAATTCCTATAAATTTTGAGTTTATGCAATTACCTATATTTTCAAATACTGGTATTAGTATAAAATTTATATTTATATAAAAAATTATTTTTTATTCGGTTATTACTACTAATTTTAAAAATATTTATACATGAAAAAATATACTTAATTGTCATTGCAAATACATAAACCAAAATCAATTTCATGCAATTTCCACACAATATATAAGTAGTTAGATAGAATTAGATATAAGGTGCTGATTAGATAAAAATGCTCATAAAATTTTGCCTTTTACCTTGTGATTAAAAATTATTGAAGCGATTAAGTATCCTCGAAGTTGAAACTGGGTAAACGCGATGATAATAATAGATTGGCTGGCTGTTTGGGGCGTAACTCAAGCTGTCGGGTTTACTTTTAAACCGATTTTTGAGGAATTAGCAAAAGACGTAGTAAAAGACTGGGCTAAGGATTTATTAAAATGTATACCAAAGAACATTTCGCAGCAACTAAAAAAGGAAGATATTGAAATTGCTGCTGGTAAAGCATTAAAAGAATTTTTAGAATTAATGCAGCAGGAATTAGAAGATGCAGACATAGAAGAGATAGAACTCAAACAATATACGAAAATATTAAAGAATTTCATTAGCAATCCATTTATCAGAGAAACTCTCGGTTATCCTTTCCAATCAGACTGTCAATTTTTAGATTATCAGGCACTTTCTCGTACTTGGTATGAAATGAATTTACCGAATTTACCCCAAAAGTTTGATTGGGAAAGACTCACCAAAAGATATGTAAAAAAAGTAAAAGCAATTATTCGAGAATCAGATAAGTTACGCTCTCTATTAGATAGTCAAACTTTAGAGGAACTAAGTAAAAATCTGCAAAAAATAGCTGGAGTTCCCACAGATTTTGATTTACATAGATATCAAGAAGGACTTTATGAGCGTTACGGCAATCTCAAGTTAGATAGTTTAGATACCACTGGGTATGCTTATAATGAATTGAAGTTATGGCGGATGTTTATTGCCCAGAATGTCCGGGAAGTTCACCAAGTTTTACCCCAAGTACATGAATTACCCAAAGAACATTTCAAAAAGCTCAGAGATGCTAATCAAATAGAAGCAGAAATTTTATTAGAAGAGTTAGAAGGCTACCGCAGAGTTTATTTTGAACAACCAATAGTTTCGGTTCTAGATATTATCAATAATCCAGTTTATAAATATATAGTTATTTTAGGTGATCCAGGTTCAGGAAAATCAACGTTATTGCAATTTTTAGCACTAAATTGGGCAGAAACACCATTAAATAACATAATTTCTCAACCTATCCCTTTGTTAATTGAGTTACGCACTTATATTAGAAGAAGAGAAAATAATGAGTGCAGTAATTTTTTAGAGTTTTTTCATAAATGTAGTGGCATAGTTCATCATCTCAATCAAAATCAACTACACGAACATTTAAAAACTGGCAATGCTTTAGTGATGTTTGATGGTTTAGATGAAGTTTTTGAATTAGGCAAAAGAGAAGATGTCATTACAGACATTCATCGCTTTACTAATGTCTATCCTCATGTGCGGGTAATTGTCACTTCTCGCGTGATTGGCTATAAACCCCAACGCTTGCGAGATGCAGAATTTCGCCATTTTATGCTGCAAGATTTAGAAGCAGAACAGATTCAAGATTTTATCATTCGCTGGCATGAGTTAACGTTTCATGATGAAGAAGATAAGTTACGCAAACGTGAGCGTTTACACAGAGCAATTGATACTTCAAAATCTATCGCAGAATTGGCAGGAAATCCGCTGTTATTAACGATGATGGCAATTCTCAATCGCAACCAAGAATTACCACGAGATAGAGCCACACTTTATGAACAAGCATCACGGGTGCTGCTACATCAATGGGATGTAGAACGCGCTTTGGTAGAAGATTCCCGCCTCGATCCAAAAACTATTGATTATAAAGATAAACAAGCAATGTTGCGTCAAGTTGCATATCACATGCAAACTAGTGCTAAAGGTTTGACTGGTAATTTAATTAGTGTTAATGATTTAGAAAAAATTTTGATTCGGTATTTAAAAAATATTGAATTTGAATACCCGACTAAAGTGGCGAGAGTGATGATTAATCAATTAAGGACTCGCAATTTTATGTTATGTTTTTTAGGCGCAGATTATTATGCTTTTGTGCATCGTACTTTTTTAGAATATTTTTGTGCTTGGGAGTTTGTTTGGCAATTTAAAGAAACACAAACACTTTCTATTAAAGAATTAAATAATGAAGTTTTTGAAAAGCATTGGCGTTATGAAACTTGGCATGAAGTTTTGCGCCTGATTACGGGGATGATTGAGCCGCGGTTTGTTTGTGAAATTCTGGAATATTTAATGGCACAAAATGGGGAAGCAGAAAAGTTTATCAATCTTTTTTTAGCTGCTAAGTGCCTGGCAGAAGTGCGAAATCGGTTGTTAGTAACAACAACGGCGAATAAATTATTGCATCGGCTGAAAGAGTTAACTAAATATGACCTAGGTTATTATTATCAACCTTATCGAGATGAAGAAGAAACTAAATTAGTTCAAGAAATTCGGACTAAAGCTGTAACATCTGTAGCAACGACTTGGAAAGATGATGCTGATACTTTAGTTTGGTTGAAACAACTGGCTAATGCTGATGAACATGAAGATGTGCGACGGACATCAGTGCAAGAATTGGCGAGAAGCTTTCGAGATCATGTTGATACTTTGGTATGGCTAAAACAACGGGCGATCGCAGATAATGATTGGACGGTACGCCAAGTAGCATTGCAAGAATTAGCGAGAAATTTCAAAGATGATCTAGAAATTCTCCCTATGCTGCAACAACGCGCCACAACAGATGAGAATGAATATGTGCGCCAAGCCGCTGTGCAAGAATTAGCCAGAGGTTTTAAAGACAAACCCGATATTTTACACTGGCTGAAACAGCGTGTGACTGCGGATAATTCTGGGACAGTGCGACAAGTTGCAGTGCAAGAATTAGCGCGAAGCTTTAAAGATGACTTAGAAACTCTTGTTTGGCTAAAACAACGCACCACTGATAATGACTGGACTGTGCGCCAAGTTGCAGTGCAAGAATTAGCCAGGGGTTTTAAAGATGATCTTGATACTCTTTTTATCCTTAAACAATGCGCTATTACAGATGAGAACGAATATGTGCGCCAAGCTGCTGTGCAAGAATTAGCCAGGGTTTTCAAAGACGATGCTGATACTTTCTTCATTCTGCAACAATGCGCCATATCTGATAAATATTCGGGTGTACGACAAACCGCAGTTGAGGAATTGGCGAGGGGTTTCAAAGAAGAACCAGAAATTTTGCCTTGGCTAAAACAACGTACTACGGCTGATAATGATCAGTATGTGCGTCGCGCTGCTATGCAAGAATTAGCTAGGGGATTTAAAGATGATCCTGATACTCTCTTGATTTTGCAACAACGAGCGATCGCTGATCAATATTCTGATGTGCGCCGCGCCGCCGTGCAAGAATTAGCGAGGGGATTCAAAAATTACCCCGATACTTTGCTGATTTTAAAACAACGCGCCACAACAGATGATAATGAATATGTTCGCCGCACAGCATTGCAAGAACTCGCTAAGAATTTCACAAATGACCTTGATATTCTTCCCAT